>NZ_CP034443.1:4300367-4602481 GCF_003952365.1 Mesorhizobium sp. M9A.F.Ca.ET.002.03.1.2 | reverse complement strand
CAACTGGCCGGAAGCGAAAACGCCGAACGGCGAAGACTGGGCCGCCGGCGGAGCTGCGACATCCGCCTGGATGATGTCGTCGGACAATTTGAGAAGCGCATCCAGGGACGTGTCGACAATCGCGCTATTGACGGTCACGCCGACATAGCAGTCCGTCAGCAGAAAGCTGCCCTCACTGTCTTCGATACAGGCGTTTGCCTTCGAAGGCAGGAAAACCAATGCAGCACCAATCGAAATTGAGCTCGCGCACAGGCGCAAACGCCAACCCTTGCCTTTCATTGTCCCCTTCCCCTGCTACTTTTGTCGTCTGGCTTAAATATCAGGACATGCAATGCGCAGTTGAACTATGAAAAAACATCACTGACTGCAGTAGATGCGGGTGCAACACTAAGCCAGCGTTGGTAGGAGCATAACAAATTATCTCTGGCGTGGATATGATTTCGTGTGGACCGCTGGCTTCCGACGGACTGAAATGGTTGCGGCGGCTACCATCCGGCTGGACCCCACGGCATCTCCAGGGAAACCGAGCTCGCCCGGACCGAAGGCGGGTCGCGCCCTTACGCTTCCTTTGACATGGGTTCTGGTGTAGAAATTGCGATGGTCTTCGGAGAAACGAGTTCCGGCGCATCAGCGGAACGGCGTCAGTCGGGCGGACACTTCGGCGACTTGAAGATATCACGCGCCGAAACGAGCCCTTGCCATGAGCTACCGTCTCCTCCTGCGCATTGCTGCGGTCCTGCTGGTTTCACTTTTCGGATCCCTCGGCGTTCAGGCCGCGGTCGAGGAAGGCCAGTCGCTACAGCCAGGCAAGCGGCTCGCGATCGTCATCGGCAACTCCGACTACCGGAGCGCCCGCCTCCCGCAGCTGGCCAATGCTGCAAACGACGCCACCAGATTTTCTGAAAGCCTGAAGAGGCTGAAATTCGATGTGCTGACGGCAACCAACCTGTCGTCCGACGGGTTCACCGAGCTTTTCAAACAAGCCGAGGGCAAGTTGGCGGACGCCAGCGCCGTCCTCATCTTCTACGCTGGCCACGGCGTGCAACTCGGGGGCGAGAACTATCTTCTGCCGGTCGATACGCCCAACGCCGAGAACCTGCAGGAGTTGATCGCGGGCGCGGTCAAGCTCAACGATGTGATTTCGAGATTTGCCAACCGTGAAAGGCAGACCTTCGTGTTTCTTGACGCCTGTCGTAACAACCCGATGGGCAAAGGCCCCAGCGCCATGGACGGCCTCGCACAGATCGAAGTGGGTGAAAACACATTCATTGCCTTTGCAACGCAGCCCGGCAACGTCGCTGTCGACGGCTCGGGAGACAACAGCCCCTTCACCACGGCATTGTTGAAGAACGCCGAGATTCCCGGGCTCAGCATTTCGGACATGATGATCCGCGTGCGCAACGAGACCGAGGCAATCACCATCGGGCGTCAGGTTCCGTGGGATCAGTCGAACCTTCGCGAGCAGTTTTACTTCACCGAGCAGCAAGTGCTCGATCCGGCCCAGCTCAGCGCCAGCCTGTCGCGCATCCTGGCCGATCCTGCCGCCAAGGAGAAGCTGAAGGTCGAGCTCGCTTCCAACGACCTGCAGACAGCCGTTCTGATCGTTGGCCAGACATTGCGTTCGGTCGAGGTTTCGCCCTTACCCGACGCTGCGGCCAAGCCCGCCGGCACGCAGGTCGCCAGCCTCGAGGGGGCCAGGCAGAGCGTCGTCTCCGGACTTGAAACGCTGATCGTCGGTACTTCGGCGACCGAAACGGATTCCCAAAAAGCGACCGATCTCGCGCGCAGCATCCAGACCGAATTGCGACGTTTGGGCTGCTATCGGATGACGGTGGACGGAAGTTGGGGCAAGGGCTCCGTGCGCGCGCTCACCAATTACTACAAAAACACCGCGAAAACCGCATCCGCGACCGAGCCTACGGTTGAACTTCTGAGTGACCTTTTCCTGCGCTCCGGGCGGGTTTGCAAGGATCCGGTCGTCGTGCGGAAGATCAAGCCGGCGAAGGTGGCATCGGAGGCGGCTCCGACGCGCAAGAAGGCGGCCAACCGAAAAGCCGCACGGTCGCAGCAGCAATCCTCGCGTCCGGCCGCACCTCCGCCCGACATCAGCGGCGGCATTGGGATCGGCGGCGTTTTCTAATGCATGTCGTCCAAAAGTGCGCAGCGGTTTTGGGATAACGACATGCATAAAAACAAAAACCTAAAGCGCGTCGCATGAATCCCTTCAGACGCGACGCGCTTCAACGCACGCCGCAAATCGGAATCGATTTTTACTTCGCCACCTTCGGCTCGGAAAGGATCATGCGCAGACTTCAAAAGTGCTACAGTGTCCTTTCGCGTCCGAAAGGACGCTCGGCACCGTAGAAGACGGACCGCCGTCAGAGGCCGGGCCATGACGACCGATACACCCCTGAAAACACCATTGCACCGCCATATGCAATTCGCGGTCTCGGCCTGCGTCGGTGTGGTGGCACTGGCGATCGCGCTGGTCTTGCGCGCTCCGCTCGTCTATTCGATCGGCGCCAATGCGTTCTTCGCCACCTACACAGCCCTCGTCATCGCCCAGATGCCGCTGCTCACCGGCCGCTATCTGAGCAAGAATGCCCGCGCCACCGACCAGCCGGTGCTGGTCATCTTTGCCGTGACCCTGATTGTCGTCGCCGTTGCTATCATCTCGCTGTTCCAGTTGATCAATCGAGGGGGCAGCCCGCATCCCGTCGAACTCACCTTCGCGCTGCTGTCGATCCCACTCGGCTGGTTCACCATCCACGCCATGACGGCGCTGCACTACGCGCATGTCTACTGGATGGACGATGAAGAGACCGACTCCGGCAGCAAGTCGAAGCAGAAAAAGCCCGTCGGCGGCCTCGTGTTTACCGGTAAGGAGCAGCCGGACGGCTGGGACTTCCTCTACTTCTCGACCACCGTCGGCATGACCTCGCAGACGTCAGATACCGACGTCTCGACCACGCAAATGCGCCGCATCGTGCTTTTGCATTCGATCGTGTCGTTCTTTTTCAATACAGTGATCGTCGCCGCCGCGGTCAACCTCGCCGTCAGTCTTGGAAGCCAGTAGTACCGGCCAGCCTGTAATAATTCCGTGCCAGTAATAAATACGTGATTGCATGAAACATCGCTTTGGCTGGCAACGTATTGGGAGGAGAACGATCGCAAAGGCCGACTGAGCGGCCGGAAGGACGCAAAGAAATGGAATCGGTTGCCAGAAGCCAATCCGCCGCCGAGGTGGACGCTGCCCCTCTGAAGGATGCGACGCTGATCTACCGGCAGTCGCGCTGGACGCGGCTGACGCATTGGCTCTGGGCCATCTCGCTGTTCTTCATGCTGCTTTCCGGCCTGCAGATATTCAACGCCCGCCCCCAGCTCTATATCGGCAAGGAGTCGGGATTCGCATATAACAATACCGTCTTCGCCATCGGCGCCGAGAACACCGCACACGGTCCGCGCGGCTACACCGAGATCTTCGGCAAGCGCTTCGACACGACCGGTGTGCTGGGTTGGTCCGGGCCGGCGGGCCAGGAGAGGTCTCGCGCCTTCCCGTCCTGGGCGACGATCCCTTCCTATTACGACCTCGGCACCGCCCGCGTCGTCCATTTCTTCTTCGCCTGGATACTGACCACGACACTGGTCGTCTGGCTGGTCGCCAGCCTGATCAACGGTCATCTGCGACGCGATCTTGCCCCGCGCATCGACGATTTCAGGCGCTTGCCGCGAGACATCGTCGATCATGCCAAGCTGAAGTTCCACCACGCGCGCGAGTACAACACGCTGCAGAAGATGGCCTATGGCGGCGTGATGTTCGTGCTTTTGCCGCTGATGATCATCACCGGCCTTGCCATGTCGCCGAGCATGAACGCGGCGCTGCCATTCCTCAACGACCTGCTCGGTGGCCGGCAGACGGCGCGGACGATCCATTTCATCGTGATGCTGCTGCTCATCGTCTTCTTCATCATCCATATGCTGATGATCTTCGCCGCCGGCCCGATCAACGAGCTGCGTTCCATCATCACCGGCTGGTACCGGACCGATCCGCCGGCGCATGACGGCAAAACGCCCGAGAGGAGTGCGTGAGATGGCGAAGTTTATGATCAGCCCCAAACTACAGATAAGCCGAAGGAAATTCCTGACCTCGGCCAGCCTCGGCGTCTCCGGCATCATGCTGTCGGGTTGCGATGCCTTCGACAGCCAGCTTGGCGTCGGCGACGGCCTGCGCAGTTTCCTCGAAGGCGCCAACGGCCTGACATGGCGCGCGCAACGCCTGCTCGCCGGCGATTCGCTGGCGCCGGAATTCACCGAGGCCGACATCCGCCAGCCGCAGCGGCCGAACGGCGTCACCGCGCCGGACGACGATGTCTACAAGGGCCTGCTCGCCAACAATTTCGCCGACTGGCGGCTCGAGGTTTCCGGCCTTGTCGAAAAGCCGCTGTCGCTGACCCGCGAGCAGCTGATGAACATGCCAAGCCGTACCCAGATCACCCGCCACGACTGCGTCGAAGGCTGGAGCTGCATCGCCAAATGGACCGGGACGCCGCTGTCGCTGGTGCTTGATCAGGCGGTGGTCAAGCCGCAGGCGCGCTACGTGATGTTCCATTGCCTCGACACGATCGACCGCAGCCTGTCCGGCGACATCAAATATTACGGCTCGATCGACCTGATCGATGCCCGTCATCCGCAAACGATCCTTGCCTATGGCGTGAACGGCAAGCCGCTGCCCGTCGAGAACGGCGCGCCGTTGCGTGTCCGCGTCGAACGCCAGATCGGCTACAAGATGCCGAAATATCTCCACAGGATCGAACTGGTCGACGGTTTCGCCACTGTCGGCGGCGGCAAGGGCGGCTACTGGGAGGACAATGGCTACGACTGGTACGGCGGCATCTGACCGAGACGCTCAACTGTCGCTGTCGTCGCTGTAATCTTCGCCATCGCTGCGCAGGGCCGGGTTCATCCGGAATATCGGTCCCCTATATCAGCAGTGCCTTGAGAACCAGCAAACAGCGAGGTCGCCAGCGAAGACTTGTCGGTAAGGCCGCCGCAGGTAGGTGACAAGGTGTCGCCTACAGGCTATGGATGGCGAGTCGAGGGCTTTTGCGAGCCCTACCTGTTTGCGGGAGAGAGCAGCGAGAGCTGCCGCCGAAGGGGAAATCGCCCGAAATCTCTCAGGCAAAAGAACCGTAGACGGGAAAGACACTCTGGAAAGTCGGGGTTTTTTCGCCCCGCGCCGAAGGTGTAAGCGCTGCCGACAGAGTTACGGGGCGCGAGTCTCTCAGGCTTCAGACAGAGGGGCACGGACTGGCCGCCATTCGCGGCCGATTGCGTGCGACTCTGGAGATGACATGACGGGCGACGACACCAAACACCTGCCCCTCGAAGATCTGCACGTGGCAGCCGGTGCGCGCTTTGGCGCGTTCGCCGGCTGGTCGATGCCGCTGACCTATCCGGCCGGCGTGATGAAGGAGCACCTTCATACCCGCGAACACGCCGGCCTGTTCGACATCTCGCACATGAAGCTGTTCGAGATCAGCGGCCCGGGCGCGGTGGCGCTGCTCGATCGCGCCTGTCCGTTGGACGCAGGCGCGCTCGAGATTTCCCAGTCCAAATACACGTTCTTTCTCAACGAAGCCGCCGGCATCACCGACGATCTGATCGTCACCAGGCTTGGCCGCGAGCGCTTTATGGTCGTCGCCAATGCCGGCAATGCCGAAGCCGACGAAAAGCACCTGCGCGCGCTGGCTGGGGATTTCGACGCAAAGGTTGACGCACTCGACCGCGTCTTCCTGGCGATCCAGGGACCCGAAGCCTGGGCCGCCCTGTCCCGCGCCGGCATCGAAACCGGGTCGCTTTTGTTCATGCATGGCTTTGAGCCCCGCGCGAACTGGTTCATGAGCCGGTCGGGCTATACCGGTGAAGACGGTTTCGAGATCGGCCTGCCGGAAACGGACGCGCGCGATCTCGTCGCCAGACTGCTCGAGGACGAGCGCGTGATGTGGGTGGGGCTGGCCGCCCGCGACAGCCTGCGGCTCGAAGCAGGGCTATGCCTGCACGGACTGGACATCACGCCTGAGATCGACCCGGCTAGCGCCGGGCTGATGTGGGCCGTCCCCAAGGACATCCGCGCCACCGGGCCGTTCATCGGTGCCGATGCGTTGCGCGCAATCATTGAGCGCGGCCCGGCGCAAAAACGCGTCGGCCTGAAGCCGGAAGGCCGCCAGCCGGTGCGCGCCGGTGCTGCCCTTTTCGACGCCGACGGCAATCCCGCCGGCCACGTCACCTCCGGCGGCTTCGGCCCTTCGGCCGCCCATCCAGTAGCCATGGGCTATGTCCAGACTGCGCTGGCCAAGCCCGGCGCCAGGCTTTTCGCCGATGTGCGCGGGACGAAAATCCCGATTGATATCGATCCCCTGCCCTTCACACCTCATCGCTACCGCAAAGGATAAGTCCCGATGGCAAAAACCTATTTCACCGAAGACCACGAATGGCTCCGCGTCGAAGGCGGCATCGCCACCGTCGGCATCACAAATTACGCGCAGGAGCAGCTCGGCGATCTCGTTTTCGTCGAATTGCCGGAGCTTGGGAGAAAGCTGGCCAAGGGCGATACGGCCGTCGTGGTCGAATCCGTCAAGGCGGCATCGGACGTCTATGCACCGGTCGACGGCGAGATCACAGAGGCCAACACCTCGCTCTCATCGGACCCGTCTTTGGTCAATTCGGCGGCAACCGGCGACGGCTGGCTGTGGAAGATGAAGCTGGCCGATGAAAGTCAGCTCGAAGGCCTTCTGGATGAGGCCGCCTACAAAGCCCATATCGGTTGATAGCAGGACCAGGAAGATGACCGCAGCACCCTACCCCTTCTCGGCCCGCCACATCGGCCCGGGCACCAACGATGTCAGAGCCATGCTGGCGACGATCGGCGTTCCCTCGGTCGAGACGCTGATCAGCCAGGCGGTGCCGAAATCGATCCGGCTCGACCGGCCGCTGGCCTTGCCGGCCCCGGCAAGCGAAGCGGAGGCGCTGGCCGAGCTTTCAGCGACAATGGCGAAAAACACGGTGCTGAAGAGCTTCATCGGCGCCGGCTACCACGGCGTCCACGTGCCGCCGGTCATCCAGCGCAACCTGTTCGAGAACCCCGCCTGGTACACGGCCTACACGCCCTACCAGGCCGAGATCAGCCAGGGCCGGCTCGAAATGCTGTTCAATTTCCAGACCCTGGTCACTGAGCTGACCGGCCTGCCGGTGGCGTCGGCCTCGCTGCTCGACGAAGCGACGGCGGTGGCTGAGGCGGTCGGCATTGCGTTACGCCATCATCGCGACAAGCGGACCAAGGTGGCGCTGGCCGGCACGCCGCATCCGCAGACGCTCGACGTCGTGCGCACCCGTGCCGAGCCGCTCGGCACCGAGGTCGACGGCGAGACGATCGACGACAACACCGCCGCCTTGCTCGTCTCCTGGCCCGATACGTTCGGTGTCTACGGCGACCACAGGGCGGCAATCGAGAAAGCCCGCGCCACCGGTGCACTCGTCGTCTTCATTGCCGATCCGCTTGGCCTGACGCTGACCGACACGCCGGCAAAGCTTGGCGCCGACATCGCCGTCGGTTCGATGCAGCGCTTCGGCGTGCCGATGGGCTTTGGCGGGCCGCACGCCGCCTATTGCGCGGTTTCGGACAGGCTGACGCGGCTGATGCCCGGCCGCCTTGTCGGCCAGTCCACCGACAGCAAGGGCCGCCCTGGCTACCGCCTCGCCCTGCAGACGCGCGAACAGCATATCCGCCGCGACAAGGCGACCTCCAACATCTGCACCGCGCAGGCGCTGCTGGCCAACATGGCGACGGCCTACGCGATCTGGCATGGCCCTGCCGGCCTGCAGGCGATTGCGGAACGCATCCACACGCTGGCCAACCGCCTGGGAGCCGGCCTCAAGGCTTCGGGCGTTTCGGTGCTTGGCGCAAGCCGCTTCGACACGGTAACGGTGGAAGTGAGGGGCAAAGCCAGCGCGATCGCCGCCGCCGCCGAAAAGACCGGCCGGCTGCTGCGCCTGATCGACGCCGACCATATCGGCGTCAGCTTCGACGAGACCTCCACCAATGCCGATCTGGAAGCCATTGCGGCGCTGTTCGGCGCCAAGGCGGGGGCCGCTGCCGGCGGCACCATGCCCGGACAGTCGCGCGGCAAGGCGTTTCTCACGCAGCCCGTCTTCCACGAAAACCGCTCGGAAACCGACATGATGCGCTTCCTGCGCCGGCTGGCCGACAAGGACCTGGCGCTCGACCGTGCCATGATCCCGCTCGGCTCCTGCACCATGAAGCTCAACGCCGTCGCCGAGATGATGCCGGTAAGCTGGCCTGATGTCGCCAACCTGCATCCCTTCGCGCCGGCCAGCCATTCGATCGGCTACCGCGCCATGATCGACGAGCTGGAAGGCTGGCTGGCGGAGATCACCGGCTTCGACGCAGTGACCCTGCAGCCCAATGCCGGCAGCCAGGGCGAATATGCCGGGCTGCTCGCCATTCGCGGCTATCATCGCTCGCGCGGCGAAGGCCACCGCACCGTCTGCCTGATCCCGTCTTCCGCGCATGGCACCAATCCGGCGAGTGCGGCGATGGCCGGCATGAGCGTCGTCGTCGTGCGCTGCACCGAGGACGGCAACATCGACATCAACGATCTGAAGGCCAAGGCGGCCGAGCACGCGCAAGACCTCGCGGCCTTGATGTTCACCTATCCCTCTACGCACGGCGTCTTCGAGGAAGGCGCGCGCGACCTCTGCACCCTCATCCATGAGCATGGCGGCCAGGTCTATTTCGACGGCGCCAACCTCAATGCGCTGGTCGGTCTCGCCCGCCCCGGCGACATCGGCGCCGATGTCTGCCACATGAACCTGCACAAGACGTTCTGCATCCCGCATGGCGGCGGCGGTCCCGGCGTCGGCCCGATCGGCGTCAAGGCGCATCTGAAACCCTATCTGCCCGGCCACGTCAACGAAGGCTCGGGCCATGCCGTGTCGGCGGCACCGTTCGGCAGCGCTTCGATCCTGCCGATTACCTGGATGTATATCCGCATGATGGGCGCTTCGGGCCTGAAGCAGGCGACCGAGACGGCGATCATTTCCGCCAACTACGTGGCGACGCGGCTCGAAGCGCATTTCCCGGTGCTCTACCAGGGCAGGCACGGACGTGTCGCGCATGAATGCATCCTCGACACCCGCGTGCTCAAGGACAGTGCCGGCATCAGCGTCGACGACGTCGCCAAGCGGCTGATCGACTATGGTTTCCATGCGCCGACCATGTCGTTTCCGGTGGCCGGCACGCTGATGGTCGAACCGACCGAGTCCGAGCCCAAGCGGGAGCTCGATCGCTTCTGCGAGGCGATGATCGCGATATCGGGCGAGGCAGCCAAGGTGGCGAAAGGCGAATGGCCGCTGGCAGACAATCCGCTGGTCAATGCGCCGCATACCGCCGCCGAGGCACTGGCCGGCCAGTGGACCCACCCCTACTCGCGCCTGGAAGCGGCCTACCCCGCCGGCGATGCCGACACGGCAGCCAAATACTGGCCGCCTGTATCGCGCATCGACAATGTCGCCGGCGACCGCAACCTCGTCTGCTCCTGCCCGCCACTGTCGGAATATCTGGGTGCCGCCGAGTAATCCTCTCGGTCGCAATCAGGCAGAACGCAAGGCCGGCTCGACCTGGTCGGTCTTGCGTTCCTTGTTCTGGACGATAACGCGATTTCGCCCGGCGCGCTTTGCCGCATAGAGCGCGGCGTCGGCTTCGGCCAGCACATCGTCGAGGCTGCTGCCGCCGGTCCCGCCAAAGCCGACGCCGCCACTGACCGTGCTGCGCAACGGACCAAGCTGGGTGGCCACGACCTCGGTGCCGAAGGCAACGCTGATCTTGCTCGCAATCTCGTAGGCCTTCTCTTCCGTCATCCGGGACATGACCAGCACGAATTCCTCGCCGCCCAGCCGAAAAGCGTCGACGCCGGTCCTGGCATATTTTCTGATGACCGTGGCGAAGCGGCGCAGAACCTGATCGCCGACCGGATGACCGAATGCATCGTTCGTCTTCTTGAAATGATCGAGGTCGAACATAGCGACCGACATGAACGGACCGAAGGCCCGCTCGCCATAGAATGCCGTTAACGCCCGCCGGTTCATCAGCCCGGTCAAGGGGTCGGTCATGGTCTCGGCCTTCAATTCGGTCTGCGCCTGTAAATGATGGAGGGAAAGCGTCAAGGCGCCGAGCCCGGTCATGCAGGCAACAGCCACGACGGAGTTCAACCGCTCGGCCCAATTGTCGGGCGCAACGCCGAGCGTCCATTGGCCCTTGACCAGCAGGACCGCGGCGCAAAGTACGAAGGACAGCGCACAGACGCTGCTCAGGAACGAAACGACCAGCAGAATCCGGCGATCGTGACCACCGCCCTTGATCCAGAACATCACGCCCATAAGCGTGAGCAGTGCCGTTACCGTCGCGTAGGTGACGATGAAGCCGACCCCGTCAAGGCCGAGATACGTTACGCCCGCGCAGACAGCCATCGCAGCCAGGGTCGGCAGGATAGCGCGCCCGTAATCACGCACGCCGAGATACTGCATGGCCGACAGGCAGAGCACCAGGAAGCCCAGGCTGAGGAGCGCGAGCACAATCTGGCAAAGCCAGGGGCTGGGATCCCTGGCGTAGCGCCAGAACAAGACCACATGCGCGACGAGCACCAGAATGCCGCAGCCCACCGTCAGCACAAAGCGTGCCTGTGGCGCGGCGAACCAGATCGCAAACATGGTGATGCTGAGGCACGTGCCCGACAGCGCCGCCGCGAGCAGGAGCGAACTGTAATCCAACATGCGTGGGCAGCAGCCTCTTGAGGGGTTCCGCTGCATTCTAGGTCATCGGCAGTTCGCAAATACCGTTTTTCGGCCAACCTTCCGGCGCAACCTTCGGACAAGGTTTACAAAGCGTCGATGTCCAAGCGTCGACCCATTTCCGCCGCTTGGTTGTCGAATGGTTTTGCGGTAAGAGGCTCTATCCTCGAACGTAACAGGAACCTCCGTCGCCTGCCCGCAAAAAGCGTGGCAGTATCGGGTGGTGATTCGCAGCATCGGAATCCAGGACCGGCATGGACGACAACAACGATCTTTTCGGCACTATGGACAAGCAGCCGCAACCGGTTCGCGCCACCGCGCGCCCGGTCGACCCGCTGGTGCAGGCGGCGAGGCGCCCGGCATCCCGCGACGGCAGCGAGAGCTACAGTGCCGCCGACATCGAGGTTCTGGAAGGGCTGGAGCCGGTGCGGCGCCGCCCCGGCATGTATATCGGCGGCACTGACGACAAGGCGATGCACCATCTGTTCGCCGAGGTCATCGACAATTCGATGGACGAGGCGGTCGCCGGCCACGCGACTTTCATCGATGTCGAGCTTTCCGCCGACGGATATCTCACAGTTACCGACAATGGCCGCGGCATTCCGGTCGATCCACACCCGAAATTCAAGAAACCGGCGCTCGAAGTCATCATGACGACGCTGCATTCGGGCGGCAAGTTCGACTCGAAGGTCTATGAAACCTCGGGCGGTTTGCACGGCGTCGGTGTTTCCGTGGTCAACGCGCTGTCGGATCATCTCGAGGTCGAAGTCGCACGGGGACGGCAACTTTATCGGCAAAGATTCTCGCGCGGCATTCCGGTCACCGGCCTGGAGCATCTCGGCGAGGTACACAACCGCCGTGGCACCAAAACGCGCTTCCATCCCGACGAGCAGATTTTCGGCAAGGGCGCGGCTTTCGAGCCGGCGCGGCTCTATCGCATGACGCGCTCGAAGGCCTATCTGTTCGGCGGCGTCGAGATCCGCTGGACCTGCGATCCGTCACTGATCAAGGAGAAGGACACGACGCCGGCCAAGGCCGAGTTCCATTTCCCGGGCGGCCTCAAGGACTATCTGAAAGCCTCGCTCGGCGACGAATTCCAGGTCACCCGCGAAATCTTCGCCGGCAAAAGCGACAGGCAAGGCGGCCATGGTTCGCTCGAATGGGCCGTGACCTGGTTCGGTGGCGACGGGTTTCTCAATTCCTACTGCAACACCATCCCGACCGGTGAAGGCGGCACGCACGAGGCCGGCTTCCGCAACGTCTTAACGCGGGGCTTGCGCGCCTACGCCGACCTGGTCGGCAACAAGCGCGCTTCGATCGTCACGTCCGAGGACGTGATGATCTCGGCGGCGGGCATGCTGTCGGTGTTCATCCGCGAGCCGGAATTCGTCGGCCAGACCAAGGACAGGCTGGCGACGATCGAGGCGGTCAGGATTGTTGAGACCGCCATCCGCGACCCCTTCGACCACTGGCTGGCCGACAACCCGCAGGAAGCCTCGAAGCTGCTCGAATGGGTGATCGCACGCGCCGACGAGCGGGTGCGACGTCGCCAGGAAAAGGAAGTGTCGCGCAAGAGCGCGGTGCGAAAGCTGCGGCTGCCCGGCAAGCTCGCCGACTGCACGCAGAATGCCGCGGCCGGCGCCGAGCTCTTCATCGTCGAGGGCGATTCGGCCGGCGGCTCGGCGAAACAGGCGCGCGACCGCGCCAGCCAGGCGGTGCTGCCGCTGCGTGGAAAAATCCTCAACGTCGCCAGCGCCGGCAACGACAAACTTGCCGCCAATCAGCAGATCTCGGACCTGATCCAAGCGCTCGGCTGCGGCACCCGGTCAAAGTACCGCGATGAGGACCTGCGCTACGACCGGGTCATCATCATGACCGACGCCGATGTCGACGGCGCCCACATCGCTTCGCTGCTGATCACCTTCTTCTATCAGGAGATGCCGAACCTGATCCGCGGCGGCCATCTCTATCTGGCGGTGCCGCCGCTCTACTCGATCAGGCAAGGCGGCAAGGTCGCCTACGCCCGCGACGATGCGCACAAGGACGAACTTCTGCGCACCGAATTCACCGGACGCGGCAAGGTCGAGATCGGCCGCTTCAAGGGGCTGGGCGAAATGATGGCCGCCCAGCTCAAGGAAACGACCATGGACCAGAGGAAGCGCACCCTGCTCAGGGTCGACGTGATCGACGCCGAGGCCGCGACCAAGGACGCGGTCGACGCGCTGATGGGCACCAAGCCGGAAGCCCGCTTCCGCTTCATCCAGGAACGCGCGGAATTTGCCGAGACGGAAGTGCTGGATATCTGAACGCCTCTGCTCGGCGAGGTGGCAAGCGGCAGGCGGCGACCATCGCTGTTCCAAGACGGTACGCGGCATCCGAGCGAAGCGAGCGGCATATTGCAGGTCGCGGCCGCGTTGCACATCATCGCCGCGGCAATCGAGGATTTCCGGATTTTTTCGCGAAGATGCGTAACCCATCAATTTGACAAGCACCGGAGACGCGATTGAGGCAAGCCGATGCCGCTGCCATGTTAAGCAGCGCTGAAAGCGCCGAATGGTTGAGTATGGGAATTACCCCCTTGATGTGTTTCAAGGATAATTCCCTTGAAACCGGCGACATTCTGCATTCGTGTCATTTTGGCAACAAAACAGAGGAACCGTTGTCCAACTGCCGCCAAGAGTAACCGCGCATATAGACCAAGCCAGCAATCTGGGGCAATTTGGTATCAACATTAGGGGTAAATTATGCGCAAGATTCTTCTCGCATCCATTCTCGTTATTGGCTCATCCGAAGTTGCGGTTTCGGCCGACGCTGTGATTGAAACACAACCCATTGAGTCGGCCTATAACTGGAGCGGCGCTTATTTGGGCGGATTTATTGGCTACGGTTTTGGTGACACCGAACACATCAATCCGCCCGGTACGACGGGAGATCTGGACATCGATGGGTTCATTGGCGGCGTCGCCGTGGGCTACAACTACCAGGTGGACCATTACGTTCTTGGCGTCGAGGCAGACATTGCCTGGTCTGACATAGACGGTTCCCACGGGCCAGATTTGTTCAACTCGTTCAATTGCGGGACGGGCCCGTGCGAGACGGAAGTCAATTGGCTTGCCACAATTCGCGGCAGAGCGGGTTATGCGTTCGACAACATCCTGCCATACGTAACGGGTGGTTTGGCGATCGGAGGCGTGGATGCACGCATCCCGAACGATCCCACGTTGCAGAACGGCGAGGAGACTCAGGTCGGCTGGACGGTGGGTGCAGGTATTGAATACGGCATCACGCAGCAATGGACCGCCAAGGTCGAGTATCTCTACACTGATCTCGGAGATTGGCGTTACGACAGCAACGACTCCGACTTCAGCGCCACGGCAAAATTCTCAACCGTGAAGTTCGGCGTCAATTACCGCTTCTGATTATCGGCCGGTCCTGATTTCTTGCTCGGGTGTTGTAGAATGCCCGAGCTTTTGGTTTGTCGGCAACCCGCAGACAGTCCGTTAGAGTGTCAGGCGGCCGCGATCGCCAGCGCGTGACCGCGCGCGTTTTCGCGCAGCGCATCGAGATGGATCGACTTGACCAGTCCGGCAAGATCGCCTTCCGCCGACTGCCCGCCGAGCTCCTTCAGCATCAGCCAGCTGACCTCCTGGACGCCGGCGAGGCGCTTGCCATTGGCGACTTCGCGCCAGATTTTCAGCGCGCGCAGGATGATCGCGTGCGTGGCCGTGGCAAGGCCGGCACTGCGGAACAGCGCCTGGAGCGCCACGTCATGCCCGCCGGCCAGCAGTGCCCTCACCCGTTGCTCGGACTGCTGGCTGAGCGCGACCAGAGCCGAGCCGAAGAAGTCGACCTTACCATGCGCGACGGTGCGGATGATGAAGCTTGCGGTCAGGTCGCCGCGCAGGCGCAGATGCTCGATCAGTGCGGCATGCTCTTCCTGGCGCGTGCCTTCAATCAACGTCACGGATGCCTTGACGCAGGCGTCGCGCATGACACGCTCGGCTCTGGCGCGCCCCATCAGCGCCAGCACCAGCGGCGAACCTTTAAGCGTTTCGCCAAGTTTTATCAGCAGCATATGCCGGCAGTCGGCGGGCAGGCGCGCGTCTGATATCAGCGCTTCGCGCACCAGAGGCAGATGGCCATGGCGTTCGGCGATGCGTCGGAAGCTGAGCGAAGCGATGTCGGCGCCGCTGTTGGCGAGCAGCGTGGCGCAGGCTTCCGGCTCACCGATTTCGGCGATCGCCGCGGCGACCGCCATGGAGACGCGCGGACGGTCGGCGATCAGTTTCTGCGTCGCCTTCTGGCCGCCGGCAACGCGGTCGATCAAATCGGCATCGGTGAGCAGCGGCGAACGCGCCAGCACCAGGCTTGCGACTTCCGGCTGGTCGGACGCCAGCGCGCTGATGATCTGCAGCGGCGCGTGATGGCTCATCGACAGCGCCTCCGCCATCGCCAGCCGCACTTTCGACGAGGCATCGTCGAGCAGCAGGGTCAGCGCCGCCTCCGCCGCGCAGCGGTCCTCGAAAGGCAGATCGGCATTGATGTAGGCGCGGGCAAGCGCGCTTGCCGCCGCGGCGCGCTCCGAGACTCTCGCCGTGTATATCCATTTCAGGAAATGCGAAACAACCATGCCGTCCGCTACGCCCTAACCCGAGTCCGTTCCCGCCCCTGAGAAGACCGTAGGCAGAAATGGTTTACGAACGGTTCACCATGTTTGTTAACTGGCTTGCGAGCGCGATAAGCAACGCCTATCAACCCTTAGAGCGACGTGCGTCCCTTCGGAACGCACAAAGTACGCTCTAACACTTTGAATCTTCGCATCGGCCCGAGAATCGGGTTCGATTTTCGGGCCGATGCGGCAGCGGAGGAGATCGACCATGGCCGGGCTTTATCTGGAAGAGTTCGTCGTCGGCCATGTCTTCCGGCACACGCTGCGGAAAACCGTCACCGAAAGCGACAACATGCTGTTTTCGGTGATGACGCTGAACCCGCAGCCGCTGCACATCGATTTCGACTTCGCCGCCAAGAGCGAATGGGGCAAGCCGCTGGTCAATTCGCTTTTCACGCTGGGTCTGATGATCGGCATTTCGGTGAACGACATCACCGTCGGCACCACCATCGCCAATCTCGGCATGAAGGAGACGGTGTTTCCGCATCCGGTCTTCCACGGCGACACGATCCGCGTCGAGACCACGGTGGTGTCGGTGCGCGAGTCCAAATCGAAGCCGGATCGCGGCATCGTCGAGCTCGAGCACCGCGCCTACAATCAGAGTGACGTGCTCGTCGCCAAATGCACAAGGCAGGCGATGATGAAGAAGGCAACGTAGTTCATGCGTTCATTGCTGTTCGTTCCCGGCGATTCCCAAAAAAAGCTGGAAAAGGCGTTTGGCGCCGGCGCCGACGTGGTCATCGTCGACCTCGAGGATTCGATCGCGCCACAAAACAAGGCCTTGGCGCGCGACACCGCGGCGCGCTTCATCGTCGAACAACGGCATCAAACCAAGTCCGCTATCTATGTGCGGGTCAACGATCTCTCGACCGGCCTGACGGATGACGATCTGGCCGCTCTCGTGCCGGCCGGACCCGACGGCATCATGCTGCCGAAGTCGAACAGCGGCCAGGACGTCCAGCATCTGTCGGCAAAGCTCAGGGTGCGCGAGGCCGAAAACGGCCTGCCGGATGGTGCGATAAAAATCCTGCCGATCATCACCGAAACAGCTGCCGGCGTGCTGGCGGCTGCGACTTATGCCAACGCAAGCGCACGGCTTATAGGCGTCACCTGGGGGGCGGAAGACTTATCGGCGGCGATCGGCGCGCGTGCTGCGCACGACGAGAACGGCCGCTACACCGATGTGTTCCGCCTCGCCCGCACCATGACCATCCTTGCCGCGGGCGCTGCGGAAGTCGCTGCGATCGACACGGTTTTCCCCGCCTTTCGCGACATGGCCGCGTTCGAGGCCGAATGCGCCGAGGCCGAGCGCGACGGCTTCACCGGCAAGATGGCGATCCATCCGGCGCAGGTGCCGGTCATCAACACCGCCTTCACGCCGTCGGCTGAGGCGGTGAAACACTCTGCCGCCTTGGTTGCGGCATTCGAGGCGGCTGGAAATCCCGGCGTGGTCGGCATCGACGGCAAGATGTACGACCGGCCGCATCTGCGGCTGGCCGAGCGGCTTCTGGCACGCGCCAGGGCGGCGGGGATTTCGGCCTGATCTTTCCCCGGCCCTAGTCTTTTTCCCAACGAGGCCGGCGCATCGAAAAGATCTCGCTGACACTGGCATAATCCATATAGCCAAGACGGCTGACATTGCCCGCCTTGGCGATATCGAACATGCCGTCCTTCAGGAACGCATCATCGATATGCACGCCGACGACTTCGCCGGCAACGACGACGGCGCTGGTCAGTGTCCCGTCCAGCGCCTTTGGCCGCAGGATTTCCGTCACCCGGCATTCAAGCGCCGCGGGCGCCGCCGCGACGCGGGGTGGCGCAACAAGACGCGACGGCGCCATGATGAGATCGGCATAGTCGAATTCGTTGACGCCGCGCGGCGCATCGACCGCGGTGCGGTTCATCTTTTCCGCAAGATCGCGGCTGACGAGATTGGCGACGAACTCGCCTGTCTCTTCGGCGAAGGTCGCGCTGTCCTTCTCGCCTTCGGATGAAAACCAGACGATGAAGGGTCGTGTCGAAAAGGCATTGAAGAAGGAATAGGGGGCGAGGTTGATCTTGCCAGCCTTGTTCACTGTCGAGATCCAGCCGATCGGCCGTGGCGCCACGATCGCCTTGGACGGGTCGTGCGGGAGCCCGTGACCTTTTGACGGCTCGTAGAACATTCAGCCCACCCACGGCCCGGCATAATCGGCATAGAGCTTTGCCGGATCAGGCCGCGGCCGTTCCGGCGCCGGCCCTTGATAGGAGCCGATATGAACGAAGCCGACGACCCGCTCATGCGGAGCCAGCCCCAGGATCGCCCTACCCTCCGGCACGTCGGAATACCAGTTGCTGATCATATTGGTGCCATAGCCCAACGCATTGGCTGATATTATCAGGTTCATCGCCGCCATGCCGCCGGACAGGAACATCTCCCATTGCGGGATCTTTGGGTTTTCCTTCGGGCTCGACACGACGCCGATAACCAGCGGCGCGCGTGAAAAGCGCGCCAGTTCCTGGTTGCGGCGGCCCTCTGGCAGCGGCCCTTCGCGCTGTTCGGCAAGGGCTGCCAGCTTCTTGCCGATCTCGACCCGTGCCTCGCCCCGGTAGAGGATGAAGCGCCAGGGCTCAAGCCGGCCGTGGTCCGGCACGCGCGAGGCAGCGGCAATCATCGTCGCGATGTCGGCGTCGCTGGGCGCCGGTTCCTTCAACTCCGGGATCGGCGCGGAGTTTCGGGTCAGCAGAAAGTCGATGATCGGCGACGCCATGGGCGCGAGTCTCCTTGGAATTTGAGCTGAAGCGCACCATCGGGGCATCGGGCGGCTTGGGCACTGGCGCGGCGCGCCGGACGGAAGAGCTCATAACAGAGCTGGTCCGGACTCTTAAGCCTTGAAATTGCCACCGCCTTGGGTTTCAACGCAAGACATGTTTGAGGGGCTCCCGCGTCTTTTCCCGATCTGGCTTGGTACCGCGCTGTTCGTGGTGCCGGTCTCGTCCGCCGTCGCGCAGGATGTCGACGGCCTCGGTGATCTGAAACTTCCCGGGATATCGCGCTATGCGCCTCCGAACAGCGAGACTTCGCTGGCACTGGGGGGCAGCGGGGCGATCACGCTGTCGGCGCAATTGACGGACAAGGGCGCCGACATCACGCGCGGCATCGTCTGGCGCATCTTCAAGCCCGAACCGACCAGCGACGGCAAGCTGCCGATGGTCGCCTCCGCCCATGGCGGCAGCGCGGTGTTTCAGCTCGAGCCCGGCAGCTATCTGGTCCATGCCTCCTACGGCCGGGCCGGCGCCACCAAACGCATCACCGTCGGCAAGGACGCGAAGCGCGAAAGCCTCGTCCTCGATGCCGGCGGTTTGAAGCTCGATGCCGTGCTGTCGGGCGGGGTGCGCATACCGCCGAAGAAACTGCGCTTTTCGATCTATGAGGGCCGCGCCGAGGCCAACCACGATCGCGCCCTGATCATTCCCGACGTCGAGCCGAACAGCGTGGTGCGGCTGAACGCGGGCGTCTACCACGTCGTCTCGACCTACGGCTCGGTGAATGCGGTCATCCGCTCCGACATCCGCGTCGAGGCCGGCAAGCTGACCGAGGCGGCCGTCGAGCATCATGCGGCGGAGATGACCATGAAGCTGGTACGCGAATCGGGCGGAGAGGCGATCGCCGACACCTCTTGGTCGCTGCTCAACGAATCCGGCGATCCCATCAAGGAAACCGTTGGCGCCTTTGCTTCGATGGTGCTTGCCGAGGGCGACTACACCATTATCGCCAAGAACCGCGACCGCATCTACCAGAAGGATTTTACGGTCGTGGCCGGCCAGAACAAGGAAATCGAGGTTCTCGCAACGGAGGCCTCGGCGATAAATCCCGAGGACGGCGCGGACTAAACCGTCCGGACAGTGCCGGCGCATGACTTGCCGATCAGGCCGCCTTGCGCATGCGTCGCGGCAGGAACTGGCCGCGGCCGCGCGCCTCGGCCGGCGCCAGATCGAAAACACCGCGATAGAGGCGGTCGAGCAAAGCCTTGCGGTCGCGCAGCGGCTCCAGTTCGTCCCATCCCAGTACGTCGCCGACGCGCACGTCGATCGATTTGCCGGACAGCCGCGCGAATTCGGGGATGAGCAGGGAAATGCGCAGCGTCAACGAAGCCCTGCCGACGAACTTCGCCACACGCCCGTCACGCTCAGCCATGTTCATCGGCCCGCTGACCAGGTGGAACAGCCGGCCGTTCTGACCGGAAAAATGCATTGGGACGACCGATGCCTTGGCGTCCTGGACGAGCCGGGCCGGAAACATCTTCCACGGCAGATCGCGCGCCCGGCCAAAACCTTTCGGCGCGGTGGCGACGCCGCCCGCGGGAAAGACGACGATGGTGACGCCCTCTTTCAGCAGCCGCACCGCCTCGTGGCGGACCGCCATGTTGTTCTTCAGCGCGTCCTTGGTCTCTGAAAAGTCGATCGGCAGCGAATAGGGCTCCATCTCGCGGATCTTGAGCAGATCCTTGTGGATCATGACGCGGAACGGGCGCTGAAGCTGCTCGGCCAGCGAGAGCACAGCAATGCCGTCGCCGATGCCGAACGGATGATTGGCGACGATCACCAGCGGCGCGTCAGGCAGCTTTGCCGGCGGCCATTGGCCGGCGACCTGCACCTGGACATCGATCAGCTCCAGCATGCGGCTGAACACGCGCTCGCCGCTCGGCACCACATGGCGACGCCAGAAATCATAGAGCGCCGCGAAGCGATCGCGGCCGGACAGCCCTTCGATGGAATGGATGAACCAGCGCGTCAATGCCGGCTGATGCGGGCTGGCATAGGAAAGCTCGGGAAACGGTCTTTCGCGCATCTTCAGCTTGAGCATGAGGGCTCGTTACAGGGCCGGCGTGACAAGCATGTGAAATGGCGGGCATGTGAAAATGGCGAGCATGTGAAAATGGCGGTGGATCGCCCCACCGCCATTCGTTGACAATCTGGCTGAACTCAGGCCGCTCGCTTGCGCTTGCGGTCGGGCGTCACCGCCTCTTCGGCAAGCATTGCCACCGCCTGGCCAAGGCCAAGCGATTCCTGGTCGCGCGAACCGAGCCGGCGGATGTTGACCGTCTCCTCCTCCGCCTCCCGCTTGCCGCAGACGAGGATGACCGGAACCTTGGCGAGGCTGTGCTCGCGGACCTTGTAGTTGATCTTCTCGTTGCGAAGATCGGCTTCCGCCAACAGTCCCGCGGCCCTCAACTGCGCGACGACCTTATGTGCATAATCGTCGGCATCGGAGGTGATCGTCGCCACCACCACCTGCAGCGGTGCGAACCACAGCGGGAAATGGCCGGAATAGTTCTCGATCAGGATGCCGAGGAAGCGCTCCATCGAACCGCAGATGGCGCGATGCACCATCACCGGCTGCTTCTTCTCCGAATCCGAGCCGATGTAGAAGGCGCCGAACCGTTCCGGCAGGTTGAAATCGACCTGCGTGGTGCCGCATTGCCAGTCACGGCCGATGGCGTCGCGCAGCACATATTCGAACTTCGGCCCGTAGAACGTGCCCTCACCCGGATTGACGCCCGTCTTGATCCGGTTGCCCGACCGCGCAGCGATCGTGTCGAGCACATCTTGCAGCACGCCCTCGGCATGATCCCACATCGCGTCGGTGCCGACGCGTTTTTCGGGGCGGGTCGCCAGTTTGACGGTGATTTCGTCGAAGCCGAAGTCGGCGTAGGTCGACAGGATCAGGTCGTTGATCTTGATGCACTCGTCGGCGAGCTGTTCCTCGGTGCAGAAGATGTGGGCATCGTCCTGGGTAAAGCCGCGCACGCGCATCAGGCCGTGCAGCGCGCCGGACGGCTCATAGCGATGAACGGCGCCGAATTCGGCCAATCTTACAGGCAGATCTCGGTATGACTTCAATCCATGCTTGAAGATTTGGACATGGCCGGGACAGTTCATCGGCTTCAGCGCGAAGACGCGGTCGTCATCAGTGTCGTCGCCGGCAACCGTCACCTTGAACATATTGTCCCGGTACCAGCCCCAGTGGCCTGAAGTCTCCCACAGGCTCTTGTCGAGCACTTGCGGAGCGTTGACCTCCTGATAGCCGAGGTCATCCAGCCGGCGGCGCATGTAGCTGACCAGGTTCTGGAACATCTTCCAGCCCTTGGCATGCCAGAAGACGACGCCCGGCCCCTCTTCCTGAAAATGGAACAGGTCCATCTCGCGGCCGAGCTTCCTGTGATCGCGCTTTTCGGCTTCCTCCAGCATCATCTGGTAGGCATCGAGCTGCGTCTGGTCGGCCCAGGCCGTGCCGTAAATGCGCGTCAGCATCGGGTTGTTGCTGTCGCCGCGCCAATAGGCGCCGGCCACCTTCATCAGCTTGAAGGCGCTGCCGATCTGCCCGGTCGAAGCCATATGAGGGCCGCGGCAGAGGTCGAACCAATCGCCCTGCGCGTAGATCTTGAGGTCCTGATCGTCGGGAATCGCGTCGATCAGTTCCAGCTTGTAGCGCTCGCCCTTGTCGGCGAAGATTTTTTTCGCCTTCTCGCGCGACCAGACCTCTTTGGTGAACGGCTTATTGCGTGCGATGATCTCGCGCATCTTCTTCTCGATCACTGGGAAATCGTCGGGGGTGAACGGCTCGTTGCGGGCGAAATCATAGTAGAACCCGTTTTCGATCACCGGCCCGATGGTCACCTGCGTTCCCGGCCACAATTCCTGCACGGCTTCGGCCAGCACGTGCGCTGCGTCGTGGCGGATGAGCTCCAGCGCGCGCGGGTCTTCGCGGGTGATGATCTCGACCTTGCCGGACTTGCCGAGCGGGTCGGAAAGATCGCGCACCACGCCGTCGATCGAGTAGGCGACAGCCTTCTTGGCCAGCGACTTCGAGATCGATTCCGCCAGACCGGCGCCTGTCATCGCCGCTTCGTAGTCGCGGACGGAGCCATCGGGAAATGTCAGGGAAACGGAATTCAGCATAGAGTTCTCCTATCCAGTCCCGCAAACGAGCGCGGGTGGTGAAATGCGTGTCGCCCAAAGAGCCTGCCCTCGGGCTTGACCCAAGGATGCGAAGCGGTTTTGGGTTACGACACGCAAAAAGTAAAAGCCGGATACGTCCGGCGGCAGTCTTTTATGGGCAGATTCCCGCGCCGTAAAGCGGGATCGTTGGTCGCTCAGTCTATTTGATCAGACCAGGAAGGTCTTTCAGGAACGTCGACCGCGTCTTGAGGCCCTTGGGCATCTCCGACCGCTTCGTATCGACCACCAGGCGGGCAAAGACGATCCGGCGGCCATCCTTTTCTCCCCAGCCGACAAACCAGCCAAGCGAGCGCTTGTCCCGGGTCTTGTCATTGCCAAGCCCGGTGCTCCCGGTCTTGCCCTGGACCGTCCAGTCTCCCGCGCGGAACGTCGGAACGATGGCATCGGTCATGGCATAGGCCCTGTCCGAAACCGGCAGTTTGCGGTCGAGCAGCCGGCGCAGGAAATCGATCTGTTCCGTGGGCGATATCTTGAGGGAGGAATTCACCCACGACCGGGTGAGCCCATCATCCTTGCCGGCAGTGCCGGAGACGTCGGAGTTGCCGTAGTCGAACTTCGAGACGTAGCCGGCGAAGCGCTCGCTGCCGAGCCGCCGGGTGATTTCCCGCGAAAACCACAGGACCGAATCCTTTTCCCAGATCGTCGGGTCGACGGTCTTCTGGTCGCGCTTCACCGCGTTGAACTCAGGCTTGTAGTCCCATGCCGGCGTGTGCTCGTCGCGCAGGATTCCGGCGTCGTAGCCGATCAGCGACAAGGGGACCTTGAACGTCGAAGCGGGGCTGAAGCGCTGGTCGCAAACCCCGTCCCGGTACAGCGTTTCGCCGCTTGCAGCATCCAGGATCAATGTGCATTCGACATCCTTCAGCGGCGCGGATTGAGCGTGGATCGGAAAACCCAGCATCCACGCCAGAAGGTAGAGAACCAAAGCGAAAACGAATGGACGGCGATCTATCTGGCGCATTTGGCAATCTCTCCTGAGGCATGTCAGGAGCGGCTTAGCGAGGCCTCTTGTCTCGATTTTGTCTTAAATGCGCAAGATGCGGTTAACCCTAGCAAATCGTAAAGATCTGCCCGATTGCAGAGCTTTGCGCCCCTGCCGGCATCAGCTTTCGCCGTCCCTGCGCGTTTTTCCGATCCGCCAGTACCGCCAGGGCATGAACCAGACATAGCGACCGGCCAGCACCTCCGGCACGCGGTCGATGCCATGCGTCCCGAACGGTCCGCAGCGTAGCACCCGGAAAAGCCCCATCCAGCCGCCGGCCCACAGCCCGTGGCGGGCGATCGCCTCATGCGCGTATTCGGAACAGGTCGGCAGATGCCGGCAGGAATTGCCGACAAAGCCGGACAGGGTCAGCTGGTAGAAGCGTACGAGCGACGTGCCGAGGATTCGGCCGGGCGTCTTGCGCCACGGGCCGGGCCAGTTGCGACCGCGCTGGAGCGGCCCGGCGACATGCGCATGCCCATGTTGATCGCGCACCGCATTCTCCGCATCGCGTTTCCCCGAATAGATGTGAACTTCGAGCAGAGAACGCAATCCCCTTCTTCCCGCCTGTGATCCGCTTCAGGATCTTGGACGGCGAACAGGATACCGATCGGCCGGAGGCAACCAACGAGCGGTACCGGCCCGCCGTTCCTCGCAGCGGCCGGCAGAGGGCCTATCACGCCATTGAAACGTTGCTATCCGCATGACGTCGCCAAAAATGCTCAGGAACTGGATCATGGCCGCATCTCCTCTAGGCGCCGATTAGACCGCTGCTGGCCTTCGTCCTCAAACGAGTATAATTTGCGCCTCGGATAACTAGAGATTATGCGAATGAAGCGTGGCCGCCTCCCCCTGACGGCGTTGAGGAGTTTCGAAGCGGCCGGCAGGCACCTGAGTTTCAGCCGGGCGGCCGAAGAGCTTTTTGTCTCCCAAGCTGCGATCAGCCGCCAGGTCCGCGAGCTCGAGCTGTTCCTGCGCCAGCCTCTGTTCTACCGTCACCATCGCCGCGTCGAGCTTACCGATGCCGGCCAGCGCCTGCTCGATCAGCTCGTCAGAAGTTTCGACGACATTGACGGACTGCTTTCGGAATTGGTGGCGACGCCGGCCCAGTCGGTGGTCTGCGTGAGCGTCGAGCCCTCGCTTGCCGCATCCTGGCTGGTGCCGCGGCTCAATCGATTCCGCGAACTGCGGCCGGATATCGACATTTCCCTCGATGTCGACCCGCGCCTGATCGAGTTCCGCAGCGATCAGGCCGAACTCGCGCTGCGCTTCAGCGCCCACAGCACGTCATGGCCGCGCAGCGAGGCGGAACGCCTGGCGCCGGTCATCGATTCGCCTGTGTTGTCGCCAGCACTTTCAGCATCGGGCGTTGCCCTGGAAAGTCCGGCCGACCTGCGTCGGTATACCTTGCTGCATGAAGAAAATCGCCAGGGCTGGGCGCGCTGGTTCGAGGCAGCCGGCGTGTCCGCTGATGCGATACCGGAGCGTGGCCCACTGCTGGCCGACGCCTCGCTCTCGAAACAGGCGGCCATGCTGGGGCACGGCGTGGCGCTGGGCGACCTTCTGCTGGTCAAGGAGGAACTGGCGACCGGTACGTTGATCAAGCCATTCGATATCAACGTGGTATGCGGCGCCTATTGGCTGGTGGCGCGGAGCCTGCGCAACCTGTCCGAACCGGCCGCGGCCTTCGCTGACTGGATCCGGGTCGAATTTGCCGAAAGCAAGCGTTCTCTGGGAGGTGTTTAGGCCGCCTGTTCGGCGCGTTTCTTCTCGATCTGGCCGATCGCGTCGACCACCGCATCGAAGGTCAGCATGGTCGAGGCATGGCGCGCCTTGTAGTCGCGCACCGGTTCGAGATATCTGAGGTCGGCGAAGCGACCTTCGGGCGGCGCGCCATTTTCCTTCAGCATCTTCAGCATCGTCTCGCGAACGCTGCGCAATTCATCCGCGCTGGCGCCGATGACATGTTGCGCCATGATCGACGACGACGCCTGGCCAAGCGCGCAGGCCTTCACGTCATGCGCGAAATCGGTGACGACGCCGTCATCCATCTTCAGATCGACGGTCACTGTCGAGCCGCAGAGCTTGGAATGCGCGCGCGCGGTTGCGTCGGGGTGGTCGAGCCGGCCGATCCGCGCGATATTCCCGGCAAATCCCAGAATTTTCGCATTGTAGACATCGTCGATCATATTTTTCCAATCCGTCGCCGCCGAGCGAACGGCGATTGCCGCTAACGGTCTTCCTTTCGCTCGGCACGATCATATATAATGCTGGTAGTCGGGTATGGACAAGGTAACCAACGGCCTCGTCCCTGCTCAAATCAGTTCACGCCGCTTACGGGCTGGAAACAGGGCACGTTTCTAACACCCGAAAGGTCGTGGTCCGTTCAACTCGTTCCTCCTGAGAGGGGAACTACGGGAGACGCCTTTATGGATGCCGTCATCAAGAAATTCATGCCCCCGTCCGCCTATCTGGAAAAGCCGGTCACGGATCGGCCGAGCGAAGCCGAAGCCGAAGCCGCGGTTCGCACCCTGTTGCGCTGGGCCGGCGACAATCCGGACCGGGAGGGCCTGGTCGATACGCCAAAGCGTGTGGTCAAGGCCTATCGCGAAATGTTCGGCGGCTATGACAAGTGCCCGGCCGAGGAGCTCGGCCGCACCTTCGAGGAAGTCGCTGGCTATGACGACCTTGTCCTGGTCAAGGATATAACGTTCCATTCGCATTGCGAGCACCACATGGTGCCGATCATCGGCAAGGCGCATGTCGGCTATTTGCCGGACGGCAAGGTTGTCGGCCTGTCCAAGATCGCGCGCGTCGTCGACATCTTCGCCCAGCGCCTGCAGACCCAGGAAGCCATGACCGCACAGATCGCCGGCGTCATCCAGGATGTGCTCAATCCGCGCGGCGTCGCCGTCATGCTCGAAGCCGAACATATGTGCATGGCCATGCGCGGCATCCGCAAGGAAGGCTCCACGACGCTGACCTCGACCTTCACCGGCGTCTTCAAGGACACGCCCGAGGAACAGGTCCGTTTCGTCACCATGGTGCGCGGCGGCAGGGGCTGACCCCCTCGCCGGTCGCTAGCCATGATCCCGAAAAGTGGGAACCGGTTCGGATAAGATCATGGCCAACAAGAAGACAGAGCCCCCACCCATTCCGATTCTATCGGAATGGGTGGGGCTCTGAACAAGGACCGGCGATGTCGGCACTGGAATTTCCGAAAGCTCCATCAGACAAGAAGGCACTGGAAGAAGGCGCGGTCTTTTCGCCGCGTTTCGATGCCAGCGGTCTCGTCACCGTGGTCGTCACCGATGCCGAAGACGGCATGTTGCTGATGGTCGCGCACATGAACGCCGAAGCGCTGGCGCTGACGCTCGAAACCGGCATCGCTCACTACTGGTCGCGCTCGCGCAGCGCGCTGTGGAAGAAGGGCGAGACGTCCGGGAATGTCCAGAAAATCGTCGAGATGCTCACGGATTGTGACCAGGACGCCATATGGTTGCGCGTCAAAGTGATGGGCCACGACGCAACCTGTCACACCGGCCGGCGTTCCTGCTTCTATCGGACGGTGGGGCTGATCGACGGCAAGGCGACGCTTGCCAGCGACGGTAGCAAGCCACTGTTCGATGCGGAAGAAACGTATCGAAAGTCCCATGAGCCATCCATATGAATGAACCACATGAACCATCCATATGGATGAACCATTCGCCGAACTGCAGCCACATATATTCATGATTTCGATACGGCCAGCCTGTATATTGGCCGTGGGACAAGGGAGATTGTGATGCTCGAATGGGCGTCATCGCGCAACAGACCGGACGTTCGAGAGGCCAGTGGCCTCTCATCGTCCGCCGGCGCATCCGAAACGAAGCCCCCCAAGAAAACAGGCATTTCGCTGGCACTGGGCGGCGGCTGCGCGCGTGGCTGGGCCCATATCGGCGTGCTGCGCGCGCTCGACGAAGCCGGCATCGAAGTATCGATGATCGCCGGTACCTCGATCGGCGCGCTGGTCGGCGGCTGCTACCTTGCCGGCAAGCTGGATGAGCTGGAAGAATTCGCCAGAAGCCTGACCAGGCGGCGCATCTTTGGTCTTCTCGACCTCAATCTGCGCGGCAGCGGCCTATTCGGCGGCATGAAGCTCGACGCACGGCTGCGCGAGCACATGGCCGGCATCCGTTTCGAGGATCTGCCCAAGCCCTTCGTCTGCGTCACGTCGGAGATCCGCACCGGCCATGAAATCTGGCTGTCGGGCGGTTCGTTGATCACCGCCATGCGCGCCTCCTACGCACTGCCCGGCGTGTTCGAACCGGTTACCTGCAACGGGCGCGTGCTGGTCGACGGCGCACTGGTCAACCCGGTGCCGGTCTCGGTCTGCCGCGCCTACGAGCAGCCGCTCGTGGTCGCGATAAACCTTCACTATGATCTGTTCGGTCGCGCCGCCGTCATCAAGCACACTGCCGGCGAACTGGTCGCCGAGAAGGACGCGCCAAGGACCGGCCTGGTCGACCCCGAACGCCAGTCCCGCGAAGCGCGACTCGGCATCACCGGCGTCATGGTCGAAGCCTTCAACATCATCCAGGACCGCATTTCGCGTGCGCGGCTTGCCGGCGACCCGCCTGATATGTCGCTGCAGCCGAAGCTCGGCCATATCGGCCTGACCGAATTCCACCGCGCCGACGAGGCGATCCGCATCGGTTATCAGGCAACGATGGCTCAGATCGGCGAGCTGGCGCGGCTGCAGACGGTTCTGGCCTGAACGATGATCCGGGAGCCTGTTCTCAGGCGGGTGCGGCATCGATGATTCGGAACTGCACCGTACGGTTGCCGTTCCAATGATTGCCCGACAGGGAGCCGGCGACATGCACCGGTTTGCCCCTGTTCTTGAACAGGAATTCGCCGAGCGCCGTATCGACGGCGCGAAAGGCGATCGCCTGGATGCGGCCGCCGCTTTCCGACTGCAGATCGGCGCGGATGTGGTTGGTGCCGACCGGCCTTGCGTCGGTAAGCCGATGGCGCGGCAGCGCGAAGACCGGCGCGACGTGTCCGGCACCGAACGGGCCGGCTTTCTCCAGTGCATCGAGCAGGCCGAGCGTCGCGCCCTCGGCGGCCAGCGCACCGTCGATCGCCAGGCTTTCCTCGCCTTGCAGCCGGAACACGTCGGCCGCCGCTCGTTCTTCGAAGAAGGCCCTAAGCACGCCGAGTTTTGCCCGCTCCACCGTGATGCCGGCCGCCATGCCATGGCCGCCGCCCTTGACGATCAGCCCGGCATCGGCCGCCTCGCGCACCAGCCTGCCAAGATCGAAGCCCGACACCGAACGGCCTGAACCCGTGCCGATGCCATTGGCATTGAAGGCGATGGCGAAGGCGGGCCGGCGCGCATGGTCCTTGAGCCGCGAGGCCAGCAGGCCGACAATGCCCGGATGCCAATTGGAGCTGGCGGTGACGACGATAGCCGGCCCATTGCCGCCGGCAAGCTCGGCATCGGCCTCCGCGCGTGCCGCGGCCAGCATCTCCAGTTCCATCTGCTGCCGCTCCTGATTGAGACGGTCCAGCGTCTCGGCGATGGTGCGGGCCTCGACGGGATCGTCGGTGGCGAGCAGCCGGCTGCCGAGTGCCGCATCGCCGATGCGCCCGCCAGCATTGATGCGCGGGCCGATCAGATAGGCCAGATGGAAGGTGCTGACCGGCTCGCCGATGCGCGAGACCCGCGCCAGCGCCGCCAGCCCTTCGTTCCTCTGCTGGCGCGCCATCTGCAGCCCCTTGACCACGAAGGCGCGGTTGACGCCGTTCAGCGGCACCACGTCGCAGACGGTCGCCAGAGCCACGAGGTCGAGCAGGCCAAGCAGGTCCGGCGGTGCGGCATCCGGCAACCAGCCGCGCAGGATTCTCGCCGTCTGGACCAGAGCCAGGAAGACGACGCCGGCGGCGCAAAGATGACCCTGGCCCGAAAGGTCGTCCTCGCGATTGGGATTGACGACCGCTTCGGCCAACGGCAACGGGCCGCCGACCTGGTGATGGTCGAGCACCACGACATCGGCGCCCGCCGCCTTCGCAGCGTCGATCGAAACGGCGCTGTTGGTGCCGCAGTCGACGGTGACGATCAGCGTCGCGCCGCGTGACACGAGTTCGCGCATGGCTTCCGGATTGGGGCCGTACCCCTCGAAGATGCGGTCCGGTATGTAAATCTCCGATGGCACCGAGAAATGCGTGAGAAACCGCTTGAGCAGCGCCGACGAGGCCGCGCCATCGACATCGTAGTCGCCGAAGATCGCCACCTTTTCCCTGGCAATGATTGCCCCGGCGATACGGGCGGCGGCCCTCTCCATGTCGGTCAGCGACGCCGGGTCCGGCAGCAGGTCGCGGATGGTCGGATCGAGGAACCGCTCGGTCTGCTCGGCGGTCACGCCGCGCCCGGCAAGGACGCGCGCGACGATGTCCGGCACGCCATGGCCCTGCGCGATGGCGAGTGCGGTCATGTCCTGCCGCTCGGTCAGCCGATGTTCCCATGAAACACCGGTGGCCGACTGCCTGACATCGAGGAAAAAGCGTCTTTCGCCCGTCATATGACGCGCCGTCTGCAAAATTGTCATGTCTCACAATATGCGACGGCTAAGCAGGACGGTATCAAAACTTTTCCAGATCCTGGTGGCGCGCCTTGATCTCGCGCACCGTGCGTGACGACGAGCGCAGCACGATCGTGTGCGTGGTGATGGAGTTGCGGCCGAACTTGACCCCGGCCAGCATGTTGCCGTCGGTCACGCCGGTTGCCGCAAACAGCACGTCGCCACGCGCCATGTCCTGCGTGCGGTAGATCCGCTTCGGGTCGGAAATACCCATCTTGGCCGCGCGCTCGACTTTTTGCGGCGTGTCGAGGATCAGCCTTCCCTGCATCTGGCCGCCGGTGCAGCGCAACGCGGCCGCCGCCAGCACGCCCTCCGGCGCACCGCCGGTGCCGAGATAGATGTCGATGCCGGTCTCGTCCGGGTCGGTGGTGTCGATGACGCCGGCGACATCGCCGTCGCCGATCAGCCGGATCGCAGCGCCCGTGGCGCGCACGGCTTCGATCAATTTGCCATGGCGCGGCCGGTCGAGGATGCAGGTGGTGATTTCCGACACTGGAACACCCTTGGCCTTGGCCAGGCTGGCGATGTTTTCGGCCGGCGAGGCATCGATGTCGATGACGTCATCGGCATAGCCGGGACCGACGGCGATCTTTTCCATATAGACGTCGGGCGCGAACAGGAGGCTGCCCTTTTCCGCAATGGCGATGACCGCCAGCGCATTGGGCAGATTCTTGGCGCAGATCGTCGTGCCTTCGAGCGGGTCGAGCGCGATATCGACCGCCGGGCCTTTGCCGGAGCCGACCTCTTCGCCGATATAGAGCATCGGAGCCTCGTCGCGCTCGCCCTCGCCGATCACCACCGTGCCCTTGATGGCGAGGCGGTTGAGCTCCTCGCGCATGGCGTCGACCGCGGCCTGGTCGGCGGCTTTTTCGTCACCGCGTCCGCGCAGCCTGGCGGCCGCGACCGCGGCGCGTTCGGTGACGCGCACCAGCTCCATGGTGAGTATCCGGTCGAGGCCGGCGACGATGTTCTGGACCACATTCATCGATGGACAATCCCCGTTGGCGCATCGCCTCCCATTAGAGCGCCGCGCGTCCATTGGAGGCGCAAAGGACGCTCTAAATCTTCGAATCTACGCACCGTCTTTCCGAAAATCGAGTCCGATTTTCGGGCCGATGCGGTAGAGGCGCGCTCCTTGTGTCAAAGCTCCATGACAACAGCAAGACCTGGGCAAGCGTTTTTTGAAAATGCAACAATATCAATCGATTGAATGGTAAAGATTACCCTCTACCCTGCCCGCTCTATGCGGATGACCTGCGGCTTGTCGGTCAGATGGCCGTCCTTGGTGATGCCCTCGACGGCCTTGCGCACCGCCGCTTCCGTCGTCTCGTGGGTGACGAGGATGACCGTCTTCTGCAAAGCGGTTTCCGGCCCAGCGGCATGCTGCACGATCGATTCCAACGAGATGTCGCTGTCGGCCATGCGCTTTGCAATGGCGGCAAAAACGCCGATACGGTCATGCACGGTCAACCGGATGAAATAGCCGCCGGCGTGGCTGCGCATCTGCGCCTTCTTGTAGGGTCGCAATTCCTTGGCCGGCAGGCCGAAGACCGGACCGTGCTGGAAACCCGGCCGGCTCTTGGCGATGTCGGCAATGTCGCCGACCACCGCCGATGCGGTGGCGCTGCCGCCGGCGCCGGGACCGGAGAGCAAAAGCTCGCCAAGGATGTCGGTTTCGATGGCCACCGCATTGGTCACGCCGTGCACCTGCGCGATGACCGAGGCCGTCGGCACCATGGTCGGATGCACGCGCTGTTCGATGCCGCTTTCCGTGCGCTGGGCGACGCCGAGCAGTTTTATCCGGTAGCCGAGATCGCCTGCCGCGCGGATGTCGGCCTGGCTGATGTTGGAAATCCCTTCCATGTAGATGTCGTTGGCGGCGATCCTCGTGCCAAAGGCAAGGCTGGTCAGGATCGACAGCTTGTGCGCGGTGTCGTGGCCCTCGATATCGAAGGTTGGGTCGGCCTCCGCATAGCCCAGCCGCTGCGCGTCCTTCAGGCAGGCGTCGAACGACAGGCCCTCGGCTTCCATCCGGGTCAGGATATAGTTGCAGGTGCCGTTGAGGATGCCGAAGACGCGGGTCACCGAATTGCCGGCCATCGCCTCGCGCATCGTCTTGATGACCGGAATGCCGCCCGCCACCGCCGCCTCGTAATTGAGCAACACCCCCTTCTTCTCGGCGATCTCGGCTAGTGCCACACCATGCTTGGCGAGCAGCGCCTTGTTGGCGGTGACGACATGGCGGCCGGCCTCTAGCGCGGCTTTCACCGACGATCGCGCTGACCCCTCGTCGCCACCGATCAGCTCGACGAAAACATCGATGTCGGCGGTCTGCGCCATCTTTACGGCGTCATCGAACCACTTGGCCGCGGCGAGATCGACGCCGCGGTCGCGTTTGCGATCGCGGGCCGAAACGGCTGACACGACGACCTCGCGGCCGCATTGCCGCGTCAGTTCAGCCGCCTTGTCGGTGAGCACGCGCGCCACCGACGCGCCGACGGTGCCGAGACCGGCAATTCCAACACGCAACGCTTCGGCCATGTCCGGCGACGCCCCTCAAGGATTTGATCGATGTGATAGCAGGCAACTCAACGATGCGCGGCGAGCGGCACCACATTGTCGGGCTGCTTGGCGCTGGACGCCAGGAAGCGCTTGATGTTGCGCGCCGCCTGCCGGATCCGGTGCTCGTTCTCGACCAGTGCGATGCGCACGTGATCGTCGCCATGCTCGCCGAAGCCGACGCCCGGCGCCACCGCCACGTCGGCGTGCTCGATCAGAAGCTTGGAGAATTCGAGCGAACCGAGATGCTTGAACGGCTCCGGTATCGGCGCCCACGCGAACATCGATGCGGCCGGCGCCGGCACGATCCAGCCGGCGCGGCTGAAGGCGTCGACCATGACGTCGCGGCGCTTGCGGTAGACGTCGCGCACTTCGGCGATGTCGGCGCCGTCGCCGTTGAGCGCGTGCGCGGCCGCCACCTGGATCGGCGTGAAGGCACCATAGTCAAGATAGGACTTGACCCTGGTCAACGCCGAGATCAGCCGCTCATTGCCGACGGCAAAACCCATGCGCCAGCCGGGCATGGAAAAGGTCTTCGACATCGAGGTGAACTCGACCGCCACGTCGATGGCGCCCGGTACCTGCAGCACCGAGGGCGGCGGATTGCCATCGAAATAGATTTCCGAATAGGCAAGATCCGACAGGATGATGATGTCGTTCTTCCTGGCGAAGGCCACCACATCCCTGTAGAAATCGAGCGAGGCGACCTGCGCCGTCGGGTTCGACGGGTAATTGAGGATCAACGCCAGCGGCTTCGGGATCGAATGGCGGATGCCGCGCTCCAGCGCCGGAATGAATCCGTCGTCCGGCTCCACCTGCAATGAGCGGATGACGCCGCCCGACATGATGAAACCGAAAGCGTGGATCGGATAGGTCGGATTGGGGCACAGGATCACGTCGCCGGGCGCGGTGATCGCCTGCGCCATGTTGGCGAAGCCTTCCTTCGAGCCCAGCGTCGCCACCACCTGCGTGTCCGGGTCGAGTTTCACGCCGAAACGGCGGGCATAGTAATTGGCCTGGGCGCGGCGCAGGCCCGGAATGCCGCGCGACGACGAATAGCGGTGCGTGCGTGGATCGCGCACCACCTCGCACAATTTGTCGACGATGGCCTTGGGCGTCGGCAGGTCCGGGTTGCCCATGCCAAGGTCGATGATGTCGGCGCCGCGCGAACGGGCACTGGCCTTCAGCCGGTTGACCTGCTCGAAGACGTAGGGCGGAAGCCGGCGGACCTTGTGAAATTCTTCCATGTCAATTCCAGAGTGGTTTTCGGGCGCGATATAACCTTATTTGCAGGTAGGGTCGAGGGCGGGATCGCAATTGGCCTCGATCTGCTTCAGCGCATCGGCGCCGTGCTTCCTTGCCAGCGTGTTCAGCGCCGCCGTGTTCGCGGCCCTGACCGCGCCGCCCTTGGAGCCCTGCGCCTGCCCGTCGGCCTTCAACTGGGCGAGCTTGGCGTTCTTCTCCTCCTCGGTGAATTGCTCCGCCGCCACTTGCGGCGGGATGTTCAGGTTCGGATAGGCGCCGGTGTCCTTTGGCCCCTCGACGAGGCTGGCGGCAGGTGCTGCACCCTCGATGTTGGTGCTCGAACAGCCGGCGATCGCCAGCAGGACGACCGCCGCGCCCATGCGGCAAAAACGACCAGTGCCGGAAAAAACAGTTTCGCCAATATTAATCGTCATATTGTTTCCTTAGGCAGCCGGGGTAGAGCGCGTTGGACCCTGTCGGATGTCCCATGATAATATGTCAAGAAAACGCTTCGGGAGGAACCCCGCGAACCATGTCCAAAAGACCCGATTCGGACAAAGCGGAAGATGACCGGGCTTCGACCGTCGAGCAATATCTGGTGAAGGACCCGGAACGCTTCGCCTTGAACATGGCGCGCATGATCGAGCAGGCCGGCAAGGCGGCTTCCGCATGGGCCGAGCCGCGCGAAAAAGGCGAAGTGCGCGATCATGTCGCCGAGCCGGTCGTCGACATGGTGAAAACCTTCTCCAAGCTCAGCGAATATTGGCTTTCCGATCCGCAGCGCGCTCTGGAGGCGCAGACGCGGCTGTTTTCCGGCTACATGACCGTCTGGGCCAACGCCATCCAGCGCATCGGCGCCGGCGGCGACGACGCAGTCAAGCCCGAGGGCGGCGACAAGCGTTTCCAGGACCCTGAATGGGGCCGCAACGCATTCTTCGATTTCCTCAAGCAGGCCTATCTCGTTACCTCGCGCTGGGCGGCCGAACTGGTCGAGCACGCCGATGGCCTGGACGAGCACACCCGCCATAAGGCCAGCTTCTACGTCAAGCAGATGTCCAACGCCATCTCGCCGTCGAATTTCATCCTGACCAACCCGGAGCTGTTCCGCGAGACCATCGCTTCGAATGGCGAAAACCTGGTGCGCGGCATGAAGATGCTGGCCGAGGACATTGTCGCCGGCAAGGGCGACCTGAAACTGAGGCAGGCCGATTATTCGCCCTTCGAGATCGGCAAGAACCTGGCCACGACACCCGGCAAGGTGGTGGGCCGCAGCGATGTCGCCGAGATCTTGCAGTACGAACCGTCGACCGAGACCGTGCTCAAGCGGCCGCTGCTGATCTGCCCGCCATGGATCAACAAATTCTACATTCTCGATCTCAACCCGCAAAAATCCTTCATCCGCTGGGCCGTCGAGCAGGGCCACACCGTCTTCGTCATCTCCTGGATCAACCCGGACGAGCGGCACGGCACCAAGGGTTGGGAGGCCTACATAAGAGAGGGCCTGCAATATGGCCTGGACACGATCGAAAAGGCCACCGGCGAAAGGCAAGTCAACGCCATCGGCTATTGTGTCGGCGGCACGCTTCTGGCCGCGGCCCTGGCGCTGATGGCGCAGGAAGGCGACCACCGCGTCAAATCGGCCACCTTCTTCACCACGCAGGTCGACTTCACCCATGCCGGCGACCTGAAAGTGTTTGTCGACGACGAGCAGGTCGCGGCCGTCGAGAAATCGATGACCGAGAAAGGCTATCTCGATGGCACCAAGATGGCGACCGCCTTCAACATGCTGCGCTCAGGCGACCTGATCTGGCCCTATGTCGTCAACAACTACATGCGCGGCAAGGATCCCCTGCCCTTCGACCTGCTCTACTGGAACGCCGATTCGACCCGCATGGCTGCGGCCAACCATTCTTTCTACCTGCGCAATTGCTATCTCGAGAACAGACTTTCGAAAGGCATGATGGAACTGGCCGGCCGCATGGTTTCGCTCGCTGACGTCACCATCCCGGTTTACAACCTCGCCTCGAAGGAAGACCATATCGCGCCGGCGCTTTCGGTGTTCCTCGGTTCGAAATATTTCGGCGGCGAGGTCGAGTACGTGATGGCAGGCTCCGGCCACATCGCCGGCGTCGTCAACCCGCCGGCGGCGCAGAAATATCATTACTGGACCGGCGACAAGCCGGCCGGCGACTTCGATCGATGGGTCGCCAACGCCACGACCCATCCCGTCTCCTGGTTGGCCCGCATGGCTGCGGCCCAACCATTTCTTTCTACTGCGCAATTGTATCTCGAGAACAGACTTTCGAAAGGCATGATGGAACTGGCCGGCCGCATGGTTTTCGCCGCTGACGTCATCTCCCGGATCTCGCCGCGTGTCGCTTGGCAACGCAAATAGCACAACCCCAGCGCAGCCCAGGGGACAGAACCTACAGACTGAGTTCCGGCGCAGCGTGGAGCCGCTTTCGGGTGTTCTCCGGGCTGGTACGAGAAAATGAAGGATCGCTCCTTGTCCAGGCCGGCGAGTCGAGTCGTGATGGAGCGCTCCGCTCCCGAACATCGTCCGTGACGGCTCGGCCAGTCAACCCAACCCATCCGTCGGTGGCCGCATGGCCGCTGGATCGGGCTAGGGACAACACCCGCGTGCCGGCCCGCAACCGGGCAAGCACATGAAAACCCTGGGTGATGCGCCAGGCACCTATGTCAAGGTGCGCGTGTAACATTCTGTAATGTCTGGTGAGTTGACGTGCCTGCCAAAGAGGGCGAAATGGTGTCGTCAACCCTTAGGTAGCCTCTATTCACCTCTAGCCATCGAATTACTTTGAGGCTTGCCTTTTTGATACAGGTCTCGTTTCCGGTTCGGGGACAAGGATTAGTTCGGCGGGACGTTTCACGCCACGCCAATGACGTACCGGCCGGACATCGAGGGGGAATTTTGTTTTGAGATCAGCGGGATCGCGCTTCGCGAAGGGAGAACGCCGCGCCATTGCGGCAGCGCTTTTCTCCGTGCTCCTGGCGTCCTGCACTTCGGCCGGCGACCCGACAATGTCCGTCGGCATGCCTGGCTACAATGCCTCGTCCATGGACAATAGCACGGCCGCGGGCACGCAACAGGTCGCCGCTGATTCGTCCTCGCAGATGACGACTTCACAGATGACGATGACCGCCGAGGGTGACGCGGCGCTTCCCGAGCAGGTCGCTTATGTGCCGGTGGCGAAGCCGGGGACCCAGGCCGGAGCCCGGTCCGATGCCGGCTTCCCCGTCACCGCTCCTGCGGGCGCGGAGGCGACTGCGGGCCAGACGCCGCAGCCACAGGAACAGCCCGCGCAGACGGCGGAACAGGCCGACGCTGCCACGCAGAAGACAGAAACGGCTGATGCCGGCACGGCCGCACCGAAGAAGGCTGAAGCCGCCGCGCCGGCGATGAACAATCCGGTCTATGTGACCGCCGGAGAGCCGCAGCCGCAAGCCTATGCGCCAAAGAAGAAGGGGTTCCTTGCCTCTTTGTTCAGCGCCACGCCCGCCTCGGCGGCACCTGCTCCGCATGCCAACAACAGGTCGGCCGAGCAACCGACGGCCGCCCAGCCCAAGGCGGCGGCGGCAAAGCCGACCGTTACTCTGGCCTCGGCCAAATCGGCTGAAAAAGCCGGTGCAACTGGCTTCGATCGGCGATACCAGCAATTTCACCGACGACGCGCTGCCTGGCGTGCGCAAGACCGCACTCTTCGAGATCAAGCGCAAGTCCGGCCTCGACGACGAGAGCGACGTCGATCTCAACGAGGATGAGGGGGGTGCCTATCAGGTGGCATCCGCCGCCGGCCTTGCCCGGCTGGCGCCCAACGGTCTTTTGAAGCAGACCGAGAATGTCGACGTTGCCTGCCTGAAGCCTTCGCTGGTCCGTGTATTGAAGACGATCGAGGGCCACTACGGCAAGAAGATGATCGTCACCTCCGGCTATCGTGATCCGGCCCGCAACCGCCGCGCCAACGGCGCCAAGAATTCGCTGCACATGTATTGCGCCGCCGCCGACATCCAGGTTCCAGGCGTCTCGAAATCGCAACTGGCAAGCTATGTCCGCAGCATGCCCGGGCGTGGCGGCGTCGGCACCTACTGCCACACCGAATCCGTTCACATCGACGTCGGTCCCGAGCGCGACTGGAACTGGCGCTGCCGCCGCCGGCGGTAACGGCTGGTCTTCCTCTGGTTTACGATAACGTCCGCAGTGTGCCGCCCGAGGACGCCGTGCAATGCAGCGCCGAACCAATTGAATCGCCCAAAACGCGCGGTTTTGCGGCCATTGAAAAAGTTGTCGCAGGCAGCAGCAGACGGGTTGCCGGTTTGGCGCGACGCAACTATAAGCGCTCAATCTGAGCGCGCCCATCGTCTAGCGGTCAGGACACCGCCCTTTCACGGCGGTAACAGGGGTTCGATTCCCCTTGGGCGTACCAGGCTTTTCAGGCACTTGGCCGAAAACTTCCTTCCCTATCCAATATTTGGCCAATTTCCGCACAGAAACCGGCGATTGCTTGGTGGGACTTTGGTGCACTCGGCAGGGATCGAACCTGCATCTGCCCGAGGCTTTGGTGGTGGCTCTATCCTGGTTGAGCTACGAGCGCGAACATTTTGGCAAACTAAAAGGGCAAGTGTCGTTTTATCAACTCGGAGATTGGGGGTAACCGGCACCTGCAATGGAAGTAAGGTCGCGCATGTCGCATCACCATTACTAAATTAGCAATCATGCATGATAAGCCTATGGTGTTGCCAGCCGGCGCCGCCCCTCCTCAAAGCCCCGCCGGTTAGGCTCGGCGGCCTCTCGATCCGGCTGTCGAGCCGCCCCCTGCCACCGGCATCAGAGGCTCCGACCACCATCGGCCGATTAAGCCGGAAGCGGAGATCCAAAAGCCCCACCGCTCCGTTTGCGAAGCGGCAAGGCCCGCCCGCCCCATTGCCGACCACGCAATTGCGATGCCAGACGTGTCGACCTATTACGGGGGCACCTTTAGGACGGCCTGTTTACATTTGGGCCGGAACGCTTGCTCGTCTCAAGGGTTGGGATGCAGGAGATGCAGGCGTGGCCAAGAAGACGTCTATCGCCGAAACATTGCGACGAACCTCTGACCAACTGAAGAGGATCCGGAAACGCGTCGCCAATGGCGGTCACATGGACCAGATGCAAGAGGTCGATGCCCTGGTAGGCCTCGCCAAAGAAGTGGCCGATCGGCAACTGGCCGGGTTGGAAACCCCGGCGGATGAAAACGATGGCTCTGTGCAAGACAGTGACGATGCAAAGGACTGAGCCTCGTCGACCGCCTCCCGACATTCCGCGATCACGGAATTACTTTGATCGCCAAGCCCCGTATTATCCAACGCAAGCGGACCCCAAACCGCCTGGCCGGCGCCCCATCAGGCCCCCCGCCAACTGTTGGTGCCGGCCATCTTCGATTTGCAAATCTGGATAGGCGCGCCCGAACGCTCGACGGCAAATGTTGGCGCGTCATCAAGATCCATTCATGGCCGGCTCAATCGTGCCGCTGTATGTCTCCAGTTCGAGCAGTCCGATCAGCGATCGGCCGATAGCACTGGCGTCGGCGGCGAGAAGTTTCTTGAATCCGGTCTTGCTGGGCTTGCGTTTCATGGAAACGCCAATGCCTCCATCTGCCGGCCGGCCGCCGGTACTCACTCGTTTAGGCATGAATTCGGCTCTAGGCTCATCCGATTTGACGGCCAGTCGAACGGAACATGACCATTTTACTAAATTAGCGACGATACATGAAGGACCTATAGTCCACCCCAGCCGGCAACCGCCCCGTACCGCCAGCCGGTCAGGCCCAGCGGCCCGCTGTTGGTCGCCCCAATGGGAGCCGCTGGGCCGCCTGAATATCACGGAGCCCGCTGCGGCCAGCGCTGTAGCGCGGCATGGCCAACGTCGGTAAGCGCATAGACGCCGCGCTCGGCCCTGGCGAACCATCCATAGACATTGTGAAGCAGGATCTTGGCGGCGCGCGGTGAAATGGTTTTCAGGTCGCGCGGGCGCTTCGGGCCATCCGCCATCGCAGCGGCGCAGGCCAGCGCGTCTGCCGGTAAGCGGTCATTATCGGGGTTCGGGAACCACCGCCGACGACAGGATCGCCGCGGGTCTCGTCTTGGCGGCAAGGCGGCCGGGCTGAGCAGCAATTCGACGTTGCCGGCGGAGCCAACCGCCAACAGGCCGAAACCAAGCCGCCGGCAGAGGGCGCGGAATCGGCGATCGTGCTCGCGGCCCTTACCGCGGGCCGACATCCTCGCCGCGAGCCAGACCTCGTCACATGCCGCGGCGCGATCGACACCCTGAAGTATAAGCTCGAGGTTAAACTGCAGTTTCAATTCACAAATGACGACCACGGGCGGCTCGCCGTCACGCAGTCCCACGACATCGCAGCCGCCAACTTCACCTTTGACGGTGAATTCCAGGCTCTCAAGAAACCGCTTCACCGGCATGTAAAGAGATGTTTCCTGCATGCCCGGGCCATAGCCGATTCGAGCCGGGTTCGCCCACAGTCGCCGAAGAACACGTCATCTGGACGGACAAAGCAAAATGGCGCCCAGGGGTCTCACCATTTGTAGAAATCCTTCCAAAAATTGACATCATCACCAGAATTTGTAATTTCTCTATCAGCGGCTGAATACGGAAAGGGAGAGGTCCGGTGTCGATCCGCGAAGAGTTGGCGCATACCACCCTGGCCCTCACATCCGCGGAAGCCAAGATCGTGCAGGTTCTTCTGGCCGATTATCCGATGTCCGGCCTCGGCACCGCCACGCGCCTGGCAAAGGCAGCTGGCGTCAGCGATCCGACCGTCATGCGCCTCATGGTCAAGCTCGGCTATGGCGGTTTTGCCGCCTTCCAGGGCAAGCTTCTGGCGGAGATCGAATCCCGGCTGCATTCCCCGCTGCTGATGATGGAGGCGAAGCGGCCTGCCAATTCGAGCGAAGGCACGGTCAACGACTACTTCCATTCGGTGTCCGACAGCCTGGATCGGACGCGCACGGCGGTTCCTTCGCAAAGCTATGGCCGCGCCGCCAGGATGCTGCTCGACTGCAAGGGTCAGGTCGTGCTGCTCGGCGGACGCTTCAGCCGCCACATCGCCTCGATGCTCGCCGGTTATCTCGTGCAGTTCCGTCCCGGCGTGCACGACATCGGCGCGCTGGCGCCGACTGATTTCGACCTGCTGATCGATCTCGGCAAGCGTGACCTGCTCGTCGTGTTCGACTATCGCCGCTACCAGTCGGACGTGGTCAACTTCGCCCGTCAGGCGCGCGAGCGGGGCATCGGCATCCTGCTGTTCACCGACCCATGGCTCTCGCCCATCTCCGAACATGCCGATCTGACGCTGGTTGCGGCAATCGAGGCCAATTCGCCGTTCGACACGTTGGCGACGGCCGTCGTCCAGATGGAGACCGTGTTCGCCCATGCGCTGGAGAGCGAAGGCCAGACGGTGCGCAAGCGCATCGAGGATATCGAAGGGATCCGCCGCGCCAACGGCGTGACGCTCGACGCATCGGATTTCACCGGCCGCCGCAGCGCGGCCGCCGACGATCCGGCGAAGTGGGCGGCGCCGTTCGTCAGGGGCAAACCCAAATCGGCTGATTAGCCGGACCACCCCTGCAACACCAAGAGACAATCACGAACGCCGCCGAGGCACGAAAGGACATCGAGATGCAGGACAGGGATGCGGCCGTCGCCGCCGCGCAGGCCGAGATCGACAGGGATCGCGACTGGGTGATCGGCCTCACCAGCGACATGGTCCAAATCCCCTCGGTGAATCCCAAATTCGAGACCCGGCAAGGGCTGAACCGCGAAGCCGACGTGCAGGCGATGCTGGAGCCGATCCTCAAGGCCGACGGCTTTTCGACGGAACAATGGGACGCCTTGCCGGGACGGCCCAATCTGGTCGGCGAATGGGCCGGCGACGAGGAGCGCAGCCTGATCCTATGCGGCCATGTCGACGTCGTGCCGGTCGGCGAAATGAAGAACTGGTCGGTCGATCCGTTTGGCGCCGCCATCACCAACGGGCGTCTTTACGGCCGCGGCGCGGTCGACATGAAGGGCGGCGTCGCCGCCTGCCTCGCGGCGGCGCACGCCATCCGCAAGGCCGGCATCACGCTCCAGGGCCGGCTGGCGATCCACACGGTGGTCGACGAGGAAGCCGGCGGCTTCGGCGCCATGGACGCGGTCGCCAGGGGCAAGCTCGCCAAGGCGGTGCTGGTCGCCGAACCCACCTGGGGCGATGTCCTGCCGGTCGAAGGCGGGCTCGAATGGGCGCGGGTGACGATCCGCGGCCGCAACGCGCATTCCGCGCTCCGCTACAATGAAATCTACCCGCAGCGCCACGACAAGGACCGGCTGGAGCCCGGCGTCAACGCCATCGAGATCGCGGCCCGTTTCATCGCCGCCGTACGCCAATACGAGCTCGACCGCACGCGGGCGAAATCGCATCCGCTGCTGCCGCTCGGCATGAACACGATCAACATCGGGGTGATGCAGGGCGGCACCGGACTTGGCGAGAACGGCCTGCCGACGGTTATGACCAATCCGGCGATAATCCCGGACGTAGCGGTTCTCGATCTCGACATGAAGTTCCTGCCTGACGAGAACTCAGCCGATTATCGCCGCGATTTCGAGACTTTCGTGCATCATTTCGCCGCCGCCGACGCCTGGCTGCGCGAAAATCCGCCGACCATCCAGTGGGAGCTGGGCGGCCTTCACTTTCCGCCGATGAACACCCCGCCGGACCATCCGCTGGTCAAGTCGCTTGTCGCCAACAAGGCGCGTATCGGCAAGACGCCTGAGGTGAAGGGCTTCGTCGCCGTCTGCGATGCCGCGCACTATGCCGGCGCCGGCGTCGACGGCGTCATCTTCGGTCCGTCCGGCGACGGTTTTCATGGCGCCGACGAATATGTCGAGGTCGACTCTGTCGTGGAAACCGCCAAGGTCATCGCCGCTTCCGTCATCGACTGGTGCGGGGTGCGCTGATCGCAGGCGTTATCGGCAGGCAATCGCCTCAGACGAATAACACTTTCCAACCTGTGGTGGGAGACTACCAATTGTCGAAGTCGGTGCCGCCCCTCATCGCCCTGCCGGGCACTTCTCCCCGTATAGTGACGGGGAGAAGGGGGCTGGCCGCAGCCCCGGTGCCCTTCTTACAGCGCCGGGGATTGGCGAAGCCGTCGATGACAGCGCCCCTCTCCCCGTCATTATACGGGGAGAGGATGCCGGCAGGCAGGTGAGGGGCAGCGCCGACGCCCGGAGAGGGCAGACGGGCCGATTTCAAACCTGAAGCGATTGCGCTAACCTTGTCAGGCCGGACGCTTGATGCGGTCGGCCACCACCGTCCCGGCGGCGCGGATCATGCCGACAAGGCCGCTTGGGTAGACCAGCATGATCACGATGATGAGCAGCGCCGAGATCATCAGCCGCCATGCGCCGAAATCGGCCATCGCCTCGGAAAAGACGGTGAGCACGAAGGAGGCGATGATCGCGCCGTAGATCGTGCTTGTCCCGCCCAGCAGCACCATCGACAGGATGATGGTCGCCAGGCTCATGCCGAACACGTCGATCGACGCGTTGCGCTGGTAGGCGGCGTAGAAGGCGCCGGCGATCCCGGTGAAGAAGGCGCTTGCCGCCAGCGTCACCACGCGCTGCCGCACCAGCGAGACGCCGCGGCTGATGGCATATTCCTCGTTGTCGCGCAGGGCCACGATGCTGGCGCCGGCGCGCGAGCGCACGAACAGGCGCAAAAACAGCGTGCTCGCCACCAGAAGCGACAGCGCGATGTAGAAATAGGCGAGCTTGCCGTCGCGGATCATGTTGTGATCGAAGACATAGAGGCCGGGCACCCGCACCAGGCCCTGCGTGCCGCCCGTCAGATCCGACTGGCTGACAATGACCTGCATGACGAGCTGCGCGAAGCCGAAGGTGACCAGGATGATGAAGATGCCCTTCAGCCGCAGGATCGGGATGGTCACCAGCACGGCCGCCAGGGTGGCGATCACGCCGCCAGCCACAAGCGCGATCCACGGATCGACGCCGGCCAGCTTGGCAAGCAGGCTGTAGGTGTAGACGCCGATGCCAAATAGTGCCAGGTGGCCGAAATTGAAGACGCCGCCATAGCCGAGGCTGAGGTCCCAGTTCGAAGCGACGATCGCGTAGATGAAGATCATGATCAGCACATGCCGGCTGTAGCTGTCGCCGAAGACGAGCGGCAAAAGGGCAAGCAGCAGGAAGCCCGCCACGAAGCCGATCGCCTCGCGGTTCCAGGTGACGCGGCCGGGAGCAGACGGAATGGCAACGTTGAGGAGCGTCATGCGAGTCCCCTGGAGCGGCTGGCGAAAATGCCTTCCGGGCGCACCATGAGCGTCGTGATGAGCACGAGGAAAAGCAGCGCCGGCGTCCAGTAGAGGCCGAAATAATAGTTGCTCGCCGCCTCGAAGAACCCGATCAGGTAGGCAGCGAAGATCGGCCCGGAAATGCTTGAGATGCCACCGAAAACCACCACGATCAGCGCCTTGAGCAGCGGGTCTGCGCCCATCGACGGGTTCATGAAGCGGTAGCCGCCCATGAAGATCCCGGCCAGCCCAGCCAGCGACGCGGCGATGGCGAAGGCAAGGCCGTAAAGCGCCGTGACGTTGAGGCCGACGAGATGGCTCGCATCCTCGTTCTGTGCGACCGCCCTGAGTGCAAGGCCGAGCCGCGTGCGGTTGAGGAACGACCACAAGGCCGCGAGGATCAGCGGCGTGATGACGATGATGGCGATCTGGTGCAGCGACACGCCGACGCCGGCGATGGTGGTATTGCCTTCGATCAGGCTCGGCAGTTGCTTGGAGCGCGGCCCCCAGAGGGTCAGCGCGCCGTTTTCTATCAGCGAACCGGCCGCCAGCGTGGTGATGACGACGACCAAGACGATGTTGGGACGGCCGATCAGCGGCCGCACCACCGAGGCCTGCAGGATCCATCCCGCGCCCGCCATGACGATGATTGCGAGCGGAAAGGCGATCATCACCGGCAGGCCGAAGGCGACGAGCTGCCAGGCGAAATAGGCGCCCAGCATCATGAACACGCCATGGCTGAAGTTGAATACGCCGATCGTCGTCCAGACAAGCGCCAGCCCGACCGCCATCATGGCGTAGAGCGAGCCCTGGAACAGGCCGCCGAAGAAGATATCCGAAAAGACGCTCATGCCCGACCCCTGTCCAATCCTTCAATGCCCGAAATACATCGCCATGATTTCGCTGTGCTCGATGCTTTCGCCCGGCCGGATCTCGGTCTTGACCGCTCCGTGATCAACGAGGAACAACTGCCGGCTGAGTTCGAGCAGGAACTCGATGTCCTGCTCGACGACGACGAGCGGCACTCCGCCCTTCGAGATGTCCATGACGGCGGTGCAGAGTTCGTCCTTGATCTTCGGCGCAAGCCCGAGTGTCGGCTCGTCCAGGATCAGCAGGCGCGGATGGCTCATCAGCGCCGTGCCGATCGACACCATCTGGCGCTCGCCGCCGGACAGCGTGCGCACCTTTTGGCGCCAGCGTTCGGCGAGCTTCGGGAACAGCTTCACCACCTTTTCGCGGTTCTCGGCCTCGTGCGGCCGCGCACGCGGCGAATAGGCGCCAAGCGCCATGCAGTCGCCGATCGTCAGGTCGGGGAACAGCTTGTTGCCCTGCGGCACATGAATGAGGCCGGTTGCGACGATGGCGCGCGCGCTCAGGCCAGTGATGTCCTTGCCGTCGAAGACGACGCGGCCGCGTTTGGGCGCGATGAGGCCGGAAATGGTTCTCAGCAGCGTCGTCTTGCCGTGACCGTTCGGCCCGAACAGCCCGACATTGCCGAACCGGCCGGCCTCGAGCGTGATGTCGTGCAGCACGGTCACGCGGCCATAGCCTGATGTCACCGCCTCGACGCTCAGGATCGGGCTTTCGCTCACGCCGCCGATCTCCTTGTGCCGAGATAGGCTTCCACCACGCGCTGGTCGGCGATCACGCTCCTGGGCTCGCCCGCGGCAAGCACACGGCCCTGGTTCAGCACCAGGAGATGTTGCGAAAGGCTCATCAGGAAGGTCAGCACATGTTCGATCAGCACCACGGTGATGCCGCGCGCCGCCGTCCGCCTGATCAATCCGATCGACATCTCGATCTCCGGCTTGGTCAGGCTCGATGCCGGCTCGTCGAGCAAAAGCATGCGCGGTTCCGTGGCGATTGCCGTTGCCAGCATCAGGCACTTGCGGTCGAACACCGACAATTCGCCGGCGAGCCTTCCAAGCATGGCCGTTGAAAGCCCGACGAACTCCAGCGCCTCGACGGCGCGGGCCCGTGCTTCAGCCGCCCCTCGCCCGGGCTTGCCATAGCTCGCGCCGATCAGCGCGTTCTCGAACACGGTCAGCCCGTCGAAACTGGTCTCGCGCTGGAAGGTCCTGAGGAGGCCGAGCTGTGCAATGGCATTGCCCGGCTTGCCCTGGATCTCCATCCCGTCGAACCGTATCCGGCCCTTGTCGGGGCCGAACGGTATGCCAGTGATGACGTTGAACAGCGTGCTCTTGCCACTGCCGTTCGGCCCGGCGACGCCGAAGATTTCCCCGGCCTCGACGGCGAACGAAACGTCGTCGACCGCCTTGAGGGAACCGAACGCCTTCGATACGCCCTCGACTTCAAGCAGCGGCATGCCGCTATTTCATCCAGGGCTGCGGCTGGAACCCGCCGGTCGCGTATTTGGCGGGCGAAACCAATGCCCGCTTGCCGTCCCAGATCTGGAAGAAGGTGATCGGGATGTAGTCGTCGCCTTGCATGGCAAGATGCGTGGCCGGATCGAATTTCAGGCGGCCTTCGGCGACCTGCTTGTCGGTCTCGGACAGCGCCTTCATGATTGCGGCATGGTCGGTCGGATCGCCGGCCTTTTTCAGCGCGTCGAAATAGACGTGGACCATCTCGTAGAGGCCGACGCCGTATGTGCCGCTCTCGACACCATATTTGGCCTTGAACTTGCCGGCCACTTCGTCGGCGCGCGGGTTCTTTGGCGTGGTCAGCGCGCCGCCGAGAAGGTTGTAGATCACGCCGTTCGATTTTTCCTTCGTCAGTTCGACGAACTCCGGAACGCTCGGCGCATATTGCAGGAACACCAGGCTCTTGGTCGGCTGCTCGAGGAACTGGTTGAGGAACGAGGCCGAATTGCCGGGCAGATAGTCGGTGTTGATGACCACGTCCGGCACGTCCTCGCGCACCTTGGCCAGGATCGAACGCCAGTCGGTCACCTCGCCGAAGGGCACGAGCTCATCGACGGTTATGGTCCAGCCCTTCTCCTTGAAGGTCTTCTTCATGCCTTCGGAGATGGTCTTCGAATAGGCGTTGTCGGACGAGATGATCGCTACCTTCTTGGTCGGCAGCGTGATCTTGCCTTCAGCCGCCAGCTTCTCGACGAAAATGGTGACATCGGTGTTGTATGCATCGAAGGACGGGGTCAGCGACCAGCAGCAAGCGTAATTCTCCGGATCGGGTGCGATGATATCCTTGGTCTGCTGCGACGTGGCGGCGAGCATATAGGGCATCTCCGCCTCGGCCATGTGGTCGATCTCGAAATTGGTCAGGCTGGCATAGCCGGTCAGCATGAAATGCACGTCCTGATCGCCGAGCAGGCGCTCGACCGCGCTGGTGACATTCGCCGCCGACTGGTCCTTGACGTCGCCCACGACCAGTTCGAACGTGTGGCCGTCGACGCCGCCCGCGCTGTTTGCCTCATCGATCGCCATCTGTGCGCCGCGCTGGAATTCCTGGCCGTCAGCTGCGGCCGGGCCGGTCAGCGGCGCCAGCAGGCCGATCTTGACGACGTCGGCGAATGCCGGCGCAGTGGCCAGCATCACGCCGAGCGACGCCCCGAGCAGCATATGCCGGATACGGCGTTTCATCGACTTGGTCCTCATTGGTCCTGTTCCCCTTTTATATTCCCGACGATGGTTGGATGATTGACAAATTATGCACAGGCGGGTCAATTTGAAAAGATATTTTCATTGGTAGGCGGACAAATTTGGCCGCCAAGCAATTTGCCGGAACTGCGGCGGCCAAACGAATCGAGATAGAGCGATTGGAGACAGGGCGAATGGAGCCAAGGCGAATGGAGACAGGGATGGCGACCACAATCAAAACGATCGAAACCAGTCACGGCACGATCGCCGTACGCGAAAGCGCCGGCGCCGGCATGCCGGTGCTGATGGTCCACGGCAATTCGTCGTCGGGCGCCGTCTTCCGCAATCAGTTCGACGGCAGGATCGGCGCAACCTACCGTCTGATCGCCGCCGATCTTCCCGGCCATGGCGAGTCCTGCAACGCGGTCGATCCGGATCGCAGCTACTCGATGCCGGGTTACGCCGACGCGATGACCGAGGTGATGAACAAGCTTGGCATCGAAAAGGCAGCGGTCTTCGGCTGGTCGCTGGGCGGTCACATCGGGCTGGAGATGATCGACCGCTATCCCGGCATGCTCGGCCTGATGATCACAGGCACGCCGCCGATCGCCGCCGCCGACCTCTCAAAGGGCTTCAAGACAAGCCCGCATATGAACCTCGCCGGCCAGGAGACCTTCACCGAAGACGATATCGACGCCTATGCGCACTCGACCTGCGGCGAGCCCTATGACCAGTTGCTCCGCAATGCCGTCGCGCGCACCGATGGCCGCGCGCGCAGACTGATGCTCGGCAAATTCGCGGCTGGCGAAGGCAAGGACCAGAGCACGATCGTCGCCGGCAAGACGCCGCCGATCGCGGTTCTCAACGGCGCCGACGAGCCATTCGTCAACACCGATTTCGTCGATACGATCCCGTTCTCCAACCTCTGGGAAGGCAAGAAACACCTGATCAGCAATTCCGGCCACGCGCCGTTCTGGGATTCGCCGGACCGGTTCGATCCGATCTTCGATCGGTTTCTGAAAAGCCTGGAACCTGGCTGGCGCTAAACCCTCACCCCCCTCGCGCCGCCTCCTCGCTTGCCCGGAACCATCATGTCCCTGGCAAGCAGGCTGCTCACCCGGCAGAACGCCATGAACGCCCTGCAAGCGTCCTCGGTCTTGACCAGGTCGACCGTGGCGCCGAAGCAGGCATTGAACGCAGCCTGATAGACCGGGCCCTGCCGGCAAACCGGCCAGCCTTGCAGGAAATCCAGCGCCTGTTCGACGCTGTATATCTCCTCGATCGGCAAACCGGGCGCGGGCGTGATGCGCACCGGTACCTCGAATTGCAACCTGTCCATTCGCATCTCTCCCGAGCGGCGTTCCCGCAGCAACGCCATCCCCGGCAAAAAGTTGCCTTGACCGGCTTCGCGCCTTGGGGCTCAACCTCTTGGGAACTGGCTGACGGCAAGGTCAAATCGCGCCGTCACCTCGATTCGAAGCCCCGCGACGGGCTGGCGTCGCAGCCTGAAACAAAAAACCCGCCTCAGTGGACGGGTCGTCGGCGCAACTCTGCACCATGAATAAATTCCTAGCATAACTGCCGTCACCTGTCAAGTTGGAACTACCTTCGTAAGCACACGAGTTTTCCGGTTTAGGTAGCACACGATTTGTCCGACCTTCTGTCTACGCGAGTAGGCGCCGTCGGCGAAGTTGCCGATCTCCCCTTGCGAGGGGAGATCGGATGTAGTTTCGGCTTTCGCCAATCACCAATTGCGGATGTCGGTCGACCAATCCGCCGTCGCCAAGAAGCATCAACCTGGGTTGGCTGCCCTGATTTGGGCTGCACGCCGTCGCGCAAGGCGGGCTGGGAGGCGCAAAGGTGAGCCCGCAAAGGCATGAATTTCGCCGGCTTATGCCCGTCGCCGGCAGTTCGTCCTTGAACCTTGCGCCGTCCGGTGCCAAATCTGGGAGGATTTTCGCGTGGGCTCATCAGGAGCCCCTCTTCCGGCAAGACGGACAAGAATGGTCACCTATCTCGACGCCGCCACGGCACCGCCCAGAAACACCGGCCAGATTCGCCTCTACGGCGAGGAAGGCTTCGCCGGCATGCGCAAGGCCTGCGACCTCACCGCGCGCTGTCTCGACGAACTGGCGTCGATGGTCGCGCCGGGCGTCACCACCGAAGCCATCGACCGTTTCGTCTTCGAGTTCGGCATGGATCACGGCGCATTGCCGGCGACGCTCAATTATCGCGGCTACACGAAGTCGTCCTGCACATCGATCAATCACGTCGTCTGCCATGGCATTCCCGAGAACAAGCCGTTGAAGGACGGCGACATCGTCAACATCGACGTCACCTACATCCTCGACGGCTGGCACGGCGATTCCTCGCGAATGTATCCGGTAGGCACGATCAAGCGCGCCGCCGAGCGCCTGCTCGAGGTCACGCACGAATGCCTGATGCGCGGCATCGCCGCGATCAGGCCCGGCGCCCGCACCGGCGCCATTGGCGCCGCCATCCAGACCTATGCCGAAAGCGAGCGCTGCTCGGTGGTCCGCGATTTCTGCGGCCACGGCGTCGGCCAGCTGTTTCACGATGCGCCGAACATCCTGCACTATGGCAGCGCCAGCGAGGGCGTCGAGATGCGGCCGGGCATGATCTTCACCGTCGAGCCGATGATCAATCTCGGCCGGCCGCACGTGAAAGTGCTGTCGGACGGCTGGACGGCGGTGACACGCGACCGCTCGCTGTCGGCGCAGTACGAGCACACGATCGGCGTTACCGAGACCGGATGCGAGATTTTCACGCTGTCGCCAAAAAACCTCGACCGCCCCGGCCTGCCGGCATAGTGTTTCTCCCGGCGCCGGACCCTTTCCGGTCAGGGGGAAGTGGGCGGCCTATGGCGACAAAGAGCGATGACGAGCGGAGTTTCTTCTCCGAAAACCAGTTCCAGCCTCCAGGGAAAACCAAGGCGAGCCAGGAAAAGCCGCATTATCTCGGCCACCGCGACCGCTTGCGCCAACGGTTCGCCACTGCGGGGTCCGACGCCCTCCTCGACTACGAATTGCTGGAGCTTTTGCTCTTTCGCCTGATCCCTCGCGCCGACACCAAACCCGTCGCCAAGGCATTGCTGACACGCTTCGGCACGCTGGCCGAGGTGCTTGGCGCGCCCGTCGCGCGGCTTGAGGAGGTCAGCGGTATCGGCCCGGCGGTGGCGCTCGATCTGAAGGTCATTGCCGCGACCGCCCAACGAGCGGCACGCAGCGAGATCACGGGCCGCGAGGTCCTGTCGACGTGGACGCAGGTCCTCGAATACTGCCGGTCAGTCATGGCCTTCGAGGAACGTGAGCAGTTCCGTATCCTGTTTCTCGACAAGAAGAACGCGCTGATCGCCGACGAGGTGCAGCAGGTCGGCACCGTCGACCACACGCCGGTCTACCCGCGTGAAGTGGTCAAGCGCGCGCTCGAGCTCTCGGCCACCGCGATCATTCTGGCGCATAATCATCCTTCTGGAGACCCCACACCCTCGCGCGCCGATATCGAGATGACCAAGCTGGTCATCGCGACGGCCAAACCGCTCGGCATTGCCGTCCACGATCACATCATCATCGGCAAGAAGGGCCACTCGAGCATGAAGGGCCTGCTGCTGATCTGAGCAGCGGCCATCGACCGCGCCACGCCTCTCGACGCAACAGCATCAAACCGCGACCGAGATGGTCGGCCAGAGCCCCACGCATTCGGTGCCGGGTGCAGGTCAGTCGTCATGGCTCATCATCAGGTTGGATGCGGTCTGGAAATCAGACACTGCGCCAATGGCACTCCGCAGATTGGCGGCCTTGCCAGCATGAGGAAAATGCTCCCGCCATGCGTCGATATAGGCGAACACCTTTCCGGTCCGGTTGTCCAGAACCACTACATTTCGCCCAAGCTCAGTCGACAATATGAAGGCATGCAGCCGGTCGGTGATGACCGTCCGCGCCGGCCGCAGCAGCGACACCGCGCTTGCCACCTTGGCAGAGGTCACCCAGTCCTGCGTGCCGAGTTTTTTGGAGCGCGGAGCAACCGCGAGAGCGAACTTGCCAAAGCGGTTCCAGGCGACCTGGGCCTTCAGATCGCGCCAGTCGAACACCTCGATTGCCGGTGGGGCCACGGGTTGGGACGCCTCCTGATCGTTGCGCAGGACGGCGCGGAGGTCGGCGGTGGGCGCGGATGGCTCGAAATGCAACGCATGGGCGAGATCCGGGCAAAGCGTGCTTTCGAGTCCAAGCAACCGTTCGAGATCGGCCCGCGACTTTTCCTCACGCGCAAAGAAGATCACCGGCTCCCGATTGCTCAGCACGCGGCGTGTCTCCTCGAGCACCGCGGCATCGGTCTCGGCCGTCCATGCGCAGCTTGCAGGAAGTTGCACGACGGGATTCCTCGGAACGAGCGAAAGAGCGTGTAGGCGCGCGCGGTGGTGCCGGGAATAAAAGTCCCCGAAATTCCCCCCACCCAGAAAATAGATCACGCCGTCGCCGATCGCGGAACGACACCTTTGCGGCGAAAAATTCTTCAGCGCCGAGGTGTAGGCCGGCGGTGTACCGTTGAGCTTATCGAGGACGGCCCGGGTGCCGAGCCAGATTGCCGCATCGCCGGGATTCAAATAATCCGGATAGTCGATCAAGGCATAGGGCGCGTTGGTGCGAACGGGCATAAGCCTGTCGAAAAGAACCGATTTCAGGGATATCGGAGGCCGTCTCTCAGATGGCGTCGAGTTCATCGCCTACCATTCTCGCGTGACCGGTTGTTTCCAGCCATCTCCGGCCCGGCGGCCTGTGTGCCGCATTGACATGGGTTCTATGCCTGAACTGCAACTGGTACAGGCTGTTTCGGACGAAGCGAGCCAAAAAACTCTGGTGGCACGATTGACCTCGACCAGCTTCGATCTCACTGCTCGACAGGTGATCGGCGCGCCGCGACACCGGCGACGGCTGCACAAGCTTGACGCATGAACCGTGTTCCCACCAATGCTTGATAAAAAGATCGACGGGGCGCCCGAACGGTAGGCTTACCCTGGCAAGTTCCCTGGCGGCGGGTCTCGTAATCGCATAGGCGGCGGTCGACATCGGGATAATTCTGGGTGTGCCGTAGCTATAGCCGCTCGGCAGGGTCACCGCATCGCCAAGGGTTTTTACCTTGTTGCTGTAGAGCTTCAGTATGTCCCAGTCCGGTTCCCTGCTGCTGATTTCCGAGAGCAGCTTGTTTATCGAGCCGTCGAATTCGACGTCATCCTCGAAAACGAAAGCGGCTGGAGATTTCCCTGCGCCGATTTGCGCCCAGACGTCGATATGGCTGAGAAAACAGGCGATCTCCGACAGCGCAAGCGCGCGCTTGCTGAACCGCGGCGGCGGATTTGCAACGAAGCGCCGCGCGTCAGCGTCGGTCAACGTTTGCCAATCGTGAGCGGCAACGCGGATGAACGGCAGCCCACAGCGATCCATCAGCGCTTGAGTTGCCGACATACGATCTTGTGCGCGGTCCAGATTGATGATGAAAATGGGCCACATGCGTCAGCGCCCCCCCAACCGCAAACCCGACGTTGCCCGACGGCGAGTTCACACGAAACAATGGCACAAACATTAGGCGCGAGGAAGCGGCACCGCGCGATCTTTGTCCCAGAAAGCTGCTGGGTTGCGGCGCGCGTTATCGATGCGTGGCTGGAAACGGGCCATGAGATCGCCGAAATCTGGTGTTTTGACCCAGGCAGCATGCTTTTGGCCCGCACCGGCGCCTTCCCGGACCGCTTCTTTCCGGGCTGGGATACGGCAAGTCTCATCAGGCATCACGGCATTCCGGTACGGCTTTGCCCACGATTGAAACGGTGGCCCGAGGCTGTCGCTCGCGTTGACGAAACAGGCGCGGACACGCTGCTTACCGTGATGACGCATGAGATCGTTCCGCCGTCGCTTCTCGCGCCCTTCGGCAACAGGGCAATCAACGTCCATCCTGCATTGCTTCCGCACTACAAGGGTCCGTCGCCGCGTGCCGCGATGCTGTTCGACGGCGTCGCTGACAAATTTGGCGGCGTTACCGCGCACATACTGACCCCAGGCATTGACGAAGGTGCGATAATCGGCCAGCGGCATGTGCCGTTCGGCCCAGCCGGCGGCTACGCGCATTGGGACGCGCTTCAGGCTCAGGCTGCGGCTTCCATAGTTCGACATGATCTGATGGATTTCCTCGACGGCGCGAGAGAAGCAGTACCTCAGGAACCGGGATCCGGCAGTTATCGCAAGTGTAGGAATGACGAGTTTCGCATCTCTTCTGCGCTTGAAGTCGATCAAGTGAAGCGACTTTGCAGGTTGTTCGGTCCGGCTGGCCGGCTTGTCTGGAAGCCGGATGGGATCGGGGCAGCGACCCGGACCTATTTCATCAGCGGATTTGAAAAGATCCTGGGGCGACCGACAAGCATGCCGCCAAATGTGAATGCTTGGCATATCGACCTCGACGTCGTCGACGCACGGCTCCGGCTGAGACGGCGCCGGCAATTGGGGCGCTGGCGAAATTCGCTCGACACTGTTGCCGCGATTTTGCATGCAGGCCGGGCCACAGACGTTTGAAAATGAACGTTCCGAAAACGCGCCAGAGGCTCGATGCTGCCACCCCTTGAGCTTTCATTCGACGAACAAAGCGGCATTCCGGATCCGTCCCTGCTGGTCGTCGCCATCAAGGGCGGCGGACTGAGCCGTAGCGTGACCTTCAAATCGTCCGGGCCGGGCTTGCGGAAGTCCGGCGATGTTCTGCTTTGCCTCGGCCTCATCCCCGCGATGGAGCTCGGCTGCGACCTCGTCCTAGATATGCCGGTCGATACGTCGCTGCTCGAAAACGCCCAAAGGATCCAGGCCATGCTCTGCGACTGGTATCCTGGCTACCGGCCAGTGAACATCCACGCGGAACGGACGACCACGCAGTATCCGCCGTCGCGCGGATCCGGCGCGTTCTTCTCGGCCGGCGTCGATTCGTCCTATTCCCTTGTGGATGCGCGATCCCGTCTCGACGGGCTGGTCACCCTGATCGGCGCCGATGTCGCGCTCTCGGATCGTCGCGAAGCCGACCATCTCAAATCCGTGGCTCGAAATGTCGGCGCCGCCTATGGCCTGGAAGCAATCATCATCGAAACCGATATCAGGACGGTGTTCGACCGGATGATAGGTTGGGTCGAATATCATGGAGCGGTGCTTGGCGCGGTCCGCCACATGCTTGCGGATCGGTTCGAAAATCAGCTCATAGCGTCGTCGGCGGATGAATCGTCCTGGACCCGCCGATGGGGCTCGCACCCGGCACTCGACCCCCTGTTCGGCACGGACGGCGCGCGGATCGAGCACCATGGCCTCGTTCACAGGTTGGCGAAAATTCAACGGATTTTGAGCGAGCCCACGTTGATGAACAACCTCAGGGTTTGCGACTACCAGCACGACAATTGTGGCGTCTGCGAAGATTGCACCTTCATGGTGCAGGCGCTGGACACATTGGGCGGGCTGGACCGGGCTCCGACGTTTCCCACCGGCGCTTCGGCTGGCGGACGGATCAAAGTGACCGGCGAAGGAAGCAAGTCGGACCTCTTGCATCTGGAGGCCGCGGCGACCGCCACCGGTCGGTCGCGTCGCCTTGTCGATGAAATCGATCGGGCGATGCGGTGGTACGAGACAAAAAAGAAGATCAACGCCGTGCTGCAACTGCCTGAGCTGAAGCGACGGTTCAAGCGGCTGAAACGCCGCTGCCGATACTGGCGGGCGGCGCTTCGGGATTGAAGCCGGTCCGTCTCGTGCGGCCGTGCTCGTACAGTTGCTTGCAATGGTCGCAGGCGAAGCTCTTCCGGCAGCTCTCGGCCCAACATCGGATCGGCGCTCGCCACTGATAGAGGATGCGCTCCAGATGGTCGATGCCTGATGATTTGATGTAGATCAGTTCGCCGGCCAACGCGGTGGCCATCAGGAAATCGCTCGCTTCCTTGGTGCTCGCGAACACAAACAGCCGGTCCTTGTTGTCCGGCAGCATCCGCGCCACGCGTTCGCTGTTCTGGCCGACAAAAAACACGCGATCGCACACGCCAAGCGCCGCTTGCGCAACTCGTCGATATTTTTGGCTCGATGAGCCCGCATAGTCGGAAATTGTCCCGAAAACCATCGTCCGCCGCAGCGACGTGGAATCGCACACAATGTCGATGCTCGACTGCATCGTCCACAGCGGCGCCTTGACGGTGTCGAGGATAATGGTCGGACCGTCTTCTATTTCATGGACGGAGTCCTTTCCGTGGGACGGCTCCTGCGCTTCTACCGCCTGAATGCACGTCTGCAGATCGATCCCCAGCGCTTGCCCACAGGCAATGGCGGCAAGTACGGACGTTATCCATCTCTCGCCGACCAGCCTTGTCCTGACGGGCAATGTCTGGCTCCCGTCGGTAACGGTAAGATGCAGGCGTTCCGGAAATCTCGAACAATGATCCACAGCGCGGATATCGGCGGCCGCGCTTTTGCCGAACGTTACCACGCGTTCGCTGGTCTTCTGTGCCATCCCCAGAACCAGCGGGTCGTCGGCGTTCAAGACCGCCGTCCCTCCGGGCGGCAGCATTGCCACCAGAGCCGATTTCTCGTCGGCGATCGCTTCCTGGCTCCTGAACTCCTTGTAGTGGTCCGTTCCGATCGTCGTGACCACCGCGACCGTATGCCGAAGAAGGCGCGCCGTCAGCGTCACGGCACCAACCTCGTGGCCGCTGACTTCTTGCACCCAGTAGCGGTCAGACCGGCGGGCCCGGACGATGCTTCTTGCGACACCGTACCGGGTGTTGAAGCCGATCCCGATCCGGGTCGGCCCGACCGCGGAAAGGATATTTCCAAGAAGCGCCACCGTGGTCGATTTGCCGCCGCTGCCCGTCACTGCCACGAGATGCTGCGGTCGAAGGCCCCTTCGCCAAATCATTGCCACGGGAATCCGCCAGCCGCGTCTCATCCCGCGCACCAGCCGGCGCAGGGGCCCTTCCCTCCCGTTGATTTTTTTCCAGAGTCTCAAGTGGAACGGCCGCCTCCGCAAGCGACGATTTAACCGACACTCTCAGCGTTGCGCAATGCCTCCGCGCTGGTAAGACTGGGCACCAGGGCGCGACGTGTTTGCCGGGACGAGTGAGGCGGGAAGGATGCATGGCCAGTCGGCGGAAACACTCGACGCATATTATGCGAACGATACATTTCTGGCCCCGCGCATCTGGGAAGAGGCAAGCCGCTGGTTTCCCAACGAACCTCACATGGTCGAGTTCATCACGGGGCATTCACTTTCGTGCGCCGGCCGCCTGCCGCTGATCTGTCATCGCGGAACGGTTGCGCCGGATGGGCTTGCCGCCATGCGCGATGCCGGGCTCGCGGTCGCGGACACGCGCCTGGTCTATGAGACGCGTGCGCAGTATCGCGACCACCTTCTGTCGCTTGGCGGAAAGGCGCTCAAGGCCGTGACGACCTACTGGACGCCTCCTGAGGTGGCGCCACCGCGCATGACGTGGATCGAGCCTGCGGTCCAGCAATATCTGAACAACAAGGGCAACCTCGCGGAGCTGGTGCCGGAACAGGCCGTTCCCCGGCGAAAATTGGCAGCAGGTGGAGCCGAGGTTACGGCGGCGCTGCACGCCATGCCGCTGCCAACGGTGCTGAAAGTGGCGACAGACCTGCCGAACGGCGGCGGGCAGGACGTCATGATCTGCCGCCGACCACGTCACCGGGCACGCGCGGACCGGCGTTTCGGCAATGGCGACGCGCTGATTTTCGAGGAAGTGCTTAATATCGCCGAAAATCACTGTGTTCAGTATGCCGTACTCGCCGATGCGACGGTCGCCTATGTCGGCGCGTCTTCGCAATTATGCCTGCCCAATGGCGTGCATGCCGGCAATCTCATCGACCCCGATCTCGCTCCTTCCGACGCGGCGATCGCACTTGGTCGCGAAATCGCGCAGCGTGGAGCAGCGTTCGGCTTTCGCGGTATCGCCGGCTTCGACATCGTCGTCACCGGTGACGGCCGTCCGATGGCGATCGACCTCAACTTCCGTCTTGTTTCGAGCACCGCGCAGGTGCTGTTGCATCCCAGGCTTTCGCGCGAGCGGGGACTCATTGTGTCAAGGCTCGCGTTTTGCGCGTTCGACGGCTCCCTGGGCGAGTTGCTGCGGACGTGCCGGCTTCATATCGATGCTGGCTGGCTGGTGCCGTTGGCGATGTTCGACCCCGTTTATGGACATGCGGGTCCCGGGCCGGCACGCGGCCGCTTTCTGATCTTCGGCGAGTCGCAGGGAGCCGTCGCTGCCCGTGAAGCTGTTCTTGAAGCATCCGGTATTCAAATCGCCGGACGCGGACAGAGCTTCGCTGGGCGCACCGGCGCTCTCGTCAAGCGGCTTGTCGTGCGTTTGTCGCGCGGGTGGACGCCATGACGCCTGGACCTTCCCGGAATGATTGTTTTCAGGTGGAAATCATCGATCGTCCGGCTGCGTTCGCCCGTCTCGCCGACGAATGGGATGAACTCGCCAAGGGAGCGGCGGACCTCGCGGTCTTCCGCAGCCATGCATGGGTTTCGCGCTGCTGGCAGCGCCATCAGGCGATGCATGGGCGCTCCATGTACATCGTCGTCATCCGCGACGGCGCGGAATTGGTTCTCGCCGCACCATTCGTGCGCATCGCGGACTGGTACGGAACGGCCACGCTTGCGTGGCTCGATTCGATGACGCCGCTCTACAACGATATCCTCGTTGTGAGCGACCGGCGTTCGGACGCGCTGAAGCAGACGCTATGGCGGCATATCCGGCGGCAATGGTCGATCCGGGCGCTCAAGCTGAACTGCGTTCGCGACGACGCCGAGATCGCACCGCTTCTCGACAACGCCGGCGCCACTCGCACATGGGAAACGGTAGCGCCTGCGCTGGATATATCGGCGTTCACAAGCCGGGACGATTTCCTGGCAAGCCAGTCCTCCAATACGCGCTACAATCTTCGCCGCTACACCAAGCTGATGGAGCGCGAAGGTCCGGTGCGGTTCCGCGAGATAGGCTCGGCCGGGGACCTCGAGGCCTCGATACGTTGGATATTCGCTCAGAAACGGAAATGGGTCGAGGCGCGGTTCGGCGCGGCCAACTGGATTGCAGCCGCGGGTGTCGAGGAGATGTTTCTGGACGTAACCGCGTTCGAATCCAGGCGCGGCCGCGCCAGCGTCATGGCGCTGGAGGCGAAGCAGGAGATCATGGCGGCGGTGCTGCTTTTCAAGTGCGGCGGAACGATCTTTCCGTCAAAACTCGCCTATGACCCCGCGTGGCGAAAGGTTTCGCCCGGCTGGGTGCTGATGATGCACATCATTGGCGAAGCATGTGCGGCAGGCGTGAGATCAGTGGATTTCATGATCGGGCGGGACACGTGGAAAGACCGTTTCGGCGGTCAGTCCGTTGCCGTCAGCAACTATCGCCTGCGCAATGGGCTGTGGCCGTGAAAATCATCTTCGGGCCGGTCTCATCCGTCCGTTTCGTGCAGCGATGAGCCGACCATGCTGTGCGCCTGACGCCCCCAGAGCATGTATTGTTCAGGGCACCTGCGCAGGTCGGCCTCGAACTGATCACGGAAATCGAGCACGGCGCCGGCCAGCGTGGCGAAAGCCTTCGCCGACGGCCGTTCACCTCCGAGGCCTGGCTTTTCGCTTCGAAAGATCTGGATTTCGGTGCCGATCACGGCGTCATAAGTCTCGAAGGGCTGTATTTCGAGCGTTGACATCGAAAACAAGGCGGCACCGCATCGCGCGGCAAAGCTGAGAGGCGTCGTGGCAAACTGCGCATGGCCGGACCCGCCGAGCCGTGTTTCGACGAAGGTCGATCCCGAATAGACATTGTTCGTCATCAGGACCACGCCATTGTTCTTCAGGATGGCGCTGATGCGCTTGGTGACCTGATAGGCGTCGTCGCGGTCGAAAACGATCCTGCCAGCCAAATAGCGATTCTCAACCCGCACCAGAAACGGGTTCAGAAACCGTCTCGCGAAAGCTGAATTCGAAAATCCGTGCTCGGCAACGCTGACCTGATGGCAGGTGATGCCGGCTTCATGCAGCGCCCTCTTGCCGATCAGGTTCTGCGCGGTGAACTGGTTGCACCAGATGATGACGCCGTTGCCGCGTTGCAACGCCGCCTTCACTCCATCGACGCCGCCAAGGCGGATACGCGGCTGCCAGCGCAACCGCGTGAGTTCGCCCGCCAGCAGCATGATGCGGCGATGGCGCGCGTCGCGACCAGCGCGAAAGAGCGCCCGGGCCTGCGATTTGGCGGCGCCGCCAATGACGCACGATACGCTCTCGACGAACCCGGCAAGGTCCTTGCGGGCATGCTTGCCGAGCCGGGCCCCGGCCTGGACGTGGCAAAGGTAAGCCCAATACCGGCGCGGGACGATGACCGCGACCAGAACATCCAGGAGGAGCAGCAGCGCATCGCGAAGATCTTTCTCCCGCACGACCCGCGGCTTTTCTTTCGTCACGGCGCGCCGGGAATAAAACACGACATCTTCGTTGGCCTCGTCGACGAAGACGCGCTGCGTTACCTCTATCTTGAAGTATTTGTCGGCGGGTTTCTGATCGGCCAACTCCCCCTCCGGATCAGCAAGAATTTGCAGGACTTCGCACCTGCCACGAAACGCCGAGGACGGCTTAACGCGGGCGCCGCCCGGAGCAATGCGAGGGCGAACAGTCCCGATGGCACGAAGCGAAGCTGCTGTGAAGCTCTTCGTGTCACGCAGCGACAGATTTTGAATCCGGACCTGGACCCTGGTGGCGCAATTTTGCAGCAGGAACACGGCCTCAAGCCGAATATCGCGTTATGACACATCGGCAGTCACCCCTGCTTTAGAATTGAAAGAATTTCAAAAAGAAACAACTTGAAGAACGGAATTCCGTAAAATCGGGATTTCAGCAAGCCGCTCAGGAAAGATTCCGCAACAATTGGAAATGAGTTCTATTGAGAGCATGGCGGCCGCTTGCTAGCGTTGAAGCGCTTCAATTGGGTCGAACACGTGCAGCGCAAGCGCCCCACCATTGCCGATGTCGCACATGCCGCCGGCGTTTCCATCGGCACGGTGTCGAACTTCATCAACGACACGGCGGTCGTCAAGGACACCACGCGCGAACGCATCCAAAAGGCCATTTCCGATCTGATGTACCGGCCAAGTGCCTTTGCGCGCTCGTTGCCGGGTCACGCTCCGCGCCGGCCGAAGGAAATCGAGGGATTGCCTCGGCTGCTGGCTGTGGGCCGTGTGAGCGTCGATTTTCTCTGCCGTGTCGATGTCCTGCCGCACCGCGACGATCGCATCACGGCCAGGCACATCGAAAAGGCCCTGGGCGGCCCCGCCGCCAATCTCGCTGTTGCCGCCGCTGGCATTGGTGCGCCCTTTGCCCTTGACGTCGAACTGGCGACGGCCGTTGGAGACGATCCCGAAAGCGACTGGGCGCTGGCCGAGCTTTCAAAGCTCGGCGTCCACGCCTTGCCGATCCGGCGCACATTCAACAACCGCCTCTCGCAGGCGATTGTCATCATCGAGCTCAACGGCAGCCGCACGATCATCAGCGAACCGTTCGAACTCAGCGAAGTCGATCTGACCGCGAATATGGATGTTCAGGCCGAGGTCCGCCCGGCCTGCCTCCACATCGAGGGTTTCCACTATGAAAGCATGATCGGTTCCATCGATCGCTTTCATCAGGCAGGTTGGAAAGTAAGCCTGCATTCGGCCGGCTTGCCCCGGAGTTCGAGAACGCCCGAGGCCTTCGTGGACATGGTCAAACGGGTCGATCTGACCTTCATCAACGATGTCATGCTGCGCGAGATTTTCGAGATCCGCACGCCGTTGGCGACAATGATCCAGCAGGTCCGCGACACGCTCGTCCGGGTCAAGCAACGCAGCACGGTCGTGTTGACGCTTGGCGAATTCGGCGCCGTTGTTTTTCCCAAAACCAGCGGACCGCAGATCGAGGTCCCGGCGCTTCCCGTCGACAGGGTCGACGCCACAGGCGCCGGCGACAGTTTTGCCGGCATCTTTCTCGGCCTGTGGCTGCATGGGGCCTCCCTGGAAGAAGCCGCGCGTTACGCTGCCATCGGCGGCAGCCTGACAACCACCGCCGAAGGCGCGCAGGGGCACATTGCAAATTTCGAGGAACTGAAAGCGGCGCTCACGCCGACCAAGACCATGCCGGCCGGCGAGGCCATCGACCACACCGGCAAGAACAGCGAACGGATCGGCGCAAAACACAGGCGGCGCGGACAGGAGATCGTACAATGAGCAAGACAAAAGTCCTTCTGGTTGGAGAAAGCTGGGTCAGCGCGGCAACACACTACAAGGGCTTCGATCAATTCGGCAGCGTGACGTTCCATCTGGGCGCCGAGCCCCTGGTCAAGGCGCTGCGGGACAGCGAATTCGAGCTTGACTACATGCCGGCCCATGAAGCGGTGGAAAAGCTGCCCTTCACCATCGAAGGCCTCTCCCAATACGACGCGATCATTCTCTCCGACATCGGCGCCAACTCGTTGTTGCTGCATCCCGACGTCTGGCTGCACGGCAAGACGGTGCCGAACCGGTTGAAACTGTTGCGGGACTGGACCAACGCCGGCGGTGGCCTGGTGATGGTTGGAGGCTATTTCAGTTTCCAGGGCATCGACGGCAAGGCCCGCTGGCACCGCACGGCGGTGGAAGACGCGCTGCCCGTAACCTGCCTTCCAAACGACGACCGCCTCGAGATACCGGAAGGATTTCGCCCTTCGATCACTGGCTCGAAGGATCACCCGATCCTTGCCGGCATCAAGGGGGATTGGCCTCTCCTTCTCGGCGCCAACGAGGTCGTCGCAAAGGATCGCGACGACGTCGAAGTGCTGGCGTCATTGCCGCAGGATCAGGGTGGACATCCTCTGCTCGTGGTCGGGCGCCATGGCAAGGGGCGCACGGTGGCCTGGACCTCCGACATCGGCCCGCATTGGCTGCCGAACAGTTTTGTCGAATGGCCCGGCTATGCGCGCCTTTGGAGGAACGTGTTGAGCTGGGTGAGCAAGGCAGCCTAATGCATGTCGCGCAAAAGTGCGCAGCGGTTTTGCGATAACGACATGCATAAAAACAAGAACTTAAAGCGCGTCTGCGACGCGCTTTAACAATCCTCGGAATTATGTCGCCATGACCGCTCCTTTTCTCGTTGCCAGGGGGATAGCCAAGCGCTTCGGCGCTTTGACCGCACTGTCCGACGTCGACCTGGAAATCCGCCCCGGGGAAGTGCTGGCCCTCCTGGGTGACAATGGCGCGGGCAAGTCGACCTTCATCAAGATCCTGGCGGGCGCGCATCCGCCAAGCGACGGCGAGCTGATCGTCGAGGGCATGCCGGTCGCATTCGCCTCGCCGAAAGATGCGGCATCGTCGGGGATCGCGACAATCTTCCAGGAGCTGGCGCTTTCCGAAAACCTGTCGATTTCGGAAAACGTCTTCCTTGGCCGCGAACTGAAGCGCTCGGTTCTCGGCGTTCCGTTTCTTCGCCGTGCGGAAATGCGGCGGCGCGTGGACAGCCTGCTCAAGGAGCTCGACGCGCACATTTCCGACCCGGAAGCGCCGGTCGGCAGCCTGTCGGGCGGCCAGCGTCAGGCTGTCGCCATCTGCCGCGCGCTTAATCTGAATGCCAGGCTGGTCATCATGGACGAGCCGACCGCGGCACTGGCCGTGGCCGAAACGCGGAAGGTTCTGGCTTTGACGCGGCGTCTTGCGGAGCGTGGCTGCGCCGTGGTGCTCATCAGCCACAACATCTCCGAAGTCTTCGAGGTTGCCGACCGGATCGTCGTCTTCCGGCGCGGCCGAAAAGTGACCGAACGGCTGCGTGCCGAAACCAATCCCGAAGAAATCGTCTCGTTCATAACGGGCGCTCATCCCGGCGTGCGGGCGCTCGAAAAAACAAAATAGAACTGCGCGTCAAATTCCAGAGAGGTTCAAATCATGCTTAAGCACATCAGCAAAGCTCTTGCCGTCTCGGCGCTGTCTTTCGCCGTTTCGACCGCCGCCTTCGCACAGGACAAGCCAAAGGTCGCCTTCGTGCCGCAGTTGATCGGCATTCCCTATTTCAACGCCATGGAAGCCGGCGGCAATCGCGCCGCGAAGGAACTCGGCGTCGACTTCATCTACAGCGGCCCCGTCGACACCAATCCGGTCGACCAGTTGCAGATCGTCCAGAACCTCATCGATCAGGGCGTCAACGCGATCTCGGTCAGCGTTCTCGATGCCTCCAGCATCGCCCCCGTCGTTGCGGCCGCCGAAGCCAAGAATATCAAGCTGTTCACCAGCGACAGCGATGCGCCCGACAGTGGCCGCGCGGTCTACGTCGCCCAGGCAACGGACGAGGGCCTCGGCGCCACCATCATCGACGAACTGGTCAAGCGTGTCGGGGAGGAAGCCAAGATCGGCATCGTTTCCGGTGAAGCGACGGCGTCCAACCTGAACGCCTGGATCGGCTTCATGCAGAAGCAGGCATCGGCGAAATACCCGAAGCTGCAGCTTCTGGAGCCGCAGTATGCCGGCGGCACGGCAGAGCGCGCCGCCCAGATTTCCGGCGACCTGATGGCCGCCAATCCAGACATCAAGGCCATCATCGCGGTTGCGTCCACAACATGCCCGGGCGTCGCGCAAGCCATCGAAACCGCCGGCAAGATCGGGTCGGTGATCGGTGCAGGCTATTGCAGCCCGAACACCGCGCGCTCCTACCTCAAGAGCGGCGCCTTCGGTTTCACCGTTTTGTGGGACCCGGCACAGCTCGGTTACCTTACGGTCTGGGCTGGAAAGCAGTTGATCGACGGAAAGGCATTCGAAGCGGAAAACAAGGTTCCGGGATTCGACAACCCCGTCACCTATGACGCCACCAAAGGCATTCTGCTGCTCGGCCCGCCGGCTGTGTTTACGGCCGAGAACGTCGACAAGTTTGATTTCTGAGCCTGCGGCAGACGATGCGACAGTTCAGAGACGGTGTTTTCTCGATGACCGGGCGGGAGTGGTCCCTGCTCGCCGCCTGCGTGCTGGCAATCATCGTCTTTTCTGTCGCATCGCCCTACTACGCCACGTCAGGCAATGCCGGAACGGTCTTGCGCAACAGCATCGAGTTGCTCCTGGTCGGCCTGGGCATGATGTTGCTCCTGGCCATGGGCGGCATCGATGTATCCGTCGGCGTCGTCATGGGCTTGGCGGCGATCGGGGTTGGCCGCGCGCTCGGAGCCGGTGTCGACCCGGTGCTCACAGCGTTTGTCGGCCCGCTCACGGGCGCGCTGCTAGGCCTTGTGGCAGCCGCCGTCATTGTGCTTGGCCGGGTGCCGGCCATTGTCGGGACGCTTGGTCTTCTCGGTGTCCACCGGACGGCAATCTTCGTCCTGCTTGGCGGCCAATGGCTTTCGGGCCTGCCGACCGGGCTGACGATCCTGCTTGGAACGACCATTCTTGGCCTGCCAATCGCCGCCTATGTGATCGCGCTCGCCTATCTTGCCGTCTGGGTCGCCCTGCGGCGAACGCCCTTTGGCCTGCATCTGCTTGCCATCGGCAACTCGGAAGAAAAGGCCCGCTTGTCCGGCATCCCCGTGATCAAGGTCAGATTTGCGACCTTCATCATCAGCGGCGCCCTCACCGGTCTCGCCGCCACCTTTTATGTCGCCAACTATCGCAACGTCGAAATGACCGTCGGCAGCACATTGGCGCTTGATGCGATCGCGGCCGTGGTTCTCGGCGGAACCAGCATACTGGGAGGGAAATGCAGCCTTGTCGGCACCGTCCTTGGCGTCCTGCTCCTGAGGCTCCTCCAGAACGGCCTGCTGCTGGTCGGAATTCCTTCCCTGTGGCAACCGGTGGTGACCGGAGGACTGCTGATCGGCGTGCTCAGTTTCGAGGTCCTTTCCAATCGTCTGTCCCTCTCGCGGTTTCGGTGGGCCGGCAAATGAACCGTATCCGCAATCTACAGGGTCCGGCGCTTGTCCTCACCCTGCTGGCGCTGTTGTGGGTCATTGTCGTCTTCGTCCTGCTGGTCTTGAAGCCGTCGGTGTTCAGCCTGGCAACGGTTACGACGATCCTCCAGTTTTCAACCATACTGGCGCTCGTCTCCCTGGGGCAGGCAATCGTCGTCATGGCAGGCGGAGCCGGCATCGATCTCTCCGTCGGCGGGATTGTTTCGCTTTCGGCCATATTCGGCATGCTCGTTCTCAAGGCGGGCCTGCCGTCGTTTCTCCTGCCGGCGGCATGTGTTTTCGCCGGGGCCATTCTTGGCGCTTTCAACGGCATCCTCGTCACAAGGCTTTCCATCCTTCCGCTGATCGCAACGCTCGGCACGTTCTTCATCTACTCGGGCCTTGCGCTGGCCCTGACCGGAGGGGCGGCACAATCCGGCGTGCCGGGCTGGCTCCTGATCTGGGGGCGTGGCGTTTTCTCGAGCATTCCGGTTCCCTTCCTCACGATCGCAATTCCTGTCTTCGCAATCGCGGGGATCGTGCTGATGTGGACGGCCTGGGGCCGCTGGATCTATGCGATCGGGTTCAATGAGCGGGCGGCGCATCTGGTCGGCATTCCGGTCGATCGTGCACGGCTCATCCTGTACGGGTTGAGCGGCGCACTTTCGGGTGCCGCGGCGCTGATCTCGCTGGCATGGCTCGGAAGCGGCCGGCCCAATATCGGGCAGAATCTCGAACTGGAATCGCTGACCGCCGCAATGCTGGGCGGCATTGCGATCTCGGGCGGCCGCGGCGGCGTAGGCGGCGTTCTTGCGGCCGTCATCCTGCTGGTGACGCTCAAGACCGGACTTTTGCAGCTTAACGTCAACACGGTCTGGCAGCTGGGTATCGTCGGCGCTCTTTTGGTGTTCGTGCTTCTCGCCGATCGACTTTCCCAACGTTGGAGATAATTCATGCCGTCTTTCGAGGACATCATCGCCGAGCGCGTGGAGACGCAGGCCGAACGCATCGTCGAGACACTCAGCGACCTCGTAGCGTTCCCGTCCATCGTCAAGTCGAATCCGAAAGAGGCAGGCCCCGGCGAAAGAGACTGCCAGCTCTATCTGCAAAAACGACTGGAAAGGCTGGGTTTCACAACGGATCTCTGGGATCCAGACGGGCCGGCACTTTACGAAAAGTACAAAGGCCGGCCCGGCGCCAACAAGGGCCGGACGTTCGACGGCAGGCCAAATCTCGGTGGCGTCCTGCAAGGCAAGGGCGGCGGCCGATCGATCATGCTCACCGGTCACATCGATGTCGTGCCGCCGGGAGCGCCGGAACACTGGACAACCGATCCGTTCCAACCGGTTTTGAAAGACGGCTTTCTGCATGGCCGTGGAACCGTCGACATGAAAGGCGGCGTCGCCTGCATGCTGATGGCCGTGGAAATCCTGAAAGAGCTTCAAACGCCCCTTTCGGGCGACATCGTCTTTACGACGGTGGTCGACGAAGAGATCGGCGGCATGGGCTCGCTTGCGATGGTCGACCGCGGCTTTCGCGCCGACGCCGGCATCATGACGGAGCCGACAGCCAACCGGATCGCGCCCCTGTGCCACGGCATCCTATGGGGACGCATCATCATCGACGGCATCGGCGGCCACGCCGAGCTGACACCGAATGCCTGGTATTCGAGCGGTCCGGTCGATGCGGTGCAGCTGTGCAGGCAGATGCTCGACGGCATCGACATATTGAACCGCCGCTGGATGTTCGACCCGAGGAAGAACCATCCTCTCATGGACCTGCCGAACCAGATCATCGTGACCCAGATGAACGCCGGCGAGCACCCCTCCTCCATGGCCGGCAGGGCCGAGATCATCATCGATGCACAATACCTTCCGAGCGAAAAAGACGAGTTCGGCCTCGGCGGCAACGTCAAACGCGAGATCGAGGAACATGTCCTCAACATTTGCCAGGCCGACCCCTATCTGCGCGAACATCCCGCCCGCGTGGAATGGATCCTCGATGCCGACTGCGCGGAAATTCCGGCCGACAACCCGTTCGTCGCCGTATTCCAGGGCGCGGTCGAGAAGGCAAATCTGTCGCCGGCACTGTCAGGTTTCGGTGCGCACAGCGATATCGGCTTGCCGACGGGCCTGGGAAATACCCCGACCGTCAATTTCGGCCCGGGAGATCCGGCTCAAGCCCATCAACCCAACGAGCGTGTGTCGGTCCGCGATCTTGTCGATTGCACAAAGGCGATTGCACTGGCGATTGAGAACTGGTGCCGGTGAGAGCGATGGACGCCGACGCCGCAGTCGCGTTTTAAGCCGTTGCTGATCTGCTCACGGCAATTCGGTGTTGCAGGCGCCGGCGATCTGGCCGAGCGCCTCGCTGAACCCGGCAAGGTCGAAATCGGCCTCGCCTCGCCCCGACAGCAGCCCGAAGCGCCAGGACAGCTGAAGCCGTTTTGCTGAAACCAGTCGCCTGATGCCGTCGGCACCGTCTCGAACCAGCGTCCTGCCTCGCGTGCCGACCGACCAGCTCTCGTTGACTTTGCCGGCCTTGTCGACAGTCACCGACACGGTGATGGTCCGGCTGGCGGAGACGGCATCGTTCAACTGCAGCCGTTCGCTCCAGCGCGGTTCACCATTCGCGCGGCAGGCAATTGTCAGGACCGGGCTGTAGCGCAAGGCGCCGCCGCCGGTGATGAGCTTGTTGGTGGCATGGAGCGAGGCGGTGACCAGACCATCGTTGCCCGTGTCGAACCGCCAATTGTCAAGAGCGCTATTGGCCTGGGCGATGCCGCAGACCGAAGCGAGGAGGAACGCCGTGGCGACCACGCCTCCGGTGCCGACGAATAGCTTCAATGATCCCTCCAACAGCCCCTGCACTTTGCGACACGGTGCAGATAATGATCAAAACCTCGCACCGCCAGCCGCCAAACGCTGTTTAGGCACGAATCAATTGCCTACCCGTATCGGTCCGAAATCGGAATCGATTCTCGGACAGCACGTTGCGTAAATAGTAAGAGTTCAAAAGTGTACTTTGTGCGTCCAAGTGGACGCCGTATCGAGGGCGGCCTTTCACAATTCGGCAGAATTGCTGGGTTATTCGGCGTCCTTGGCAGGTTTTTCTTCGCCGCAGCCTTCTTCTTCGCCGGCCTTCTTCTTGGTTTTTCCACATCGTCGCCATTGCGTTTTCGGGCGACCGGAAGACCCACACTAGAATTTCGATTGGAAATCGAGCTATGATGCACACGGCATTTCCTGGGACGACTTCGCGCCCTTTGGAATGCCGGGAGGAAACGGGATATGGCCATCGCGCTTGTACTCGTTTTGGTAGTTGTGGGCTCAGTGTTGTTCCACTTCCTGAGCCCATGGTGGTGGACGCCGATTGCCTCGAACTGGGACTATATCGACAACACCATCATCATCACCTTCTGGATCACCGGCGTCGTCTTCGCCGCCGTCGTGCTATTCATGGCCTATTGCGTCTTCCGCTTCCGTCATCGGGAAGGCAATCAGGCGGCATACGAACCCGAGAACAAGCGGCTCGAATGGTGGCTGACCATCGTCACCGCGATCGGGGTCACCGCCTTGCTGGTTCCCGGCCTGTTCGTCTGGAGCCAGTTCGTCAACGTTCCAAGCGACGCGACCGTTGTCGAAGTCGTTGGCCAGCAATGGCAGTGGAGTTTCCGCCTGCCTGGCAAGGACGGCAAGCTCGGCACATCCGACACCAGCAACGTCAGCGCTGAAAATCCCCTGGGCGTCATCGCTGGCGATCCCAACGGTCAGGACGATGTCGTGGTCGAAGCGGCCGATCTGCATCTGCCGGTCGGCAAGCCGGTCAAGATGCTGCTCCGCTCGATCGATGTGCTGCATGATTTCTACGTGCCGGAATTCCGCGCCAAGATGGACATGATCCCGGGCTCGGTCACCTATTTCTGGTTCACCCCGACCAAGACCGGAACCTTCCAGGTCCTGTGCGCCGAACTTTGCGGCCAGGGGCATCCTTTGATGCATGGCGTGGTCATGGTCGATACGCAGGAAGATTACCTCGCCTGGCTCGGCGAGCAGCAGACTTTCGCGCAATTGTCGGCCCCCCAGCAGGTGGGCTCGGCAGAGTAGACGCCGGGGAAAGACGGCGACGTGGGTTGAAATTGCGGCAGGGCTCGAAACCGTCGAGTCTCGCCGAAAAGCATACAGAGGTGTTTCGTATGGTCGATACCACACCTGCAGATGCCATTCCGCCCGCCGAAGTCGCGGAGATGGAACTCTACCATCCTCACAGCTGGTGGACGAAATACGTCTTTTCGCAGGACGCCAAGGTCATCGCCATCCAGTATTCGGCGACGGCGACGGCAATCGGCATGGTGGCGCTGGTGCTGTCCTGGATGATGCGGCTGCAGCTCGGCTTCCCCGGCACGTTCGACTTCATCACCCCGGAAGCCTACTACCAGTTCATCACCATGCACGGCATGATCATGGTGATCTACCTGCTCACGGCACTCTTCCTGGGTGGTTTCGGCAACTACCTGATCCCGTTGATGGTCGGCGCTCGCGACATGGTTTTTCCCTATGTCAACATGCTGAGCTACTGGATTTACCTGCTCGCCGTGCTGGTTCTGGTGTCGAGCTTCTTTGCGCCCGGCGGACCGACGGGCGCCGGCTGGACGCTCTACCCGCCGCAGGCGATCATGACCGGCACACCAGGCGGCCAGGACTGGGGCATCATGCTGATGCTCGTCTCGCTGATCCTGTTCATCATCGGCTTCACGATGGGCGGCTTGAACTACGTCGTGACGGTGCTGCAGGCGCGTACGCGCGGCATGACGTTGATGCGCCTGCCGCTGACTGTCTGGGGTATCTTCACCGCGACCGTCATGGCGCTGCTCGCGTTCCCCGCGCTGTTTGTCGCCTGCGTGATGATGCTGTTCGACCGTGCGCTCGGCACCTCCTTCTTCATGCCGGCCATCGTCGAGATGGGCGAACAATTGCAGCACGGCGGCGGCAGCCCGATCCTGTTCCAGCATCTGTTCTGGTTCTTCGGCCACCCGGAGGTCTATATCGTGGCGCTTCCGGCCTTCGGCATCGTATCCGACCTGATCAGCACCCATGCGCGCAAGAACATCTTCGGCTACCGGATGATGGTCTGGGCCATCGTCGGCATCGGCGCGCTGAGCTTCGTGGTCTGGGCGCACCACATGTATGTCAGCGGCATGCACCCCTATTTCGGCTTCTTCTTCGCCACCACGACACTGGTCATTGCCGTCCCGACCGCGATCAAGGTCTACAATTGGGTGCTGACGCTGTGGCGCGGCGACATCCACCTCACCATCCCGATGCTTTTTGCCCTGGCCTTCATCGTCACCTTCGTCAATGGCGGGCTGACCGGGCTGTTTCTCGGAAATGTCGTCGTCGACGTTCCGCTGTCGGACACGATGTTCGTCGTTGCCCATTTCCATATGGTCATGGGCGTTGCCCCGATTCTCGTGATCTTCGGCGCGATCTATCACTGGTACCCGAAGGTCACCGGCCGGATGCTGGACGAGAGGCTGGGCCAGTTCCATTTCTGGGTCACCTTCCTCGGTGCCTACCTGATTTTCTTTCCCATGCACTACATCGGCCTGATGGGCGTGCCGCGGCGCTACAACGAACTGACCGACATGACTGTCATGACCGAGTCGGCCCACAATCTGAACTCTTTCATCAGCATCATGGCATTCCTCGTCGGCTTTGCTCAGATCGTGTTCCTGTTCAATCTGATCTGGAGCATCCGCCATGGCCGGGAGGCCGGCGGCAATCCGTGGCGCGCCACGACACTCGAATGGCAGACGCCCGAAACACCGCCCGCCCATGGCAATTTCGGCAAGGAACTGCCGATCGTCTATCGCTGGGCCTATGACTACAGCGTGCCGGGCGCCAAGGAGGACTTTATCCCGCAAAACATGCCGGGCTCCTTCGGCTCCTCAAGGGAGCCGGCATGAGCGTCATTCTGGTCTTCCTTCTCGTGATCGCCGGCTTTGCCGGATGGTGGCTTTCCCACCAGCGGCTGACGGCGAAGCCATGGCTCGAGCAAGGTGTGATCGGCGATACTATCGGCTTGGAAGGATCGACGCTGCCGACCGCCAAGATCGGCCTCGGCGTCTTCCTTGCCGTCGTCGGCTGCCTGTTTGCGCTGTTCACCAGCGCTTATTTCATGCGCATGGCGCTGTCGGACTGGCAGGCGCTGCCGTTACCGCGCGTGCTCTGGTTCAATACCGGCGTGCTGGTCCTGAGCAGCATCGCGCTGCAATGCGCCTCGGTCGCCGCACGCCGGGGCCAAATCGACACGGTCAGGCTCGGCCTCGCCACGGCCGGGCTCACCGCGCTTGCCTTCCTGATCGGACAGCTTGTGGCATGGCGGGAACTGACCGCCGACGGCTACTTGCTGACCGCCAATCCAGCCAACAGTTTTTTCTACCTGATAACCGGGATGCATGGCCTGCACATTCTGGGAGGGCTGGTGGGCCTGAGCAGAACCGCTGCCGGCGCCTGGAACGGAGCACGGCCGGAGCGGCTTCGCCTCAGCGTCGAATTGTGCGCCATGTACTGGCATTTCCTGCTTTTCGTCTGGCTCGCGATCTTCGCGCTTCTGGCCGGCTGGGCCGCGACGTTCATCGAGATTTGCCGACAGTTGCTGACCTAGGAGGGCCGGGCGGATGGCAGAGACGACAGTGACGCATATCGGCCAGGCACAGCCGCGGCCGGCGGGCTTGCGAGGCGTCGCCGCCGACTGGTCCTCGGATCAGCGCGCGTTCAAGAACGTGTCCTGGGGCAAGGCCATGATGTGGATCTTCCTGCTCAGCGACACCTTCATCTTCGGCTGCTTCCTGCTCTCCTACATGACCGCGCGCATGTCCACTCGGGTACCGTGGCCCAATCCGAGCAAGGTCTTTGCCCTTCATATTGGCGGCTCGGATATCCCGCTGATCCTGATCGCCATCATGACCTTCGTGCTGATCTCGAGCAGCGGAACGATGGCCATGGCGGTCAATTACGGTTATCGCCGCGACCGCCGCAAGACGGCGGTCCTCATGCTTCTGACCGCGGCACTCGGCGCGACCTTCGTCGGCATGCAGGCCTTCGAATGGACCAAGCTGATCACCGAGGGGGTGCGGCCGTGGGGCAATCCCTGGGGCGCCGCGCAGTTCGGGTCATCCTTCTTCATGATCACCGGCTTCCACGGCACGCATGTGACGTTCGGCGTGATCTTCCTGATCATCGTGGCGCGAAAGGTCTGGCGCGGCGATTACGACACGGGACGGCCCGGTTTCTTCACCAGCCGCAAGGGCCGCTACGAGAACGTCGAGATCATGGGACTCTACTGGCATTTCGTCGACCTGGTCTGGGTGTTCATTTTCGCATTCTTCTATCTTTGGTGAGAGGCAGACATGGCTGAAGCAACCGCAAACGGCCTGGGGCAACACGCACTTCACGCTGGTCACCCGCATGACGCGACGACGACCGGCGTCGCCGATGCGGACGTTCATCAGGAGCACCCGATCAAGCTCTACCTGGTGGTCTGGGCATGGCTGTTCATCCTCAGCGCCTGTTCCTATCTGGTCGATTATCTGGGCCTCCACGGCTATCTCAGATGGTCGCTGATCCTGATCTTCATGATGCTCAAGGCTGGGCTTATCGTCGCGGTCTTCATGCACATGGCCTGGGAAAGGCTGGCGCTGGCGTATGCGATCATATTGCCGCCGATACTGGTGCTGGTGTTCGTGACGATGATGGTCTTCGAAGCGGATTACACGCTTCTCACCCGGATGGTGTTTTTCGGGGCCCAGCCCTGACGCGCAATCCGAACTCAGGCTTTTCGCCAGCATTTCCCGTCAAGCTCGGGAGGTTTGCGTCCGCTCTGTATGCCTTGCCTTGAAACGATCGGCAGCTGGCCCATTTTTGTCATCAGCGGAACGACAGAAGGAGAACGATATCGGTCGTTTTCCCGTCGCGAACTCCAGCAAGGGAGGCTCAATATGACGATCGCAAACAGACTGAAGGACTTTATCGACGGGAAAGGCGTGTCCTACGACACCGTCGCGCATCATCGCACATCGACAAGCAGGCAGGCCGCCATAGCGGCACATGTGCCCGGCAGCATAATGGCCAAGTCGGTGGTCGTTCACCACGAGGGTGGCTATGCGCTGGCCGTGGTTCCCAGCACGCACAGGATCGAGCTCGGCACGTTGCAGGACGTCATGGACAAACGTATCGGGCTCGCCTCCGAAGATGAGGTGGTTTCGCTCTTCGAGGATTGCGACACCGGCGCCGTTCCGCCGATCGGCGCGGCCTACGATGTGCCGGTGATCCTCGATGAAAGCCTCGGTGATGCGGCCGACATCTATTTCGAGGGCGGCGACCACAAGACGCTGGTGCATGTCAGCGGCAAGGATTTCCGCAACCTGACCAGCGACGCGCACCAGGCCCGCTTCAGCTATCCGGCATACTGAACGCTCCGTCCCACCCGCACCGGCATTCCCGCCGGTGCGGCAAGGCAGGATTTTTCAGCCCGCCGGTTTGGTGGACATCGGCGATTCCACAACTTTCCGATAGACGTGCCAGGTGGCATGACCGAGGATCGGCAGCACCACCGCCAGCCCGGCGAACACCGGCAGCGAGCCTATGATCAGCGCCACGGCGACGATCAATCCCCAGACAGCCATCACGAACGGGTTCGCCAGAACCACGCGCACCGAGGTGTGGATGGCCTCGTAGGCGCCGACGTCGCGGTCGAGCAATAGCGGGAACGCGACGACCGTGGTGCACAGCACGACCACCGCGAAGACGAAGCCGATAGCGTGGCCCAGGATAATCAGCGTCCAGCCGCGTCCCGTGGCGAATATTTCATTGATGAAGCCGGAGAGCGATTCCGGCGGCGCTGGGCCGAACACCTGCTGGTAGAATGCCTGCGCGGTCAACAGCCAGGCGATGAAGATCGCAAGCAGCATGATCCCGACCGCCGCGATGGCCGGCAGCGCCGGAGAATTCCTGACCTCGAAGGCATGGCTCCAGGAGGTGTCGAGGCCGGCCTCCCGCCTCCGGCTGATTTCGTAGAGGCCGAGCGCCGCGAATGGGCCGATCAGCGCAAAACCTGACACCAGCGGAAACAACAACGGCAACGCATTGTTGCCCGATGTCCAGACAGCGAGCACGACGCCGACAAGCGGATAGATCAGGCAGAGAAAAACGATGTGCGACGGTTTGACCATGAAATCGTCGACGCCACGCCTGAGCGCGTCGAAAAGGTCGGAAACGCCGATCTTTCGAATTCTGGTATGCTCCAGCGTCTCGCTGGCGCCTGCAATCACGTGAAAACTTGCCATGACCATTCCTCCAGACCAGGTCCGGTGGATCGCGGTTTCACGGTGCTGTCGTTCAGCATGACTGGTCACGCAAAACCGCAACCTGCACCATGATCAACATACGCTCTCGCATGGCGTTTGTCGCCCTTTGTCAGAACAGCGCGGCTCCGGTGATCAGGCTAGCTCTAATGGCCTTTCTTCGATATTCTCAAAAGTGGGTTGAAGGGTGAAGGTCATGGATGGAAAGACCGTTCTCATACTCGGCCTTGGCGTGGTTATTCTGCTGTTGCTGGGATTCTGTGCACTGCCAACGTGAGCTTTTGAGCCGGCCTTGGATGCAACTTCCTCGAGGGGCCGGGCCGTCTCAACCCGGCAGGCAGTCCGAGAACATCAGGCCCCGCCGACTTTCGATGCAACCACGAGACGGCAACGCCGCCACGAGGCAGGTCATGCCCTTCAATTTCCAACTGACATGACGGCACGCACGGCAATGGTGTCGGCAAGCAGCACGGCAAAGATCGCGAAAAGATAGAGAATCGAATAGGCAAACAGCGCCTTTGCGCGTTTCATCTCATTGTCGACCAGAAGCCTCCAGGCATGCCAGATGAACCCCGCGCCCAATGCGGCCGAGACAATCCCATACAGTCCGCTCGCGAACCCGACAGCCCAGGGCAGCACGCCGATTGGCGCCAGGATCAGTGAATAGGCGAAAATTTGTTTTCTCGTCGAAGCCTGGCCGGCCACGTTCGGCATCATAGGGATGCCGGCCGCGGCATAGTCGCCGATCTTGAACAGCGCGAGCGCCCAGAAATGCGGCGGCGTCCAGAGGAAAATGATCAGGAACAGGACGAGGCTTTCAACCCCGATGGCGTCGGTGGCGGCCGCCCACCCGATCACCGGAGGAAGGGCCCCCGCGGCGCCGCCTATCACAATATTCTGCGGCGTCGAGCGTTTCAGCCACATCGTATAGATGACGACGTAGAAGAAGATGGTGAAGGCCAGCAGCGATGCGGCAGGCCACCCCACCAGCACGCCAAGCGTCATGACCGAAAGTGCGGAAAGCACCAAGCCGAAGCCGAGAGCTTCGCCTGGCGTGACGCGGCCCGATGGGATCGGCCGCTTTGACGTGCGCGACATCAACGCATCGATATCGGCATCGTACCACATGTTGAGTGCCCCGGCCGCTCCTGCCCCAACCGCGATTGCACCGATTGCGATCACGGCGATGACCGGATTCATCGCGCCTGGCGCCACCATCAGGCCGACGAAAGCGGTAAAAACAGCAAGCGCCATGACACGTGGTTTCAGAAGCGCGAAGAAATCGCTGGCCGTCGCTTCCGAAATCTGGATACCGGTATCCTTAAGGCCGCTTTCCTGAGCCGACATTTCAGGCGACCACTGGTGGCGGCAGGCAATCTGGCCGGCCCATCGGCCGGCGGAAGAGCCAGGTTACTTCCTGGCGGAAGAACCGGGTTACTTCCTGGCGGAAGAACCGGGTTACTTCCTGGTGGAAGAACCGGGTCATTTGGAGAATTGCTTCAGATAGGCGATGACGTTGGCGAGATCCTCGTCCTTCTTGAGGCCGGCAAACGCCATCTTCGTGCCTTTGACCATCGCCTTGGGATCGCGAAGGTAGTCCGTCAGCGTGGCTTCGTCCCATTTGACGCCGGATGCACCCGCCTCGGTCATGGGTTTGGAATATTTGAACCCCGGATGCGTGCCGGCCGTCCGGCCGATGACGCCCTTCAACGACGGGCCGATCTTGTTCTTGTCCTCGTCGGCGACGTGGCAGGCCTTGCATTTGGCAAAGACCTTCTCACCGGCGGCGGCGTCCTGCGCCTGGGATTGGTTCGTGATGAACGTCGCAACGGACACGACGGCGAAAAACGCGATTGCGCGCATGGCATTTCCCTCCCGGATCGCCAGATCTGCCTTGGACGACCTGCACATGCCGACATTTTCGCCGGCATGCGTCCCTTACACGAGAGAACGGAAATTCCGCGTCTCCCCCATGGAATTGCGGCATCTACATACCACGGAATCTGGCCAGCAGATAGAAGAAGCCGAGGTAACAAGATTGGCCCCGGGGCGGTGCGGCAGCTCGATTGGCGCGCGGTCGGAACGCATGCCGGTTGAAGGCGTTAGACCAGCTACGGTTCAGTGTCCGCAAGATCAAAGACCAGGGAAGCATCCATGAACGACAGGAGCATCTTGGAGGTGCGCCACGGCACCCTCACGATCGACGGCGAGACAATCTTTTACAGAAAAGCAGGTCCTGAAGCCGCGCCGGTGTTGCTGCTTCCGCATGGCTATCCCTGCTCATCCTTCCAATATCGCCGGCTGATGCCGGCGCTCGCCGATCGGTGGCGGGCGGTCGCGCCGGATTTCCCCGGCTTTGGCTACAGTGGAACCCCCGATCCGGCACGGTTCGGTTATGATTTTGACGCCTATGCAACTTTCCTGGAGCGGTTCACCGACGCGCTGGAGCTCGACAGCTACGCGCTATGGCTGCACGACTACGGGTCGCAGATCGGCCTGCGCCACGCTATAGCGCACCCATCGCGGATCAAGGCCCTCGTCATCCAGAACGGCGATATCTACGCGGATGCCCTTGGCCCCAAGTACGAAACGATCCGGCGCTTCTGGCGGGATCCCTCACCAGCGAACCGCGCGCCACTCGAAAAGGCGGTGAGCGAAGACGGCTTTCGCGCCGAGTTCGTAGGCGAAGTCGATGACGACGTCGCCCAACGCGTCCCGCCCGATCTGTGGAAATTGCATTGGCCGCTGATGGATACGCCTGTGCGCCGTGCGCTTTCAGTCGGACTGATGGAGAAGCTCGAGGCCAATCTCGACTGGTTCCCTCGTTACCAGGCATACCTGCGCGAGCATCGGCCTCCGGCAATGATCCTTTGGGGACCGAAGGACGAATACATGCCCGAGCCGGCAGCGCGTGCCTATCAGCGCGATCTCCCCGACGCCGAGCTGCATTTGCTGAACGACGCAGGACACTGGCTGCTGGAGACCCATTTCGAGGTCGCTCTGCCGTTGGTGCGCCGGTTTCTCGGTGAGGTCCTGCATTGATCGCTCGCACGACACCGCAGCGGATTCCGCTATCGCCGCCAATCCACCATAACCAATCGAGAGGAGCGCTTCATGACCGACTACGCCACAATTGCCCGGATCTGGCGCGGAAGGACACGCCGTGATCTGGCGGACGCCTACGAGCCGTACTTACGCCGCGAAGGCATTCCGCCGCTTCAGGAGAAGGCACTCGGCGTGCAGTTGTTTCGCGAAGATCGCGAGGAAGAAACAGAGTTCGTGACGATCTCGTATTGGCCTGACGTCGAAGCCATGGCGAGCTTCACTGGCGGCGACCCGAACAAGGTCCACCACCTGACGCGCGACCAGGAATTTCTCGTTGAACTGCCCAAGCGAGTGACCGTGATGCGAATCCTCGTCAATCAATTGCCTCGCGATTAAGCATTTGCCTCGCGGTTAAGGCGGCGGCGGTGACGACAGCGGCCTGTTTTATTCTTATGGCCACGGCCTGGTAGGCAAGCTGGGCAGCGATCAACGAAAAAGGCCGCCTCGAGGGCGGCCTTTCAAATTCAGCACAACGGCGTCTTATTCGGCGTCCTTGGCAGCCTTTTTCTTCGGCGCGGCCTTCTTCTTCGGCTCTTCCGCATCGTCGGCCGTCTTGGCGTCAGCCTGCTTGGCGTCGGCCTTCTTGGCAGCGGCTTTCTTCGCCGGCTTCGCCTTGGCCGTCTCGGTGTCTTCGTCGTCGGCCATCAGCTCTTCCTTGCTGACCTTGACGTCGGTGACGGAGATCTGACCGAGGAGATGATCGACAACCTTCTCCTCGAATATCGGCGCGCGCAGCGTGTTCAATGCTTCGGGATTGCCGCGGTAGAATTCGAAGGCTTCCTGCTGCTGGTTGGCCGGATAGCGGCGCACCTGCTCGAACAGGCCGCGCTGCAATTCCTCGTCCGACACGGTAACGCCGGCCTTCTCGCCGATTTCGGCAAGGACCAGGCCGAGACGCACGCGGCGCTCGGCAAGCCGCATATATTCGGCGCGCGCCTCTTCTTCCGTCGTCTCCTCGTCGGCGAAGGTGCGGCCGGCGGCTTCCAGATCGCGGTTGACCTGGTTCCAGATGTTGTTGAACTCGGCCTCGACGAGCTTCGACGGCGCCTCGAACGAGTAAGCAGCGTCGAGCTGGTCGAGCAGCTGGCGCTTGACCTTCTGGCGCGTCATCGACCCGAACTGGTTCTCGATCTGGGTGCGCACCACTTCACGCAGGCGCTCCAGCGACTCCAGGCCAAGGTTCTTGGCCGTTTCATCGTTGATTTCCAATGCACCGGGCTTGGACACTTCCTTGACGGTTACGTCGAAGGTGGCTTCCTTGCCGGCAAGATGCGCCGCCTGGTAGTTTTCCGGGAACGTGACCGTGACCTGCTTCTCGTCGCCGGCCTTGCTGCCGATGAGCTGGTCCTCGAAGCCGGGAATGAATTCCTTGGAGCCGAGCACCAGCGGCTGGTCCGTGCCGGCGCCGCCGTTGAAGGCTTCGCCGTCGATCTTGCCGACATAGTCGATCGTCACACGGTCGCCTTCGGCGGCCTTGCCGGCCTTCGGCTCGTAGCTGCGCGCCGATTCGGCGACACGCTGGACCTGCTCGTCGATCTCGGTGTCAGGCACGTCGAAAACCTGACGCGTCACCTTGATGTCGGAGAAATCCTTGATCTCGATCGGCGGGATGATCTCGTAGTTCAGGCGGAACTCGAAGTCGGCGCCGCCGGCAAGGATCTTCTCGGCCTCCTTCTCGTCCTCGGTCATGATCACTTCGGGCTGCATGGCGGCCTTTTCGCCGCGCCCGGTGATGATCGAACGGGTCGAATCATTGAGGATCTCGTTGACCACTTCGGCCATGAACGACTTGCCGTAGACCTTGCGCAGGTGCTGCACCGGCACCTTGCCGGGGCGGAAGCCGTTGATGCGGACCTTGCTCCTGGCGTCGGAAAGCCGCGCCATCAGCTTGGCTTCCATGTCACCGGCCGGCACGGTGATCTTGATCTCGCGCTTGAGACCGGAGTTGAGCGTTTCGGTGACCTGCATCATAAAACCTTTGTTTTCATCAATGGGGCCGCCAAACGGCTCCTGCCGTTTACAGCCTGCCGGTATGATCTCGCCGGGAATGGCTTTGGTGCGGGACTTGGCGATCTGTCCGCCCAACGCGGCTCAAATCCTCCAGAAATACGCTCCAAATGTGAATAAGTCTTTGTTTTTCCTACTTCTTATCACATTCTGCAGAAGCGGATCGTCGCGTCCCGTCACATTCGACACGCCTTTTGTCACAGGCGCGGCTAATTTTCAACCATCTTCGCATCCACAGCGCCGCGCGTCCTCCTGGACGCGCAAAGGACGCTGTAGCCCCCTGATTTTGGCGCAAGATCCTTCCCAAAAATCGATCTTCGATTTTCGGGATCATGCGCCGGCGAACGACCCCTATTTTGACCGCGACATTGACAGAATGATGGCTACATGGGATTGCCGGGCAGCGCGGATGTGGCGGAATTGGTAGACGCCCTGGATTTAGGTTCCAGTGCCGAAAGGCGTGGGGGTTCGAGTCCCTTCATCCGCACCACCTACGGTGGTCTACGCCTCGAAAACCTGCCGGGTGAACCATTCGGTCAAATTCGCGAGTTCAGGCCCCAGCACGCGATCGTCGCCGACAGGCGGCACGATGCTTCTGACATCGGCGACGAACGACTGAAGCGCCGGCGGCGCCGCGCGCTCGGTGACATGCAATGCCTGCGAGGCGATCACGGCCAGCATCGCCATCGCGGCATCGAGGCAGCGGCCGGCGCGCGCTTCCTTCGTCCATGCGAGGAAGACCGTCGTCGCGACGTCGTCCTGGCCGGCGCCGGCCGATTCGGTTCCCGGGATGAAGGTGCGTTGCGCCGCAAGTTTCGCCTGCTCCAGATAACCCGTGATCGCCATCGGCACATAGCCGACATTGCCGTGACCGTCGCTGTCGCTCCAGTCACGCCCGGCCAGCAGCAGGTCGGGCAGCAGCGATACCTTGCCGTTCAGAAGCTTCGAGGCATGGCGGTCGCACAACAGGCAGATATCGGCCCATATCGCCGCCAGGTCATCCAGAGCGGGTGTTGCCATGGCATTGTGATAGCCGCCCGTGCTGATGCAGCGCCCGAGCGGATGCACGTCGTCGGGCGGGATGTACACCGGGTTGTCCGATACCGAAGCGAGCGACACGGTGGCCGCCCGCTCCGCCGATGTCAGCGCGCGATGCGCGTGTCCGAGGATGCGAGGGACGATGCGGTAGCTGACCGGCGCCTGATAATTGCGGCGCCCGGTGCCGGCGCCGGCAAGAAACGCCCTCAATCCCCGCAGGGCCGCTGCTTCGTGTTCATCGCCCCAAAGCGCGTCGAGCGCCGGGTCGTAATGTTCGAGCGGCGCGCGAAACGCTTCGATCGAAAGCGCAAAGACTTTTTCGGCAAGGCGAATGCGGCGGCGAGCCGCCAAGGCCGCGTCGGCCACCAGCGCGGCAGCGCAGGGCGACCCGTTGATGAGGGATCCCCGCTCCTTGACTTCCAGCTCGAAGCGCGTCGAAAGTTCCGCAAACAGTGGATAGAGGGCGAGTATTTCACCGGCGCCGCCCTGGCCGGAGGATGGCACCCTGGGCATGGGTCCGCCGTCCAGCATCGCGGCGACGGCGAGCGCGATGCGTGGCGTGGTCGCGGCATTTCCTTCGAGGAAATTCGCCAGGCGGGCGAGCACGATCGCCCTCACCACGCGATCAGGCAAAGGTTCGCCGAATGACGTGGCGGCCGCGAACGCCCTGATGCGCGCATGGCGAGCCCGCTCGCCAGGTTCGAGCCGCCTGCTCGCCAGTTCTCCCATGGCGGTGGTTACGCCATAGATGACCGGCACAGGGTCGGTTTCAATGAGACGCAGGAACGACGCGCGGCACTCGGCGATGCGCTGCAGGGCCTTGTCGCTGATCCGCACCGTGTCTCTTTTCCAGGCGACGCGGAAAACGGTGTCGAGATTTATGTCTTCTCGTGTCGTCAGGATAATTGTCATGTCTGATGCTGTCCGGGCCGGTCACGCTTTCCCAATTCTAATCCGGGCCAATTCTAATTTCTAATAAAGCGGCTCCTCGAACAGCGTCTTGTCGCCGTCCATCAGCGCCTTGATCTGCGCGGCGCCGTTGGCTGCGATTGCGACGCGCACGCCGAATGGCCGCACCCGCATGTCGTTCTGGATCGCTATCCCCTCGCCTTCCGGCAGATAGAAGCGTTCGATGCCGTAATCCGGCGCGATCGTCGTGGCCGCGCTGAGATCCCAGCCCTCGGCCACATGCCCGACGATATCGGCTTCGTCGGATGCTGCCGGCGCCGGCGCTTGCCCGAACCAGGCCGCGGTCACCGCCCAATAGCCGTCGGTTCCCTGCTTCAGCCTGACCACGATTGGCGTGTTGTCGCTCGATAATTTGCCGGCCGGGACGTTGGCAATCAGCTTCACCGGTATCCGCGAAATCTCGTAGCCGAGACGGACATAATCGCCGCGCAGCAGGTCGCGCGGATCGATCGGCTCGACCTTGAGCAGAACTTGCTTGCCGTCGCGCAGGATCGACGCCCGGCCGGCGATGATCCAACTCAGGAAGCCGATCTGGATCAGCGCCAGCACCAGCGCCGAAATGATCAGTCTTTTGCCGGTCATCATGCCGCCGCTCCTTCCACGCTCGGGGCCCTCATGCGTTTTTCCACGCGGATGATGATAAGGGCAAGGATGCCGAGAAGCACAGCGGCCGCAAGGAAGAAGCCTGCCGTGCCGAGCATCGATTGCAGCATCACCACATAAATGATGGCGAGTTCGAAGGCGAAGCCGGCATAGGCAATCCAGCGCAGGCCCCTGCTTTCGCGGCCGCCCAGCACGATTGCCGCGACAATGCCGGCAAGGGCTGCGGCCGAGGCAATGGTAAAGCCGCTGTTGCTGCTTTCATCGGCCAGTTCGAACTGGATCATGGCCAGGCCGACAAGAAACCCGATCAGTGCGTGCAGGGGCAGACGGCCGCCAAGCTGCACGATCCTGTCGACGGGCTCGGCCGCGAAGATCGCAGCCGCGAAAAGCAGCGCCGACACCACGACGAGCGGGACAGCGACTTGCAGCGTTTCGTATTCCATGGCCATCAGCACGAGATGGAAGATGACCGACAGGACGATCAGGTGCCGCGCCGCCCGGCTGCGCGTCCAGAAGGAAATGGCAAACAGCACGATCGCCATGACGACGAAGAGATGCGGAAATTCCGCGCGGCCGAAATAGTCGAACCCTCTCAGGAACAGCCAGGCGTCGGCAATGCCGACGGAAGCGACGGTCAACGGGTTCGAGCGCAGCGCAACCGCCGCCAGGGCCGTGCCCGCGCCCCAGGTGATCAAGGCCGATGCCTCGTCGCCGGACAGATGATACATCTGGCCGATCAGCGCGATCGATCCGCCGAACGTCGCCGCGGCGACGATCCAGAGCGCCTCGCCGATTGCCGCATGGTCGCGTGTCTTCAGCACCGCGCCGCCGACATAGCCGGCGAGGATGATCGCGAAGAGCGCTGCCACCCGCGCCAGCCGCGGGATGGCTTCCCAATTGGCGGCGACGAAGATCAGGATGGCAGCGCCGAACAGCAGCGCCGCCATCATCGCCAGTATCGAACCGAAGCTCAGCGATCTGCGTTGACTGGCCTCGACGTCGCGCGCCAGCGCGTCGGCCGTCGAGGCATCGATCAGGCCGGCCTGCAGCCATCGTGCGATATCGGCCCTGACCCGTGACGAATAGCTCGCCATGCCTTTCTCCCCCAGCTTGGTCTTTTTTTCAGCCGACCCGGCCAAACCGTTGACGCCACGGCATTTTCCGATTCAGGCTTATCTATGTCGAAGACGTGAACGCTCGGTGATGCTGCATTGCACAATTTGCATTGCTGCCATGCACCAATAGCGCTTTTAAATCGATATGACCCCACCTATCTTCAGTGCGTACACAAAGACGGAATGATCCGAAAGAAAGACGAAACGAGAATACCATGAACCTGATCCGCAACTACCGCAACTGGCGCCGCTACCGGGACACCGTTTCCGAGCTGAGCCGCCTGAGCAACCGCGAACTGACCGACCTCGGCATTAGCCGCAGCGACATCCACTACGTCGCCCGCAAGGCGGTCTAATCCTCTTCGGACCGCAAATGGTCCGAACCAGTTTAAAAGAGAACGACAATGAACCTGATCCGCAACTATCGTAACTGGCGCGTTTATCGCTCGACGGTTACCGAGCTGGGTCGCCTCTCGAACCGCCAACTCAATGATCTCGGCATCGTCCGCGACGAGATCAAGACCATCGCCCGCAAGGCGATCTAGTCAAGGAATTTCGCCAGGATCGACCTCCTCCCCGATCCTGACGAATACGGTCAGCCTTCACCTCCTCCCGAGGGTTGACCACAAAAACGGCGCCCGCCGCACCTCCTCCCGCGGCGGGCGCTGTTTCCCAAGGGCGAAACAGATTTCGTCCCGGGGCGAATTTCGTCCCCAGGGGTTTCGCCCCTCTTCATCAGGCGAAAGGAATTTCGTCAAAGCCGACCTCCTCCCCGGCGATGACGAATATGGTCGATCTTCACCTCCTCCCGAGGATCGACCGGCAAAACGACACCCGCCGGACCTCCTCCCCCGGCGGGTGTTGTTGTTTTGGGGCAGGGCTTTCCCCGACAGCGGCTTGTCGCTCTGCGCACCAATTGCAATCGCAGCTACAAGCGACTATTCCGGCGCTCATGAGCAAAAATCCCGTTCACGTCATCGGCGGCGGCCTCGCCGGTTCCGAAGCGGCATGGCAGGCGGCCGAAGCCGGCGTTCCAGTCGTGCTGCATGAAATGCGCCCTGTTCGCGGCACCGATGCGCACAAGACGGATGGGTTGGCCGAGCTCGTCTGCTCCAATTCCTTCCGCTCCGACGACGCCGAAACCAACGCCGTTGGCCTGCTGCACGCCGAAATGCGGTTGGCCGGTTCGCTGATCATGAGCGCCGGCGACGCACACCAGGTGCCGGCCGGCGGCGCGCTGGCCGTCGACCGCGACGGATTTTCCGAAGCGGTGACCAAAAAGCTCGAAGCGCACCCGCTCATCACCATCCAGCGCGAGGAAGTGCCAGGCCTGCCGCCGGCGGACTGGGACCAGGCGATCATCGCCACCGGCCCGCTGACCGCACCCTCGCTTGCCCAATCGATTGCCGAAGCGACCGGCGCCGACGCGCTCGCCTTCTTCGATGCCATAGCGCCGATCGTCCATTTCGACACGATCGACATGGACATTTGCTGGTTCCAGTCGCGCTACGACAAGGTCGGCCCCGGCGGCACCGGCAAGGACTACATCAACTGCCCCCTGGACAAGGAGCAATATCTCGCCTTCGTAGGGGCGCTTCTGGAGGGCCAAAAGACAGAATTCAAGCAATGGGAAGGCACACCCTATTTCGACGGCTGCCTGCCGATCGAGATCATGGCCGAACGCGGCGTCGAGACGCTGCGCCATGGGCCGATGAAGCCGATGGGGCTGACCAATGCGCACAATCCGTCGGTGAAGGCCTATGCCGTCGTGCAACTTCGCCAGGACAATGCGCTGGGCACGCTCTACAATATGGTCGGCTTCCAGACCAAGCTGAAGCACGCCGAGCAGGTGCGCGTGTTCCGCGCCATCCCGGGCCTCGAAAACGCCGAATTCGCCCGCCTCGGCGGCCTGCACCGCAACACCTACATCAATTCGCCGACGCTGCTCGACGCCTCGCTGCAGTTGAAATCCCGGCCCGGCCTGCGCTTCGCCGGCCAGATCACCGGCTGCGAGGGCTATGTCGAAAGCGCGGCAATAGGCCTGCTTGCCGGGCGTTTTGCCGCCGCAGAACGGCTGGGCCACGCGCCGTCGCTGCCGCCATTGACCACCGCCTTTGGCGCGCTGCTCAACCACATCACCGGCGGCCACATCGTCTCCGACGACGAACCTGGGAAGCGCTCCTTCCAGCCGATGAACGTCAATTTCGGCCTGTTCCCACCTGTCGAGGCGCCGAAAATCGAAGGCAAGCGCCTGCGCGGCAAGGACAAGACCGTCGCCAAGCGGCGTGCGGTAACGTCGCGCGCGCTGGCGGACTGTCGCGAATGGTTGGGACTGCCTTCGCGAGCGGAAGCGGCGGAGTAGTCCGCCTTTCTGTTCTTGTCGATCAGGCGGCAGGAGAGTAGGATACTATCCTACTCCACCCTCCATCATAGGGAGCAATTCCATGGAGCCCGCCGAGAAGCTGTCAGTCACCGTCACGCCCGCCATGGCGCGCATGATCCGCGAAAAAGTCGATGACGGCTCCTTCGGATCGGCGAGCGAGGTCATCCGGGCCGCACTTCGCGCCTTCCAGCGCGAAGAGGAGGAACATGCCGAGCGCATGGCGTCGATCAGGGCGCGCGTGAAGGCGTCGATCGAGGACACGAGGCCTAACGTTCCGCTGGACCAGGCAATCGCGAGAGTGAAGGATCGAATTTCAGAATTGGCGCGAGAGAACGATGATCCAGCGTCTCGCCGTCGTTCTTAGCGAAGGCGCCATCGCAGACTTGGATTCGATCGTCACCCACATTCTCGACCGAGGCGGGAGCGAGAGCGTCGCCAACAGTTTCGTCGACCGGATCAAAGTGCGTTGTGGAAATATCGGCAATGCACCGCGCGGCGGCCGAATGCGCAACGACATTGTTCCAGGATTGCGAACGGTACCGTTCGAGCACTCCGCCGTCATCGCCTACATCGTCGATGACAATTTCGTCCATATCGTCAACATCTTCTATGGCGGCCGTGACTACGAAACGCTGATGCGCGATGGCGGATCGAGCGAAGCGTCATGATGGAATGACTATGCGGATGGCCAGCCCTGCGTCGCGCGGCGGAACAACAGCCAATGCCGGCGCAATGCCGAAAGTCGCGCCGCGCCAGTGAGCGGTGAATGGCGAGAGCCTTCCATCTTGCCGAGATAGGCACGCGACAGGGCCAGCGGCAGGAATGCCGGGCGCAGCGAAACCGGTAACGACCGTGCGCCGCTTTCGAATGCCGCAAGATGCTCCCGCGCCAGCGCGATCATCGCGGCCACGGCGCGTTCCGCTCCAGGCCCACCATCGCCTGCAACGAATTCCTCCGGCGTTGACCCTGCCGCCGCCAGTATGTCGGCCGGGACAAAGCATTGCCCGCGCTTGCGGTGCAGCGGCAGCAGAAGCAGCAGGCCGGTCATCGCCTGCGCGCAGCCTGCCCTGCCGGCAAGTTCGGCGAAACGCGGTGCCTCGACGGGATCAAGCACCATCGCCGCAAGCTGGATGAGCGCCGCTGCGGTCTCGCCGCAATAGCCTTCCAGATCGGTGCGCGACGGCATCGGGTCATCATAGAGATCGAAGACGCGGGCTTCGAGCATGTTCTCGAAGGCGGGTCTTGGCAGACGGTGGGTGGAAATCGTGGCCTTCAAAGCGTCCGCGACAGGATGGCCGATGCTTGCCCCATCGCCCTCGGCTGCCCCGTCGTCGGCCACGATGACATCGCGCCACCATTGCAGCCGCACCTCGCCAGGCAGCGCCTCGCGGATACGGTCGCGAACACCTGATATCTCGGCGTTGAAGGCATAGAGCGAAAGCAGCGCGCCGCGCGCGCCTTCGGGTGCATAAAGCACAGACAGATAACGGTCGCGGTCGGCGGCGCGCACCGTTTCCATGACGATCTTGGCGGCATCGTCCATGTCAATCGACGGCGATGAGCGCGGCGGCCACCGCGCGGTCTTCCGCCAGAAGCACATTGTAGGTCCGCACGGCCGCGCCGGTTGACATCGGATCGGCCGCAATGCCCGCCGCCTTCAGCGCGGCACGTAGCGCGGCCGGCAACGGCCTGAGATCCTTGCCGGCGCCGACCAGCAGGATCTCGACCTTGTCGGCCTCGTTGAGCAGCTTGGCGAAATCCGCCGCCGTCAATGCCAAGGGATCAGCCGGCTCCCAGCCGTAGATGCCCGACGGCAGGCACAGCAGCGAGCCGCGATGCGACATCTCGGCGAAACGGAATCCGCCATTGCCATAGGCCTCGATCGGCGCGCGGCCGGGGAAATGCGCTTCACGGATGATGATGCCTTTTGCCACGACAGTCGTCAGGTCGCCACGGCCTTGCCGCCGCCAACCGGCTTCTCCTCGTCGGCCGTCACCACCTGTGGCCGCAGCTTGAACAGGATGAGCAGCGGGGCGGCAATGAAGATCGACGAATAGGTTCCGAAGATAACGCCGAACAGCATCGCCAGCGTGAACGAACGGATCACCTCGCCGCCGAACAGCACCAGCGCCAGCAGCGCAAGCATCGTCGTCACCGAGGTCAGCGTCGTTCTCGACAGCGTCTCGTTGATGGCGTTGTTCAACAGTTGCGGCAGCGGCATCCTCTTATATTTTCGCAAATCCTCGCGAACCCGGTCATAGACGACGATCGTATCATTGAGCGAATAGCCGATGATGGTGAGTATCGCCGCAAGCGACGACTGGTTGAATTCGAGACCGGTGATGACGAAGAAGCCGATGGTCATGACCACATCGTGGATCGTGGCGATGATGGCGCCGACCGCGAACTGCCACTCGAAGCGGAACCACACATAGATCAGGATTCCAGCCAGCGCGATCAGCATGGCAATGGTACCCCATTTGGCGAGTTCGCCGGAAACCGTCGGTCCCACCACTTCGACGCGGCGGAAGTCGTAATGGTCCTGCAACTCGCCGCGCACCTTGTCGATGACGGTCTGTTCGGCGTTCTCGCCGCCGTCCTGCGTGCCGACGCGAATTAAGACGTCGTTCGGGTCGCCGAACTGCTGCACTTGCACTTCGCCGATGTTGAGTTCCGAAAGCCTGCCGCGGATGTCGGCAATATCGGCGGTGCCATTCTTGGCCTGCACCTCGATCAGCGACCCGCCCTTGAAGTCGATGCCGTAATTGATGTCGACGGTCATGAACAGCACGACCGAGAGGATCGACAGCACGCTCGACAGCGCAAACGTCCAGCGGCGGATGCCCATGAACGGAATTCGCGTGCCCGCCGGCACGAAGGTCACCGGCGCGCGCGGCAATTCCTTCGGGCGGGCGCGGCGCAGCCAGATCGACACCAGCAGCCGGGTGAAAGTGAAGGCGGTGAACACGGTGGTCAGAATGCCGATGGCGAAGGTTACGGCAAAGCCCTTCACCGGCCCGGTCCCGAGCCAGAACAGCACCACCGTCGCGATCAGCGAGGTGACATTCGAATCGACGATGGTCGCCAGCGCTTTCGAAAAGCCCGTGTCGATCGCCTGGATTACCGAGCGACCGTTTCGCCGCTCCTCGCGGATGCGCTCGTAGATGAGAACGTTTGAATCGACCGCCATGCCGATGGTCAGCACGATACCGGCGATGCCGGGCAATGTCAGGGTCGCGCCAAGCAACGACAGCAACGCGACGATCATGGCCACATGCACCGCCAGCGCGATGTTGGCTATGAAGCCGAGAAAGCCATAGGCAACGAACATGAACACGACGACGAGGATGGAGCCGATCACGCCTGCAATCTTGCCGGCGCGGATGGAATCCTCACCGAGCCCAGGGCCTACCGTGCGCTCCTCGATCACCGTCAGCGTCGCCGGCAGCGCGCCGGCGCGCAACAGCACGGCAAGGTCGTTGGCGCTCTCGGCGGTGAAATTGCCCGAGATCTGGCCGCTGCCGCCAAGGATCGGTTCGCGGATCTGCGGCGCCGAAATCACCTGATTGTCGAGGATAATGGCAAACAGCTTGCCGACGTTCTGCGAGGTGGCTTGGCCGAAGCGCGCCGCTCCCTTGGAATCGAAGGTGAACGAAACCACCGGCTCGTTGGTCTGTGAATTGTACGTCGCCTGCGCATCGACGAGATTTTCGCCCGAAACGATGACGCGGTTCTCGATCAGATACGGAACCGGCGGATCGTCCTGCGAATACAGAACCGAGGATCCCGCCGGCGGACGGCCGTTGAGCGCGTCCTGCACCGGCATCGTCTGGTCGACCATCTGGAAGGTCAGCTTGGCGGTCTGGCCAAGAATGTCCTTCAGCCTTTGCGGATCCTGCAGGCCCGGCACCTGGACCAGGATGCGGTCGTCGCCCTGGCGCTGCACGATCGGCTCAGTGGTGCCGAGTTCGTTGACGCGGCGACCGACAACCTCGATCGACTGCGTCAGCGCCGCCGACGTGCGGTATTTGATGCCGGCATCGGTAACGGTGAATTTGAGCAGCCCGGGCTCGGAATCGTCCAGCGACATTTCCTGGACGGAGCCGCCGCTGAACAGGCCGGCGGCCACCGGGTCGGTCAATGTCTTCAGCGCCGTCTTGGCGGCATCGACCTGACCGGGATCGGTGATGCGGACCTGCACGGTCCGGCCCGATCCGGCAAGGCCGGTGTAGCCGATCTTGGCGTCGCGCAGCAGTGTCCTGATTTGGTCGCGCGTCGTCTCCAGCCGATCCTTGATCAGATCGTTGGGATCCAGCCTGAGCAGGATATGCGAACCGCCCTGCAGATCGAGGCCGAGCGTCATCTGGCGCTTCGGCACCCAGTCGGGAAGCCTGGCGAGCGTGCTTGCCGAAAAAAGGTTGGGCGCAGCGAGGATCACTGTGGCGGCCACTGCCAGCCAGATCAGAATCATCTTGAAGCGCGAGAAATAAAGCATAGGGCGTCGTCCGTCAGGGCGTTCTGGCGGATCGTTCCGCCTGGAATCGGGTTATTTCTTGGCGTTGTGGTTCGCCACCGGCTTACCTTTGGTCCGCACATTGGCGACTGTCGAGCGCAAGGCAGTCACTTCGGTGCTGCCATCGGGCTTTCTTCGACTATTGTCAATCTTGCCGGCAAGGGGCCAGCGCGCTCAATGGCGAAGTATAAAGCTTGTATGGAGTCGTCCGTCAGGCGGTATCCGCGAATCGCTCGGCCTGAAAAATCTCGGCTATTTCTTGGCGTTCTGGTTCGCCACCGGCTCGCCCTTGACGCGCACATCGGCGATCGTCGAGCGCAGCGCCGTTACCTTGGTGCCACCGCCGAGATCGATCTCGAGCTCATTGTCGTCGATCACCTTGGTCACCTTGCCGACGAAACCGCCGCCCGTGATGACAGTGTCGCCGCGGCGGACCGCCGCCAGCATCTCGCCGCGCTTCTTCAACTGCGTGCGCTGCGGACGGATGATCAGAAAATACATGATCACGAAAATCAGGACAAACGGCAAAATGCTGATGAACATATCCGGAGAGGTGCCGACGCCTTGGGCATATGCCGGGGTCACGAACATCGAGGTACTCCTGAATTTTGAAAAACAGCCGCCAAACCGTCCTTGGGAAATTTGGCGGCCCCGTGAAATTTGGCCGGAATATAGTCGGTAACGTTGCCAATGCAACTGCGGCCAGGCATTTCAGCTGCTTTTCCGGCTGGTTGAGCCGTGTTAGAGCATGATCCCGAAAAACGAGGCCCGGTTTCGGAAAAGATCACGCTCTAACAAAAGGTTGGAACCGGTTGCGAAATCGCCGGAACCAAACAGGTTCCCCCTCATGCCCTCCCGAATGCAAAACAAAAAGATAAAATGAGCGACAGCACCATCGAAGCCCTGAACAAGAAGCTCGACCGCCTGATCGAGGCGGTCGCCCGCCTCGCCCCGCCGCCGGCGCCGGAAACCGACCTCGGCGAGGCCGACTGCTTCGTCTGGCAGGCCGATCCCGGCTATCTGGAGCCGGTACGCAAGGTCAACCGCGTCGACATCGGCCTGATCCGCGGCGTCGACCGCGTCCGCGACATATTGGTCGACAACACCGAGCGCTTCGCCTGCGGTTACGCAGCCAACAACGTGCTGTTATGGGGCGCACGCGGCATGGGAAAATCCTCGCTGGTCAAGGCGGCGCATGCCGCCATCAATGCCTCGGCGAAACTGGACGTGCCGCTCAAGCTCATCGAGATCCACCGCGAGGACATCGACACGCTGCCGAAGCTGATGGCGCTGCTGAAGGCGGCGCCTTGCCGCTTCATCCTGTTTTGCGACGACCTTTCCTTCGACCACGACGACACGTCCTACAAGTCGCTGAAGGCGGCACTCGAAGGCGGCGTCGAAGGCCGCCCGGCCAATGTGATCTTCTACGCCACGTCGAACCGGCGCCACCTGCTGCCGCGCGACATGATCGACAATGAGCGCTCGACCGCAATCAACCCGTCAGAGGCGGTCGAGGAAAAGGTTTCGCTGTCCGACCGTTTCGGCCTCTGGCTCGGCTTTCACAAATGCTCGCAGGACGAGTATCTCGACATGATCGACGGCTATGTCCGCCATCACGGCCTTGCCGTCGATGCCGAGACGCTGCGGGCCGAGGCGCTGGAATGGGCGACGACACGCGGCAGCCGTTCGGGCCGCGTCGCCTGGCAGTTCACCCAGGATCTGGCAGGCCGTCTCGGCAAATCGCTCAAGGATTAATTTAGTTCCTCGGCGCAGAATTTTGACAGGTCGGTCGGATGCGCTTGCATTGACGGACCGCATGCCTTGGCGATTGGCGGAACCGTGGTCGTCGCTCAGGGCACCGGCTGCGGCATAACCGCAATCGAGGCCCTTCATAGCGTAAGGAGCAGGAGGCAGCACGGCAAAATGGTCTGGACCTGGGTCGGGACACTCCGTTTCGTCATTGCGCTACAAAGCGCGCTGGGATGATTGGAACCCGATCCGCGTAACCCCTGCGGACCAGCGGTCACCATCTCGACCGCATCAAAGGCCGGATACATGACCGCTCCGGACTGTCTGCCGAAAATGCCGATTGCACCTTGCTAACAGGGCGCCGTCCCCGCGAATCCGGCTCAGGCCAGGTCGATGTCGAGGATCGCCATCGAGAAATTATAGTCGCCGTCGTCCTCGTCCTTGAAGACGATGCCGAGGAATTCGTCGCCGACATAGACCTCGGCCGAATCGTCCTTGCGCGGCCGTGCCTTCACTTCAAGCTTGGGGTTCTGGAAGACGCGCTTGAAATAGGCGTCCAGCTTTCTGATTTCGTCAGGCTTCAAAGTCTTCTCCGATCGTCGGTCTTGCTCGTTTGAGCGCGCTTCTGGCACGTCGACAATGGCGATGTAAAGGCAAGCCGGCGAGAGAACCGGGGCAATCGTATATGGGTAAGTGCCCCCTCACCCGGATTGCCAACCGAATTGCAAAGGGCAATTCGGGGCAATCCAACCTCTCCCCGAGGGGAGAGGAGCCAGCGCTGACGCTTCTCTCTTCTCCCCGGCGGGGAGAAGGTGGCCCGAAGGGCCGGATGAGAGGGCAGTTCTCATATGCCGGCGGTTACGCCCGAGCGCCTTGAAAATCAAATATCGAAGCTGACGACGTGGTCCATCGTCTGCGACGGCAAAAGCTGGTCCATCTGCCGCGAAGGTTGGTCGCAGCCGGTCTCGCCGACGACGCGGGCCGGCACGCCGGCAACCGTCTTGTTGTGCGGCACCGGCGACAGCACCACCGAGCCTGCCGCAATCTTCGAGCAATGGCCGACTTCGATGTTGCCGAGGATCTTGGCGCCGGCGCCGATCAGCACGCCGTAGCGGATCTTGGGATGGCGATCGCCGCCGGCCTTGCCGGTGCCGCCCAGCGTCACGCCGTGCAGGATCGACACGTCGTCCTCGATCACCGCCGTCTGGCCGACGACGAGGCCGGTGGCATGGTCGAGGAAGATGCCCTTGCCGATGCGGGCGGCCGGGTTGATGTCGGTCTGGAACACCGAGGACGACCGGCTCTGCAGGTAGAGCGCGAAATCCTGGCGGCCCTGGTTCCACAGCCAATGCGCCAGCCGGTGTGTCTGGATGGCATGAAAGCCCTTGAAATAGAGCACCGGCATGATGAAGCGGTCGCACGCCGGATCGCGGTCGTAATAGGCCTGGATGTCGACGCGAACCGTTGCCGCCCAGTCCTTGTCGTCGGCTGCCATCGCCTTGAAGGTCTGGCGGATGAGATCGGAACCGATGTCCTGATGGTCGAGCCGCTCGGCCAGGCGATGGATGACCGCTTCCTCCAGGCTTTCCTGGTTGAGGATGGTCGCATAGAGGAACGCCGCCAGCAGCGGATCGCGGTTGACCGCCTCCATCGCCTCGTCGCGGATCGAGCGCCAGATCGGGTCGATCGGCTTCACCATCGCGGGGCGGGCAATCGTAACGCTGTTCATCAGTGGTCTCCGGCCATCTGGTGCCTCCGGCTATTCTCCGGCCGCATAGTGCGCATGAGCATGTCGTTGTTCCAAAACCGCTGCGCACTTTTGGGCGACATGCTCTATAAGCCAGATCATAGCACGGTTGAACTCAATTTTCCTTAGTGCTGCTTCAAATGGATTTGGTTCACGGAAAATCAAGCGGCCATGGAAAACGAACCCTTGATCAATGAGCCGCTGAAACGCGAGCTCTCCGCGCTCTATCGGGCCGAAGGTCGCCACTATCACGACCTCGCCCATATCGAGGCGATGCTGGCGCTGGCCGACGGCTATCGGGCATCCCTGCACGATCCCGAGGCGGTCGAGGCGGCGATCTGGTTCCACGACGCCATCTATGACAGCCGGGCCAAGGACAACGAGGCCAAGAGCGCCGCCCTTGCCGAGAACAAGCTCACTGGGCGCACCGATGCGCAGCGCCTCGGCCGCATCACGGCGATGATTATTGCCACCGCGACGCATGAGTTACCGCAATTTGGCGACGGGAATGCCATCCGCGACGCAGCCCTGTTCCTCGATATGGACCTGGCGATCCTGGGTGCGGCGCCGGATGCCTTCGACGCCTATGAACAGGCGGTTCGCCGCGAATATGACTGGGTGGAGGAGCCGATGTGGCGTGCCGGCCGCGGTGCTGTTCTGAAGAGTTTCCTCGCCCGCCCGCATATCTTCCACACCGAGGAATTCCAGCAGCGGTTCGAACCGCAGGCCAGGCAAAACGTGGCGCGGTCGCTCAAGGCGCTCGGGCTGGACTCCTAATCCGGAAAAGTCTCCATGCATTGCGCATAGGCCTTGAAGCCGGCACGCCTGTAGACGGATTGCGCGCTGGGATGATCGTGGGTGTCGGTGTGCAGCCAGAGTTTTTCGGGCCTATGCGACCAGACGGCGCGTAGCGATTGGTCAAGCAGGTAGGGCCCAAGCTTGCGACCCTGGAAAGCGGGAATGAGCCCAAAATGGGTCAATTCGACGATCGGCTGGCCAACGCTTGTGAATTCGCACAGGCCGGCGGCCTCGCCGTCGACGCGCAGGACGTGAATATGCGTCGACGGGCTGGCGAGAAGGTCTTCAAGGTCGCTTGAAGACATTCGCAGACGCTGGTCCCATTGCACAGAGTCGCCAACGGCGCGGTACAGGCTGATGTAATCGGCGATACCAAGTGTTTCGCGCGCCACCGTCGCGTGCGATACCGGGGCGGAAAAAGCGTCGCTGGACGGCGGCTCAGTCATCTCCAGATAGGTGACGAGAAGGTCGACCATGGCAACTCGCGCAAGGTTTGAGGCTGAGGCTTGCCGCCTGGCTAGGCCAGCGCCGGATCATGCGCGGGCGGCTACCCGTCAGAGCGGGTTTTCGGCGTAAAACTCCAACACCCGCTGCTTGAAGGTCTTATCGCCGACGGCCAGCATATGGTCGCGGCCCTCGATGTGAAAAGCCTTGGCGTTCGGCATCAAGGCGGCCAGTTCTTCGGGCGAACCGCCGATGTCGTCCTTAGTGCCGACGGCAATCAATGTCGGCTGGCCAATGCGCGCGACTTCGCCCTCGCTCATTGACGCCCGGGAACCGACGATGCAGACGGCGAGCGCTCGCCGGTCGCTTCGGGTCTGGTCAGCGAAGGCGCGAAACGACCGGCCACGGGCGTGACTGATTGCGCTCGGATCCTCGGCCAGCAGCGCACCAGCGATCGGATCCCAGTCGCCGACGCCATCGACCAGGCCGATGCCAAGGCCTCCGAACACCAGTGTAGCCACCTTGTCCGGGTCGGAAAGCGCCAGGAACGCCGACACCCGTGCGCCCATCGAATAGCCCATGACATGGGCGCGTTCGATGCCGAGATGGTCGAGCAGGGCGGCAGCGTCGGACGCCATCCGGTCCGGCGTATAATCGGCCTCTTCATAGCTCTTCGACGAGGCGCCATGGCCGCGATTGTCGAAGGCGATGGCGCGATAGCCGGCATCGTTCAGCGTCTTGAACCAGCCGGGCGACACCCAGTTGACGTAATGGGTCGAAGCAAAGCCATGGATCATGAGCACCGGATCGCCTTGCCCCGATGCCGGCTGGCGATCGAGGAAGGCAAGGTCAAAACCGTCATGGGAGAAAAACTGCATCTGCGACGGATCCTGCGCGTTCAGTTGTGCGCCGTGCCGATTGCCGGGTGACGCAGCAGGTCGCCGTCCTCTATGCCGCCCTTGGCGGCGGTGCCCGCCTTGAGCTCGAGCACGAAGCGAACCGGCTCGCCGGGCGAGATCACCGCCTCGGATTGCGGCTCGCCTTGCTTGATTGCCCGTATCTTGCCGTCCTGACCGACAAAGATCAGGTCGAGCGGCATCGGCGTGTTCTTCATCCAGAAGCCCACATCCCGAACCTCCTCGAACACGAACAACATGCCATGATCGTCGGCCATCTGCTCGCGAAACATCAGGCCGGCCGCGCGCTCGGCGGAGGTGTCGGCGATTTCGATGGAAAACGAGCGCTCACCGGATTTCGTCACCGCGACCAGCGGCTGCGGATCGACGGCAAGCATCATCGCCCGGCTGTCCGCCGAAGCCGGTTGCTGCGAGTGGAAGAAAGCGCCTGCGGCAACGACAAAAGCGATCGCGGCGCAGACCACGCCCGTTGTCAGCCAGTTCCTGTGAGTCATTCAAAATCCTCGACCGGAAATCGTCCTAGACCATGATCCCGAAAAGTGGAACCCGGTTTGCGGAAAGATCATGGTCAAGCAAAAGCACGATGTCCCGTCCCGACTCGATCGGGATGGGGCCTTAGTGCGAGACCGGCAAGGTACCCACATCCGGGTGAATTTCGGCAGCCATAAGGCCTTTATCGCCGCGCCCGAAGCGGACCAGCACGACCTGACCCGGCCTGAGCTCGGTGATGCCGTAGCGGCGCAGCGTCTCCATATGGACGAAAATGTCCTCGGTGCCCTCGCCCCGGGTCAGGAAACCGAACCCCTTGGTGCGGTTGAACCATTTCACCAGCGCACGCTCAAGGCCGCTTTCCGCCGTCACCGAGACGTGGGTGCGCTGATCCTGCATTTCCGCGGGATGGACCGCCGTGGTGACATCCATGGAGAGCACACGGAACGCCTGCAATCCACGCTCACCATGCTTGACGAGGCAGACGACGCGAGCACCTTCCAAGGCAGTCTGGAAACCGTCCTTTCGAAGGCACGTCACATGGAGGAGGATATCGCCGGAAGAGCCGTCATCGGGAAGAATGAAACCGTAGCCCTTGGCCACGTCGAACCATTTGATCGCGCCCGCAATCTCGACAAGATCGGCGGCGTCGCCGTTCTCGTTCCTTTGCAAGACGTCGTTACCGGTTCCGTCCCGCCCCATGAAAGAGGCCTTTTCCCCCATAAGAACGCCCCCCTTTTTTTCAAGAATACCGCAACTGATTCTTGACGTCAGATTAACACTGCGGCTTCCCAGGTGTGCAAGACCTGACGTGCCTTTTTTCACGGTTCATTGCAGGAATACCGGATTTGTCGTTTTGCCGACGCGACCGGTTAACGGTAATTGCCCTTTGGCCGAGTGGCCCCTATGTTCCGCCGCAATGCAACATTTCGAGGAAAATCCTATGCGCTACCTGCACACCATGGTCCGCGTCGCCGACATCGATGCATCGCTCGATTTCTACTGCAACAAGCTTGGCCTCAAGGAAGTGCGCCGCCACGAAAACGAACAGGGGCGCTACACGCTGATCTTCCTCGCCGCTTCCGAAGACGAGCAAAGCGGCATCGCCGACAAGGCGCCGCTGATCGAGCTCACCTACAATTGGGACCCGGAAGACTACAAGGGCGGCCGCAATTTCGGCCATCTCGCCTATGAGGTCGACGACATCTACGCCACCTGCCAGCAATTGATGGACAAGGGCGTCACCATCAATCGGCCGCCGCGCGACGGCAACATGGCCTTCGTCAGGTCGCCGGACGGCATCTCGATCGAGTTGTTGCAAAAAGGCCCGGCCAAGGCCAAGGCCGAGCCCTGGGCCTCGATGGCGAATACCGGAAGTTGGTAACCAGTCACGTCTGAGTGGATATTGCCGGACGGATGCGTCCGGCAGGTTTGGCTTTCGCGGGAGGCGCTATCTATCCGGCTACCACGGCAATCGCGTCCGCTTGCCGCAACCTATTCAAAGCAGCAGCGCTCGAAGGTAACGGCATGGATCCTCGGGTCTCCGCGACGTCGCTTCGCTCCTGCTCCGCCCTAGGATGACGAAGGGAAAGAGGTTTCAGCCAATCTCGAAGGTCTGCAAATTGCCGTCGACCGCCTCCGCTACGCGACGACGCAACTGCCAACATCCGCGATTGGCCTCAAGCCACCATGCCTTCGTCATCCTAGGGCGGAGCGAACGCGAAGCGGAGCGCAGACCCTAGGATCCATGCCGTTACAGAGGCCGAGGAGTGCAGCGGTCCAGAGTCAGCCACCACCGCCGCGGCCGGCCATCTCCAGCAGCGCCAGCACCGTGCGCCAGTTGCGGGCGGTGCCGGGCACTTTCAGGGTGCGAGGGATGAGATTGGCGAACACCGATTTGCCGAGACCTTCCGGCGCGTGCAGGTAAAGCACATCGTCCCTGATCTCGAAGCGTTCGGGACCGGTGCATTTTTCGGCCAGCCGCGCGATCTCGTCGGCGGCCGGCGCGCGCTCCAGCGCGAAGGCGTGAAGCTTCGTCGGCTCCCCGGCGACTTCCGGATAGGGATTTTCCCTCGCCAGCCGCTCGAACCAGCCGAGATCGCGCACCATGATGCGCGAGTGAAATCCCCATTTCTTCTCGAAGGCCGCTTCCAGCCGTTCGGTCAGCGTGGCCGCATCGCCCTTTGCCGACCGGAACACGACGTTGCCGCTCTGCACGTAGGTGGCGACATCGGAAAAACCGAGCTCTTCGAAAAATGCCCGCAGCTGCGCCATCTTGACGATGCGGTTGCCGCCGACATTGATGCCGGAAAACAGTGCGACGAAGGTTTTCGCCTGGGCACTCATATTCGGGCCTTCATATGATGAACCCGGCCAGCGTCTCGTTGTCGGTGATGTCCTGATACTGGACGCCCTCGGCCTCGAAATTGGCGTTGAGCAGCTCGAAATTGCGGCGGTCCTTGGTTTCGATGCCGATCAGCACCGAACCGAAATTGCGCGCCGATTTCTTCAGATATTCGAAGCGGGCAATGTCGTCGTCGGGCCCCAGCATTTCGAGGAAGTCGCGCAGCGCGCCCGGCCGCTGCGGAAAGCGGATGATGAAGTACTTCTTCAGCCCCTCGAAACGCAGCGCCCTCTCCTTCACGTCCGGCAGCCGCTCGAAATCGAAATTGCCGCCCGAAACCACCGCCACGATGGTCTTGCCCCTGATCTCCTTCTTCGAAAAATCCTTCAGCGCGTCGATCGCCAGCGCGCCGGCCGGCTCCAGCACCACGCCTTCGACATTCAGCATCTCGATCATGGTCGCGCAGAGCCGGTTTTCCGGAACGAGCCGTACCGTATCGGCAGGAAAGTCCTTGAGATGCCGCAGCGGCTCGCGGCCGATCTCGGCCACCGCCGCGCCGTCGACGAAATTGTCGACCTTGGCGAGCTTGATCCGTTTGCCGGTGGCGAGGCTCTCGCTCAGGCTCGGCGCGCCGGCCGGCTCGCAGAAGACGAAGCGCGTGTCGCGGCGCTGGTCGGCGAAATAATGCGTCACGCCGGCGGCCAGACCGCCGCCGCCGACCGGCAGCATGATGATGTCGGGCTTGCGCGCGCCCGGCATCTGGCCTGATATCTCGTAGGCGACGGTCGCCTGCCCCTCGATGATGTCCTTGTGGTCGAACGGCGGTACCATATGCGCGCCGGCGCTTTCGGCGAATTCGACAGCGGCGCGGTAGCAGTCGTCGAAGAAATCGCCGACCAGCCTGATCTCGACGAAGTCGCCGCCGAACAGCCGCGTCTTGTCGATCTTCTGCTGTGGTGTCGTCACCGGCATGAACACCACGCCCTTTTTTCCGAAATGACGGCAGACGAAGGCAAAGCCCTGCGCATGGTTGCCGGCTGATGCACAGACAAACAGCTCGGCATCGTTGCCGGCGGCGAGCGTCTTGCGGAAGAAATTGAAAGCACCCCTGATCTTGTAGGAGCGCACCGGAGACAGGTCTTCGCGCTTCAACAATATGCGCGCGCCGGTCTTCTTCGACAGATAGTCGTTTTCCTGCAGCGGCGTCTCCGGGAAAATCTGCCGGATCGCAGCGGCGGCGGCAGCGACGCGGGAGGAAAAACTGGTCATGGCAAGATCACCCCGGATCGCATGTCGTGTGTGGGCACGCAGTGTGCATTTGGTCTGCCACGACGCGATGGTCACAAACCTAGCACACGCCGCGTGCGTTTGATCCCGCCTATTGCATATCCAGCCTCGCGAAGCCATTGTCCGGCCGTTCCATGCGTGCGTTCGCCACGGGGCATTCCCAGAATCGTTGCAAGCACTTGGAGGCGTTTGTTCATGCCTGTCGCATCGGTTGCCCTGAAAACCATGTCGCTGCCGCCGTTCTGGCTTTCGCGCAACAGTGCGATGGCTGTCGCAAGGCGCTGAACGTTTTTCAGCTGGACACGACTTACTTCTGCCGCACTTCGGCTGTCCGGGAGGGGCGCGGAGGTTGGATAGGCCTTGCGGCCGGAGTGGAATGTCAGAGTTGAAGAAGATTTGTATCCTTGTCCTTGCCTTGCTCGTTGCCGGCTGCGGCGGCCGGCAAACCGAGGAACTGCTCGGCAGCGCCATGGTGTCCGCGCCGGTGACGGAAATCGCCGGCAACCACTCGATCTTCATCGCCACGACGCGCAAGCGCTCCGACGACCCTGCCAAGGTTTTCGACCGCGAGCGCTCGGCCACGCTGAACTATGCCCGCGCCAACGTCACCGTGCCGGGAATCCACGAAACTGGTCGGATCGAGCGGCGCTCGCGCGGCAAGTCGAACGACCCGGCCAAATACTTCATGGCCTCCGACGTCGTCGGCTACGACACCGCGCCGCAATTCTCCAGCGCACTCAGCGCCGACATCGCCGCGCGCGGCGGCCGCGTCATGGTCTTCGTCCATGGCTACAACACCGGCTTCGACGCCGCCGTCTACCGCGTCACCCAGATCGCTCATGATTCCGGTTACCCCGGCACGCCGGTGCTGTTTTCCTGGGCGTCGGGCGCCAAGACCAGGGACTATGTCTACGACAGGGAAAGCGCCAGTGCTGCCCGCGACCAGCTGGAAGTGACGCTGAGGATGCTGGCGCAGACCGGCGCGCGGCGCATCGACATCGTTGCTCATTCGCTGGGAACCTGGGTCACCATGGAAGCGCTGCGCCAGCTCGCCATCAACGGCGACCGCGATCTCAGCGGCAAACTCGGCGACGTGGTGCTGGCCTCGCCCGATATCGATGTCGACGTGTTCAAGAGCCAGATGCGCCGCTACGGCAAGCCAAACAAGCCCTTCATCCTGCTCCTGTCCGACGACGACCGGGCGCTGCGGCTCTCCGGCCTGATCGCCGGCTCGCGGCCGCGCGTCGGCGACTACCAGGACGCGGCCGACCTCGCCGATTACGGCGTGAGCGTCGTCGATCTCTCCAGCGTCAAGGGATCGGATCGCTTCAACCACACCAAATTCGCCGACAACCCCGAGCTGGTGAAGATGATCGGCCAGCGGCTGCGCGAGGATGACGGATTTGCCAGCGACCGCGAGGTGACCGACCGCATCAACCTGCTCGGGCAGTAAGGTATTCGTCGTGCATATTCACGATTGCAGCAGCATCGGATCATTTTGAACTGGACCAGGCCGGCCTCTGCCTCTATCGAAATAGCCAAAGACGTCATGCGGTTGACGTCCCTTCGGGAGCCTGCGTGACCGTGCGTTCGAAGATCTTCCTCGTCGTTGCGCTCGCGCTCGCTGTCACCGGTTGCGCCGGCCGGAAGACACACGATCTTCTCAACACGACGGCAGTCACGGCGCCTGCCTCCGACATCGCGGCCACGCATGAGATCTTCGTCGCCACCACCCGGGAAAAAGCCACGACCGATCCGCGGCAGGTGTTCGACGGCAATCGCTCGCTGACCACCAGCTTCGCCCGCGTCGACGTGACGGTTCCGAAAATCCATCAGGTTGGCGCCATCGAGCGGGTCAAAGGGTCCGCCAACAGCAACCCGGCGAAGGATTTCACCGCGACGAACGTCGCCTTCTATGAGGGCGCCCCGCAATTCGCCAAGGCGGTCGGCGCCGACATCGCCATGCGCGGCGACCGCGCGCTGGTTTTCGTGCACGGCTTCAACAACGGTTTCGACGACGGCATCTACCGGCTGACGCAGATCGCGCACGACACGAAATATCCCGGCACGCCGGTGCTGTTCTCATGGGCGTCGAGCGGCAAGACCACCGGCTACATCTACGACAAGGAAAGCGCCAACGCCGCGCGCGACGATCTCGAACAGACGCTGCGCATGCTGGCCAAGACGAAGGCCAAGAGCATCGACATCATCGCCCATTCGATGGGCACCTGGGTGACGATGGAGGCGCTGCGCCAGCTTGCCATCACCGGCGACCGCGATCTCGACGACAAGCTTGGCTATGTCATCCTGGCCTCGCCCGACATCGACGTCGATGTGTTCAAGAAGCAGATGATCCGCTATGGCAAGCCGGACAAGCCTTTCGCCATTCTGCTTTCGGGCGACGATCGCGCCCTCAGGCTCTCCGCCCTGATCTCCGGCGACAAGCCGCGCGTCGGCGACTATGGCGATGCGGCCGACCTCGCCAGCTATGGCGTGTCGGTGGTCGACCTGACCAAGACCAAAGGCGGCGACCGTCTGAACCACGCCAAATTCGCCGACAACCCGTTCCTTGTGCAGTTGCTCGGCAACCGGCTGCGCGCCCCGGCCGGCCTGGCATCGGAAGAAGCCGATCCGGCGCAGCCGATCGACAATCTCGGTCAGGGCATCGGCAAGGCCGTCGGCTCCGTCGCCGAGATCGTCATCACCACGCCGTTCAAGGTGCTGACCATCGCCACCGGTGGATGAGCGGCGTGGGTTCGCGCCTTGGCCAATGTCAGACGAACAGATCGACCTTCCGGAACGTCGTCACGTCGATCAGGCCGACATCGGAAATCCTCAGTTCGGGAATGACGACCAGCGCCAGCAGCGAGTGCTGCATGTAGGCGTTGTTGAGGGAACAGCCCATCTTGCGCATCGCCTCGGTCAGCTTGTCCGCCTTGACCGCGACGATTTCGGCGCGCTCGTCCGACATCAGCCCGGCGATCGGCATTTCGACCAACGCCAGTTCCTTACCCTTGGAGAACAGCACCACGCCGCCACCGACCTCGCCCAGCCGGTTGACCGCCAATGCCATGTCCTGCTTGTTGGTGCCGACGACGATGATGTGGTGCGCATCATGCGCCACGCTGGAGGCCATGGCGCAGTCGTCCATATAGCCGAAACCGGAGACGAAGGCGTTGGTGACGCCGCCGGTGCCCCGGTGACGCTCGACCAGCGCGATCTGGCAGACGTCGTTGCGGCGGTCCATCGCGACCAGCCCGTCCTCGACGGCGAGATCCGCTTCGAGCGCGCGCGTCGGCGCCTGGTTCTCGATCACGCCGATGACGCGCACCCGCACCTCGTTGGCGCCCTTGGGCGCCACGATGTCGAAATCCCCTGACTTGAGCTTCCTGCCGAGCTTGACGGTGTTCTTCGCCGTCTTCGGATAATCATAGGCCGGAATGTCGATTTCGAGCTTGCCGCCCTTGGCCAGCCTGACGCCGCGGCCATAGACCTCGTCGATGGTCATCGCGGCCAGATCGGAGACGATCAGCAGATCGGCGAGCCGCCCCGGCGCGATCGAACCCAGCTCGCGCTCCAGCCTGAAATGCTGGGCGGTGTTGAGCGTCGCCATCTGGATCGCCGTCACCGGCTTCAACCCCTGGCTGATGGCGTGGCGGACCACCCGGTCCATATGGCCCTCATGGACAAGCGTGCCGGAATGGCTGTCGTCGGTGCACAGGATGAAATTGCGCGGATCGAGCCCGCCTTCGGTCACCGCCTTGATCTGCGCGGCGACGTCGTACCAGGCCGAGCCCAGCCGCAACATCGCCTTCATGCCCTGGCGGACGCGGGCGATGGTGTCCTCGGCGCGCGTGCCTTCGTGGTCGTCCTCGGGTCCGCCGGCGACATAGCCGTGGAACGGCAGGCCGAGATCGCGCGATGCGTAATGGCCGCCAACGGTCTTGCCCGCCCTCACCGTCGCGGCGATCTCGCCAGCCATGACAGGATCGTTGGCCGCGACGCCTGGAAAATTCATCACCTCGCCGAGCCCGATGATGTTTTCCCAGGTCATGGCTTCAGTGACATCGGCGACCGTCAGCTCGGCGCCGGCATGCTCCAGCCCCGGCGCGGAGGGCACGCAGGACGGCATCTGCACATGCACGTTGACGGGCATGGCGACGGCCTCGTCGTGCATCAGCCGCACGCCCGGCAGGCCGAGCACGTTGGCGATCTCATGCGGGTCGATGAACATCGAGGTGGTGCCATGCGGGATGACGGCGCGGCAGAACTCGGTCACCGTCACCATGCCGCTCTCGACATGCATGTGCGCGTCGCAAAGGCCCGGCACCAGATAGCGCCCGCCGGCGTCGACCACCTTGGTGCCCTGCCCGATGGCGTGACCGGCATTCGGCCCGCAATAGGCGAAGCGGCCACCGGCAATGGCAAGGTCGGTGCCGGCGATGATCTCGCCGGAATGAACGTTGACCCAGCGCCCGTTGCGGATGACGAGATCGGCGGGCTTCCGGCCCATCGCGACATCGACCAGATGCGTCGCCATCTCGGCCCAGGGTTTGGGTTTCGTCGTGTGCGCGGTCGGCTTCCTGGCCATGAAGAGACTCCTGTTTGCCCGACTGTGCCAAGCCGCGGGGATTTTGACCAGCGAGGAACTCGGGTTAACGCTTTTTGCGACAATCGCCTCGGCTTTGCGCTGCCCCTTGCCCTGCGGACGCCGGTTTGCAGGACTTGGGTTCCTCGCCCTCGCGGAGCGGGGGAGAGGTGGCCGGCGAAGCCGGGACGGAGAGGGGGACGACATTCGCGAAGCCAGAACCGATGAGGGACGGGGCCGCGAGCATGATAGGAAGTCCTTCAGGAACCTTGAACAGTTCCCAGCCGCCGCGAAGACCCCTCTCCGTCCCGGCTTCGCCGGGCCACCTCTCCCCACTTCGTGGGGCGAGGAACCCAAGTCCTGCGGAGGCAGCCGCACTAAGGCGATTGCTCTGTTGCGAGCGGCAGTTTCAACTTGACAGGTGACGGCAGTTATGCTAGGAATTTATTCATGGTGCTGATTTGCGCCAGCGACCCGCTGCCAAGGCGGGTTTTTTGTTTCAGGCTGTCGTCACAAGGCCCCGCCGCCATCGTTGACTTCCCACCTCAAAAAGATGTTGGATCGACAATCCGAAATCCCAAATCCGCAATCCCTGGGGGGAACACATGACCCGTTTCTGGAAAGCGCTCGGTTTCGTCACCCTGTTTCTGGTCATGGCCGGCTTCGCCTCGGCTGAAGAGCGCTGGCAGACCCTGCCTGAGCCGACCGCCATGCCAAAGCCCGACCAGAGCGGCTACGCACCGGTCAACGGCATCCAGATGTACTATGCGGTCTTCGGCGCGGGCGAACCGGTGCTGCTCATCCATGGCGGCCTTGGCCATGCCGACATCTGGGCAAGCCAGGTGGCGACGCTGTCCAAAACCCACAAGGTGATCGTCGCCGACAGCCGCGGCCACGGCCGCTCCACCCGCACCGATCAGCCCTTTGGCTACGATTTGATGGCATCGGACTATCTGGCGCTGCTCGACCACCTGAAGATCGACAGAATCGCGCTTGTCGGCTGGAGCGACGGCGGCATCATCGGCATCGACATCGCGCTCCACCATCCGGAGCGGCTGACAAGGCTCTATGCGCAGGCCGCCAACGTGACCACCGACGGCGTCGATCCGGGCGTCATGACCGACAAGACCTTCGGCGCCTATATCGTGCGCAGCGGCAAGGACTACGCCCGGCTTTCCAAGACGCCCGGCGAGTACGACGCCTTCGTGACGCAGATCAGCCACATGTGGGCGACGCAGCCGGCGTGGACCAAGGAACAGCTCGGCACGATCACCACCCCGACGGCGATCGTTGCCGGCGACCATGACGAAGCGATCAAGCGCGAGCACACCGACTACATGGCCTCGGTCATCCCCGGCGCCAAGGAGATCATCCTGCCCAATGCCAGCCATTTCGCCTCGCTGCAGGCGCCAGACGAATACAACCAGTCGGTGCTCGACTTCATCGACGCGAAGTAAAGGCACCAAGCCACGGATGGCAGAAGACGGCTTGACGGCCGAGGGAACGCTTCCTTCGAACGGAGATGCGCTTTGGCGGCGGACCTCGGTCCGGGACGCGGCGTTAAGTGTCCTCCCGATGTTCCCTGTCGCGGCAGTTGAGAAGGTCGACCAGATCGTCGGCCTCTTCGATGGGCATATCGATCAAGGGGACCCCCACCTCAACAACCGGCATCCCCGTGAAAACATCGATGATGTCCCACGTGCCTTCAGGCGTCTTCTCAATGTCGTAGCGTTGAGCCATGGGGATGGAGGAGAAGATTGGCGTGTTTTACCCGGTCATCGCACGTTCAGGCTCCGGGATTGCGGAGATGGTTCCCGCCCGGCCCGATCAAGCGCCTCGAGCAATGCGGCAAGGGCGCTGGGCACTCGTGAGTCAGCAGCCAGGTCCAGCACGTCGTGTAAATACCGGCGATTATCCTCGGAACGGATCAATTGCCGTACGGCTTTGGCAACAGACTTCCCTCGTCCTGTGTCAAACTCTGCCATGTTCGGGATTCCAGTAGCTTCAGTCCGAAACTCAGCCACCCCGAAATAGTTCCAGATGGAAACAATCTTGTTTTTGAATCTCAGGGGTGTTTGGCCCCTGCCGGCGAGAGGGAAAATGCCGCTGGCGGGTGACGGCAGCTATGCTGTTGACCCGCCGCCACAGCGGATTTGTAGCCGGTTTTAGCAAGCGCGAGCACACCCAATACATAACCGGGGCGATACAAGGCGCCAAGCTCATCACCCTGCCCAACCTCAGCCATTTCGCCTCGCTGCAGGCGCCGGATGAGTATAGCCGGTCGGTGCTCGACTACATCGACGCGAAGTAAAGGCACCGTCCAAGCCACGGATGGCAGAAGACAGCTTGACGGCCTTGGTCTGGCGGCTGAAAAGGGCTGGCCTGCGGACGTGGCGGAATTGGTAGACGCAAGGGACTTAAAATCCCTCGGAGCAATCCGTGCGGGTTCGATCCCCGCCGTCCGCACCAGCAACACCGGCGCGACCCTGCCGGCGCAGCCAGGTTCCGGCGAATCAAGCCCGGATCGGGTTCAGCTTCAGGTGCTGGATCAGGATGATCGTCTTGGCGTCGATGATGCGGCCGTCGGCGATGCCGGCCAAAGCCTCGTCGAGCGGCATTTCCAGAACCTCGATATCTTCGCCCTCGTCAGGCGCGCCGCCGCCGGCCGAGATGCGGTCGGCGGGCGAATAGCGCGCGACGAAGAACCAGAGCCGCTCGGTCACGCTGCCGGGGCTCATATAGGGCGCGAACAGCCGTTCCACGTCCTTCAGGCGGTAGCCGAGTTCCTCCTCCGCCTCCTTGCGGATGCAGGTTTCGGGATCGTTTTCGTCGAGCAGACCGGCGCAGGCCTCGATCAGCGGCTCGCGGTGGCCGGTGACGTAGGCGGGGTAGCGGAACTGCCGCACGAGCAGAACCGTCGAGCGCTCCGGGTCGTAAGGCAGGATCACCGCACCGTCGCCGCGATCGTAGGTCTGGCGGATCTGTGTCTCCCATTGCCCGTCGCGCCGGCGATAATCGAGGACGGTCTTCTTCAGGACGGCCCAGTCGTCGGAAAGGACTTCCTCCGAGCGGATGCGAATGCGGTCTTCCATGGTGAACTCCGTGCTGCCGGCAAGAGGCGTAGCCGCGAACCGGCCTCCGCGCAATCCCGACAGCAATGGCAGCCGGGGAGCGACGGGCAATCGCTTCAGGTTGCAGGGGCTTGAGATTGGCGAAGGCCGGCGTGCCGTCCGATCTCCCCCCTCGAGGGGGGAGATCGGCAGCCCTCGCCGACGGCGCCTGCTTCGGAATGTTTAAGCTGTCCAGAGCAACACTTCACCGCCTCGTGTCTGGCGCGGGCGCGATCCATTGCCTAAATAGCGACAGTCCCCTCCCCGGAGTTTTCCATGACCACATCGCTTTTCCAGCCGATCACGCTTGACGGCCTCGCCTTTCCCAACCGCATCGCGGTCGCGCCGATGTGCCAGTATTCCGCCGATGACGGCTCCGCCAGCGACTGGCACCTGCACCACTGGATGAACCTGGCGATGTCCGGCGCCGGCATGGTCACCGTCGAGATGACCGACGTCGAGCGGCGCGGCCGCATCTCGCATGGCTGCCTCGGCCTTTATTCCGACGACAACGAGGCCGCCGCCCGGCGCGCGCTGGATGCTGCCAGGCGCGTCGCCGCCCCCGGCACCAGGTTCGGCACGCAGCTTGCCCATGCCGGCCGCAAGGCCTCCAACCAGAAACCATGGGAAGGCGGCGGCCCGCTCCAGGCCGATCAAGACCCGTGGCCGATCGTGTCTGCCTCGGCAATCGCCTACGACACGGGTTGGCAAGTGCCGCGGGCGCTGGAGGATGAGGAGATCCTGCACATCATCGAACGCTTCGCGCAAGCCGCAAGGCGGGCCGAGCGGGCCGGCTTCGACTTCATCGAACTGCACGCAGCCCACGGCTATCTGATCTTCCAGTTCCTGTCGCCGCTTTCCAACCAGCGCACCGACCGCTGGGGCGGCTCGCTGGAAAACCGCATGCGTTTCGCCGTCGAGATCGCCAAGGCGGTGAGAAAGGCAGTCCCCAAGCTGATGCTCGGGGCGCGCCTGTCGGTCAAGGAATGGGTCGATGGCGGCTTCGATGTCGAGGACGCGATCGAGGTGGCCAAGGCGCTGAAGGCGGAGGGCGTCGCCTATCTCTGCTGCTCGAGCGGCGGCAATTCGCCCCTGCAGAAGCTGCCGACGGGTCGGGGCTACCAGGTGCATCTGGCGGAAGCCGTGCGCATGGGCGCCGGCATCCCGACGCGGGCCGTCGGCCTGATCGACGACCCGAGGCAGGCCGAGGCGATCGTTGCCGAGGGCCGTGCCGACATGGTGGCTCTGGCTCGCGCCTTCCTCGCCGATCCGCGCTGGGCGTGGCGCGCCGCAGCCACTTTCGGCGAGAAGATCCACCCGGCGCCGCAGCTTGCCCGCTCGGTGACGACGATGCAGCACTGGATGAAGGCGGCCGGCTGACCGGTTCGTTTCCAATGGCTGCGGCCTCAATGATCGCTGCCCCTGGGACCGCTGCCCCTGGGACCGCGGCCCTTGAGGCCTTTACGCCGAGAGCGTTGCAACCAAATCGGCCCCTCCGCGTTGGCGGCGATGATGGACAACAAGCCTTTTGAAAAGCCGGTCGTGGTCGAACTTGGCCACGTCGGCAAATACCGTGAAATCCGCAGCACCCAGGAAGCGGCGGAGTGCCTGATGACGGTTTGGCCGCTCAATCGCGGCCCTCGGCATCGCGATGCCCTCGACACTTGCTTAAAAGTGCTGGAAGGGTATCGTTCGACAGCGGATGCGCGCCGGGCATTGGTCGAAGCCGCGAAGGAATCGGACGTGCTGGTTCCCGACGACAGACTGCCCGAAAACAAGCTGCCCAAGGACAAACTGCATTGAGCAGACGGAGCTTTTTCCACCGGAGGATTTCATGGCGAAGCTGACTTACAAGATCGTCGAGCATGACGGGGGCTGGGCCTACAAGGTCGGCTCGACATTCTCGGAGACGTTCCCCACTCACGAAGACGCGCTGCGCGCCGCGGAGATCGCTTCGGCCGAGCAGCAGGTCGCCGGCACCACGGACGGCATCCAGTACGAGGACGCCGACGGCAAATGGCACGACGAGCTCGCCGACGGCCGGGACCGGCCGCAAACCGAAGTTTCCGATTAAGGTATGTCGAGGTTCAGGTCAGGCCGAGCCGGAGTCGAAGACGGGCGCGCATGCGACCAAACAGGTGGTCTCCGAGAACCGGAGCGGAGCGTGCTTTTGGGTACGAGAGCACCGGAAGCGCAGGAAGTCGCCGTTTGCAGGCCGGCATCACCTGATTTTGGCGCTTCCAATTTTAAGAGTCGGGCCTGGCAAGCCATCCTCTTGCGCCGATCCCGAACATGGCGAATTTTAGTCGCTGCCGGGGCCGCCAGAGGTAGCGAGCGACCAAGAAGAGCGATTGCCACGCAGCGGCTTTACAGGCAGGCTTGGTAGCGCTACCGTTTCACAATCGCGCGTGACCAGGGAGGAACTTGGGAGCTGCCGCGGCCAGTTTGGAAAGCGGTTTCCTTCGAAGACGTCGCAGGAAGCATTCGGGGAGGAAATCGATGGCGTCTGTCGCGATTGGCGATGTCTATAAATCATTCGGCACCGTCGAGATTCTCCACGGCGTCAGCGTGGACATAGATGACGGCGAGTTCGTCACGCTGGTCGGGCCGTCGGGCTGCGGAAAATCGACCCTTCTCAGGATGATCGCCGGCCTGGAAAAGATTTCGCGCGGCCAGATCGCGATTGGCGAGCGTGTCGTCAACAATGTTGCGCCAAAAGAGCGCGACGTCGCCATGGTCTTCCAGAATTACGCGCTCTACCCGCATATGACCGTCGCCGAGAACATGGCGTTCTCGCTCATGCTCAAGGGTGTTTCGAAAGCCGAAAGCGGCGCCAGCGTTCAACGCGCCGCCGAAATCCTTGGGCTGGTGCCGTTGCTGGCGCGCTATCCCCGGCAGCTTTCCGGCGGCCAGCGCCAGCGCGTCGCCATGGGCCGGGCGATCGTGCGCGATCCGGCGGTCTTCCTGTTCGACGAGCCGCTGTCCAATCTCGACGCCAAGCTCAGGGTGCAGATGCGCGCCGAGATCAAGGAACTGCACCAGCGCCTGAAGACCACGACAGTCTATGTCACCCACGACCAGATCGAGGCCATGACCATGGCCGACAAGATCGTGGTCATGCATGACGGCCTGGTCGAGCAGATCGGCCCGCCGCTGGAACTCTACGACCGGCCGAACAATCTTTTTGTCGCCAGCTTCATCGGCTCGCCGGCCATGAACATGCTCAGGGGTGAAATCGCAACTGACAGCGGCTCATTGTCGTTTCGGGGCTCCGGCGGGATTTCGCTGCCGCTGGCCGCGGCACCTTCCGACCACAATGGCGAGCCGGTGGTTCTGGGAATACGGCCCGAGCATTTGCAGCTGTCCGACAACCAGGGCATTCCGGTCACCGTCGTGGTGGTCGAGCCGACAGGGTCGGAAGTGCAGCTCATCGGCCGGACAGAAGGCGGCGAAGAGATCGTCGCGAATTTCCGGGAACGCCATTCCTTCACGCCGGGCGAAACCATTCACCTTACGGCCGAGCCCGGCCTCATTCATCTCTTCCACGGCGAAACCGGACAGCGATTCGCAACGCGTACCGAGCCGTAGGACCACACGGCAACGACAACAAACAGGAGGAACAAGCATGAAATTCACCAGACGCGACGTGATCCGCACAACCGCCGGCGCGGCGGCGGGAGTCTTGGGAAGCCGGTTCGCCAGCTCACCCGCCTTTGCCCAGGAGGGATTGCAGTACAAGCCCGAGGATGGCGCAAAGCTGCGGCTGCTGCGTTGGTCGCCGTTCGTACAGGGCGATGAGGATCAATGGCTGGCCAACACCAAGCGGTTCACCGAGGCGACAGGTGTCGAGGTCCGCGTCGACAAGGAAAGCTGGGAGGACATCCGCCCCAAGGCGGCGGTCGCCGCCAATGTCGGCTCCGGCCCGGATCTGATGCTGGTCTGGTTCGACGACCCGCACCAGTATCCCGACAAACTGCACGACGTGACGGAGCTGGGCGAGTATCTGGGCACGAAATATGGCGGCTGGCACGACGGACCAAAGCAATATGCGACGCGGGAGGGGAAATTCCTCGGCCTGCCGCTGGCCACCATCGGCAACGCCATCGTCTATCGGGAAAGCTGGGTAAAGGAGGCTGGTTTCTCGGAGTTTCCGAAGGACACGGCAGGTTTGCTCGAGCTTTGCAAGGCCTTGCAGGCAAAGGGGCATCCGGCCGGCTTCACGCACGGCCACGGCGTCGGCGACGGCAACAACTACGCTCACTGGCTGCTGTGGAGCCACGGCGGCCAGATGGTCGACGAGAGCGGAAAGGTAACGATCAACAGCCCCGAGACCCTCAAGTCGATCGAATACGCGCAGGAACTCTACAAGACCTTCATTCCCGGCACCGAAAGCTGGCTCGACGTCAACAACAACCGCGCCTTCCTGGCCGGCGAACTCAGTGTCATCGCCAACGGCATTTCCGCCTACAACACGGCCAAGATCAACAAGGACAATGATCCGAAACTGACTGAAATCGCCAAGGACATCCGCACGACCAACCTGCCGATCGGTCCCGTCGGCAAATCCGTCGAGCTGTTCCAGGTGACCACGGCCGTGATCTTCGACTACACGCCCTACCCCAATGCGGCCAAGGCCTATCTGCAGTTCATGTTCGAGGAACAGCAAATGGCGGAGTGGATCACCTCCTCGGCCGGCTACTGCTGCCAGACGCTCAAAGCCTTCGACAACAATCCCGTGTGGACGGCCGACCCGAACAATGCCGCCTACGCCAAGGCTTCGGCGACGCTGCGTCCGAACGGCTTTGCCGGGCCGCTCGGCTATGCCTCGGCGGCGACCATGGCCGACTATGTGCTGGTCGACATGTTCGCCAAGGCCGTGACCGGCCAGGCCACGCCCCAGGAGGCGATGGAAGAGGCGGAGAAGCGCGCAAACCGGTACTATCGCGTTTGATCGCAGCGCAGCCGGGCAGCCGTAGCCGCGCTGCCCGGTCCGGTTTCGCAATCGCGTGGCGGCCGCTCGGGCGCCACCAGACCTCATGAGGAGCCGTCCCATGGCCGTGCAGACCGCCGCCGTTCAGCCGCGTCCGTCGATTCTGTCGCGGGGCCTGTCGGCCTTGTCCGAAAGCCGGAACGCACTTGGCTTCGGCTTCATGCTGCCGGCGGCGGCGCTGCTGCTGGTCTTCCTGACCTATCCGCTCGGGCTCGGCGTCTGGCTCGGCTTCACGGATACCCGCATCGGCCGCCCCGGTATCTTCATAGGCATCGAGAACTATCAATATCTGTGGGAAGACGCCGTCTTCTGGCTCTCCGTCTTCAACACACTGCTCTACACGATAAGCGCCTCGATCCTGAAGTTCGCGCTCGGCCTATGGCTGGCGCTTATTCTCAATCAGAACCTTCCGTTCAAATCGTTCTTCCGCGCGATCATCCTGCTGCCGTTTGTGGTGCCGACGGTGCTGTCGGCCATCGCCTTCTGGTGGATCTACGATTCGCAGTTCTCCATTCTGTCCTGGGCGCTTATGGAAATGGGCCTGATCGACCATCGCATCAACTTCCTCGGTGACCCAACAAACGCGCGCGCTTCGGTCATCGCGGCCAATGTCTGGCGCGGCATTCCGTTCGTGGCCATCACGCTGCTTGCCGGCCTGCAGACGATTCCCCAGTCGCTTTACGAGGCCGCCACGCTCGACGGCGCCAGCCGCTGGCAATTGTTCCGCCATGTGACGCTGCCGCTGCTGACGCCGATCATCGCCATCACAATGACGTTTTCCGTGCTGTTCACCTTCACCGATTTCCAGCTGATCTATGTGCTGACCCGCGGCGGGCCGGTGAATGCCACCCATCTGATGGCGACATTGTCGTTTCAGCGCGGCATTTCCGGAGGCCAGCTCGGCGAGGGCGCAGCGATCGCGGTCGCCATGATCCCGTTCCTGCTTGCGGCGATCCTGTTCAGCTATTTCGGGTTGCAACGCCGCAAATGGCAGCGAGGCGGCGGAGACTGACATGGCCACGATCAAAAAAACGAAACGTCCGGACCTCGACGAAGGCGGCATGGGCTACCTTCAGAGCCTGCCGCGGCGCGTGGTGACGGTCTATCTGCCGTTACTGGTGTTCCTGATCGTGCTGTTGTTCCCGTTCTACTGGATGACGATCACGGCGGTTAAGCCCAATCTCGAGATGACCGACTACGCCCATTTCAATCCGTTCTGGGTCGTGCATCCGACCCTGGAGCACATCCGCTATCTCCTCTTCGACACGTCCTATCCGGGCTGGCTGCTCAACACGATCATCATCTCGACTGCCGCGACATTCCTGTCGCTGCTGGCCGCGGTGTTCGCGGCCTATGCGATCGAACGGCTCCGGTTTTCCGGGGCGCGGCACGTCGGCCTGGCGATCTTCCTCGCCTATCTCGTGCCGCCCTCGATCCTTTTCATCCCGCTGTCGGTGATGGTCTTCAACCTTGGGCTCTACGACACGTCCTTCGCGCTGATCCTTACCTACCCGACCTTCCTGGTGCCCTTCTGCACGTGGCTGTTGATGGGTTACTTCCGCTCCATCCCGTTCGAACTGGAAGAATGCGCGCTTATCGACGGGGCGAGCCGGTGGCAGATCCTCACCAAGATCGTGCTGCCGCTGTCGGTGCCCGGCCTTATTTCCGCGGGCATATTCGCGTTCACCCTGTCGTGGAACGAATTCATCTATGCCCTGACATTCATCCAGTCGTCCGAAAACAAGACCGTACCGGTCGGGGTGCTCACGGAGCTTGTCCGCTCCGACGTCTATGAGTGGGGGGCGCTGATGGCTGGGGCACTGATCGGCTCGCTTCCGGTGGTCGTACTTTATTCGTTCTTCGTCGAGCACTACGTGTCCTCGATGACCGGCGCGGTGAAGGAATAGCGCCTGGCCGCAAACGCGCGGCCGGCGATGCGCCCCAAACCTGAAGCGATTGCCCTGGTGCTGCGGCACTATCAATACCGCATTGCCGCCGGCCGGCCGCCGCGCTATCTCAGGTGACCTTTTGCCGGAGCCTCCCATGCCCGAAATCGTCACCGCCGCCATGCTCGTCATCGGCGACGAGATTCTGTCCGGCCGCACCAAGGACAAGAACATCGGCCACCTCGCCGACATCATGACGGCGATCGGCATCGACCTGAAGGAGGTGCGCATCGTGCCCGACGAGGAAGACGAGATCGTCGCCGCAGTGAATGCCGTGCGTGCCCGATACACCTATGTCTTCACGACCGGCGGCATCGGCCCCACGCATGACGACATCACCGCGGATGCGATCGCCAAGGCCTTCGGCGTGCTGTGCGAATACGACGCCAAGGCCTATGCCATGCTGGAAGCGAGCTACGCCGCGCGCGGCATCGAATACACCGAGGCGCGCAAGCGCATGGCGCGGATGCCGCGCGGTGCCGATCATATCGACAATCCGGTGTCCATCGCGCCGGGCTTCCGTATCGGCAACGTCCATGTCATGGCCGGCGTGCCGTCGATTTTCCAGGCCATGCTCGACAATGTGGTGCCGACGCTGAAAGCCGGCACCAGAATGCTGTCGGCCACGGTGCACTGTCCGTTCGGCGAAGGTCTGGTCGGCGGACCGCTGGGCGACATCCAGAAGGCGCATCCGGATACGATCATCGGGTCCTACCCGAAATATGGCGACGGCAAGTTCTGGACGGAGCTGGTCGTCCGCGCCCGCAGCCAGGAAGCGCTGGATGCCGCCCACGCCGATGTCGAGGCGATGGTCGCTGGGCTCGCCAGCGCGGCCAGTTGATCCATGGCGCGGCGCGTCTGAAAGGGATCGATGCGACGCGCTTTAGGTTCTTGTTCTTATGCATGTCGCTGTCCCAAAACCGCTGCGCACTTTTTGGCGACATGCATTAGGCCGGAACCAAGCATGGCGCTGTAGCGTTTCTCGCGGGCGAGTTTCGGTCGCCGTAAAATGAGGGATTACCATGCGATTCAAGACCATTGTCGCCATACTGCAGAACGAAGAGGACGCGGAGCGCGTGCTTGAATGCGCGATTCCGCTTGCCGACAGGTTCCAGAGCCATCTCATCGGCATTCATGCCGAAGCGCTTCCCGTCCCCTACACTTCGGCCACCGGCTTTCCGGACACCGAGTTCCTGCAGGTTTCGGCCGACATGAACAAGGAGCGTGCCGAAAAATTGCAGGCGGTTTTCTTCAGGCATGTCGAGGATTCCGGCCTGTCCTTCGAATGGCGCAGCCTCGAGAGCTTTTCCGGCGACAGCGCGCTGACCGGCATCTCGACCGTTCGCACCGCGGACCTGATCATCGCCGCGCAGCGCGAACAGGGCGGCGATCCGAGCGCCGACGTCGACACGCTGGTCTACGATGCCGGCCGCCCGGTGCTGGTCGTGCCGCATTCGGGCCCGCTCGTCACCAGCTTCAAGCATGTGCTGCTCGCCTGGAACGGCAGCAAGGAGGCCGCGCGCGCCGCCTTCGACGCCCTGCCCTTCATCATCGAGGCCGAGAAGACGGATGTCGTCGTCATCGACCCGCCGGATACGCTGGACGAGGCGCCTGAGGCGGCCGGCGCCGAAATCGCAGCCGCCCTGTCCAGGCATGGCGCCACGGTCAGCGTCTCGGTGCTGCAATCGGGCGGCCTCTCGGTCGACGACGTGATCCAGACCAGGGTCGCCGAAACCGGCGCCGACCTGCTCGTGCTCGGCGCCTACAGCCATTCCTGGCTGCGCCAGCTTCTGTTCGGCGGGGTGACACGCACGGTGCTGCGCACCGTGCCGGTAGCGGCTTTCCTGTCGCGGTAAGTCGACAAGGGCCCAGGTCATAAGGGCCAAGTCCACAGGGATCGCCTGCCGCCGCCCTTGCCAAGGCCAAGGCTTTCCAGTTAATTCCGCGCGTTCCTTCAAGTGTCTGCGCGCGATCCCGCGCGCTGTGGAGTGCGCGAAAAATGTCCCTTCCCGAAAAGGCCTTTCCTGTCTCCTGGGATCAGTTCCACCGCGATGCGCGTGCGCTCGCCTGGCGGCTTGCCGGCGCCAGCCAGGGTCAATGGAAAGCGATCGTCTGCATCACGCGCGGCGGCCTGGTTCCGGCCGCCATCATCTCGCGTGAACTCGGCATCCGGGTCATCGAGACGGTCTGCGTCGCCTCCTATCACGACTACACCAGCCAAGGGCAGTTGCAGGTGCTGAAGGAGATCACGCCGGCACTGCTTGCCGACGACGGCGCCGGCGTGCTGATCATCGACGACCTCACCGACACCGGCAAGACGGCGGGCATCGTGCGCGCCATGATGCCCAAGGCGCATTTCGCTACCGTTTACGCCAAGCCGAAAGGCAGGCCGCTGGTCGACACCTTCGTCACCGAGGTCAGCCAGGACACCTGGATCTATTTTCCGTGGGATATGGGCTTCACCTACCAGAAGCCGATCGCCGACGACCACATCGGCTGATTCGCGGCAACCGTTTTTCCGGGACATGCCGGCGAGCACTTCTTGAAACAGTGCCGCGGCGCACGATATTTCCCGAATAAACGCATCTTGGCGTGGTTAACCAGCCCATATGAGGTTTTTTACTTTTATTGCTTATGATTAGCCGTAAGATTCGCGAGAGGGCGAATGATTCTGGAAGCTGGGGCAAGCTTCTCCGATGTTGACGAGGCCAGCAACGCACAACCATCTGGCCGAAAGGGTCCAGCGGCTCTTCGGCACGGCGCCGTGCCGCCTGCAGGTTGCCGCCCTGCCCTGGCGCGATACCGGGCAGGGCGTCGAGATCATGCTGATCACCAGCCGCGATACCGGCCGCTGGGTGCTGCCCAAGGGCTGGCCTGAGGCCAAGGAGCCGCTTTGCGAAGCGGCGGCACGCGAGGCGGCCGAGGAAGCCGGACTGCGCGGCACGATCTCCCACGTTGAAGCCGGCCGCTACTTCTATGCCAAGGCATTGTCCTCTGGCGAGGAAGTGCCTTGCGAAGTGCTGGTGTTTCCGCTGCAGGTCGACAAGATCGCCGACCGGTGGAAGGAAAAACGGGCGCGTACCCGCAAATGGGTCAGTTCCACCGAAGCCGTGCGCATGGTCAACGAGCCGGACCTTTGCCAGATCATCGCCTATTTCTGTGCCGACCCGCACCAGTTCTCCTGAGCGCAACATAGGGGCGGCGGACTTTCGAATCGAATCGAACCGCCGCTCAGATCTTTTCGAGCGTTTGCGCTGCCCCTCACCTGCCTGCCGGCCACGCATCCGCCGCGCGCGGCGGTGTTGCGTGCCACTTTCTATCCCCGTTATCCACATGTGTGACACACAAGATGTTGGGGGTCACAAAAGCTACGCAAACGAATCCTTGACGGCGTAAAACGAGTCGCCTTTTATAGGCCATGCGCTCCTGTTGAGAGCGCGACCGGAAAGTTCTGAGCCCGGTCTTTTTCCCGGATTATGTGCGTTTTGGCCGCATTTCCGCCTGGTTACGAGGCCGGCGGGAGCGTTGGGATTGTGGGGTCTTTTGGGGGCGAAAGGGAAAAATGTCGGACTGGAATAAATTGTCTGTTAACACTATATTTAGTGTTTGCAGGTAGGTTCGACGCTAGATAATGTGAAGTTCCCTCGATTGAGGGAGTCGCAAAAAGTTTCAGTTTTTGAGGGACCCGCAGGGTTCGTCGGCGCGTTGGACAGTTACTCCGCAAGGGGTTCGACCAGCAAAGCGGGCGGAGGCTGCGAAAAGGAGTCGGCCGTTTTCGAACGCCGGCAGATGGCGGATATGCGCGTTTCGCATTGGGGGCAGAAATCCCCCGGGAAAAGCGCTATATATAGACACGAAGGAATAGGGCCAATGCGCATCGAGCGTCGTTTCACCAAGCAAGGGCAATCAGCTTATGCGGAGATCGAATTCCGCAAGGCGCTTTCCGAGATCAAGAATCCGGATGGCTCGGTGGTGTTCCGCCTGGACAATATCGATGTGCCGGCGCAGTTCAGCCAGGTTGCCGCTGACATTCTGGCGCAGAAATATTTCCGCAAGGCCGGCGTTCCGGCACGACTGAAGAAGGTCGAAGAGAATGACGTCCCCTCCTTCCTGTGGCGCTCCGTTGCCGATGAGGCGGAACTGGCAAAACTGCCAGAGGCCGAGCGCTACGGCTCCGAGACCGACGCCCGCCAGGTCTTCGACCGTCTCGCCGGCACCTGGACCTATTGGGGCTGGAAGGGCGGCTACTTCAAGTCGGAGGAAGACGCGCGCGCCTTCCGCGACGAGCTCGCCTATATGCTGGCCACCCAGCGCGTCGCGCCGAACTCGCCGCAATGGTTCAACACCGGCCTGCACTGGGCCTATGGCATTGACGGTCCGAGCCAGGGCCATTTCTATGTCGACCCGTTCACCGGCAAGCTGACCAAGTCGAAATCTTCCTACGAGCATCCGCAGCCGCATGCCTGCTTCATCCAGGGCGTGCAGGACGATCTCGTCAACGAAGGCGGCATCATGGACCTGTGGGTGCGTGAAGCGCGGCTGTTCAAATACGGCTCCGGCACCGGCTCCAACTTCTCGTTCCTGCGGGGCGAAGGTGAAAAACTGTCCGGCGGCGGCCGCTCGTCCGGCCTGATGAGCTTCCTCAAGATCGGCGACCGCGCGGCGGGCGCCATCAAGTCGGGCGGCACGACGCGCCGCGCCGCGAAGATGGTCATCGTCGACGCCGACCATCCCGATATCGAGGAGTTCATCGACTGGAAGGTCAATGAGGAGCAGAAGGTCGCCTCGCTGGTCACCGGCTCCAAGATCGTGAAGAAGCATCTCGAAGCGATCATGAAGGCCTGCATCAACTGCGAAGGCCAGGACGACGATTGCTTCGACCCGGCGATCAACACGGCGCTGAAGCGCGAGATCAAGGCGGCCAAGAAGGACGGGGTGCCGGAGAACTACATCTACCGCGTCATCCAGTTCGCCAAGCAGGGCTACACCTCGATGTCGTTCAAGACCTACGACACCGACTGGGATTCGGATGCCTACCTCACCGTTTCGGGCCAGAACTCCAACAATTCGGTGTCGCTGAAGGACGATTTCCTGCGCGCCGTCGAGCAGGACGCCGACTGGCACCTCACCGCCCGCAAGGACGGCAAGGTGCTGAAGACGCTGAAGGCCAGGGATCTGTGGGAAAAGATCGGCTATGCCGCCTGGGCCTCGGCCGATCCGGGCCTGCATTTCAACACGACGATGAACGACTGGCACACCTGCGCCTCGGCCGGTGCGATCCGGGCGTCCAACCCGTGCTCGGAATACATGTTCCTCGACGACACGGCCTGCAACCTGGCCTCGATCAATCTGCTCCCCTACCGCAACGCGGACGGCACCATCGATATATCAGCCTACGAGCACACGGTTCGGCTGTGGACCATGGTGCTGGAAATCTCCGTCATGATGGCGCAGTTCCCGTCGAAGGAGATCGCCAAGCTCTCCTACGAATACCGCACGCTCGGCCTCGGCTACGCCAATATCGGCGGCCTGCTGATGACCTCGGGCATTCCCTATGATTCCGACGAGGGCCGCGCCATCTGCGCAGCACTCACCGCGATCATGACCGGCACCGCCTATGCCACCTCGGCCGAAATGGCCGCCGAGCTCGGCGCCTTCCCCGACTACGACCGCAACGCGCAGAACATGCTGCGCGTCATGCGCAACCATCGCCGTGCTGCCTATGGCGACAGGGACGGCTACGAGAAGCTCGCCGTCAACCCGGTGCCGCTGGTCGCCTCCGACCTGAAGCAGCCGGAGCTTGCCGCCCATGCCAGGGCTGCCTGGGACCGCGCCATCGAGCTCGGCGAGGAGCATGGCTACCGCAATGCGCAGGCGACGGTGATCGCGCCGACCGGCACGATCGGCCTGGTCATGGATTGCGACACCACCGGCATCGAGCCCGACTTCGCGCTGGTGAAGTTCAAGAAGCTGGCCGGCGGCGGCTATTTCAAGATCATCAACCGCGCCGTGCCGGAAGCGCTGCGCACGCTGGGCTATTCGGAGGCGCAGATCGCCGAGATCGAGGCCTATGCGGTCGGCCATGGCAACCTCAACCAGGCGCCGGGCATCAATCCCGGCTCGCTCAAGGCGAAGGGTTTTACGGACGACAAGATCACGGCGCTGAACGCAGCCTTGAAATCGGCCTTCGACATCAAGTTCGTCTTCAACCAGTGGACGCTGGGCGCGGACTGGGTGAAGGAGACGTTCGGCTTCACCGACGAGCAGCTCAACGATTTCTCCTTCGAGATGCTGCCGGCGCTGGGCTTCGCGAAAAAGGACATCGAGGCCGCCAACATCCATGTCTGCGGGGCGATGACGCTGGAAGGCGCGCCGTTCCTGAAGGCCGAACACCTGCCCGTGTTCGACTGCGCCAGCCCGTGCGGCAAGATCGGCAAGCGCTCGCTGTCGATCAACAGCCACATCATGATGATGGCGGCGGCGCAGCCCTTCATCTCCGGCGCCATTTCCAAGACCATCAACATGCCGAACGACGCGACGGTGGAAGACGCCAAGGGCGCCTACATGCTGTCGTGGAAGCTGGCGCTGAAGGCCAACGCGCTCTATCGCGACGGCTCGAAGCTGTCCCAGCCGCTCAACGCCTCGCTGCTTGCCGACGTCGAGGACGACGAGGACGAGGCGATCGAGCAGCTGATCGCGGCACCGGCGGCGGCACGCGCGGCACAGATCACCGAGCGGATCGTCGAGCGCATCATCGAGCGGGTGTCGCGCGAGCAGGAGAAGCTGCCGTCTCGCCGCAAGGGCTACACGCAGAAGGCCAAGATCGGCGGCAACACCATCTTCCTGCGCACAGGCGAATATGACGATGGCCGTCTCGGCGAGATCTTCATCGACATGAACAAGGAGGGCGCGACGTTGCGCGGCCTTCTCAACAATTTCGCCATCGCCATCTCGCTCGGCCTGCAATATGGCGTGCCGCTCGACGAATATGTGCACGCTTTCACCTTCACCAAATTCGAGCCGGCCGGCATGGTGCAGGGCAACGACGCCATCAAGAGCGCGACGTCGATCCTCGACTACGTGTTCCGCGAGCTCGCCATCTCCTATCTCGGTCGCAACGACCTCGCCCATGTCGACCAGTCGGACTTTTCCAACACCGCGCTTGGCCGCGGCATCAGCGAAGGCAAGACCGACGCCGTTTCCAAGGGCCTGACCCGCGGCGCCTCGCCGGTGAAGCTGGTGTCGAGGGTGAGCGGCAACGATCCGAAGGGTTTTGCCGGTTCGGGCTCGCCCGGTGCCCGCTCCGCGCCGACGGCGTTCTCCGGCTCCAACGTGCTGGCGCTGAAGCCGGCCAGCGACGAAGCCACCGCCTACAAGCGCGACTACGAGGAGCGGGCAAAGGAACTGATCGAGGACATCGCCTTCGAGGAGGCGGCGGGTGCAGCTTCCGAGGCCGCGGACGCCACGGCGGCACTGTTCACCGACACTGCTGCGAACGAAGCGGCCGAGGCGAAGAAGCTGGCCGCCGACCGCCGCGCCAAATCGCTGCTCCAGGGCTACACCGGCAATGCCTGCTCCGAGTGCCAGAATTTCACCATGGTGCGTAACGGGACTTGTGAGAAGTGCGATACGTGTGGGGCTACGAGCGGGTGTAGTTGAGGAACTGAGCTCAAAAAAACGTAACATGTTCGGCCCGGTCGTAAGATCGGGCTGAACCACGTTAAGCGTCGCGATCAGGCACGGATTTCCCTTCTCCCCTTGTGGGAGAAGGGAAGAGATGCCCTCAGTTCACGGCGCTGATGTTGCCCAGGCGGAGGAACAGCGTTTCGCCGGATGAATCGTCGACGCCGTCATTGTCGGTAGCGACGAAGATGTCGCCGTTCTTGTCGATGGTGAAACCTTCGACCTTGTCGACGACATAGCCGTTGGTGGCTGATTTCAGGTCGCCGATGATGTCGCGCACCAGCGTCTTTTCGACCAACGGCAGGTCGCCACCGAGCTTGGCCGGCTTGAAGGCGTCAAGCGCCACCGAATAGACGCGCTTCACCTTGGCCAGGTCGCCGATCTGGTTGTCGCGTTCGAGGATGTAGAGCTTGCCGTCATGCGCGGTGATCTCCGACAGGCCCATCCAGCCGGCTTCGGTCGCTTCGAGCGGGTAGCGCACCGCCGACCATTCCTTGGCCTTCGGCTTGTAGGCCAAAAGCTTGACCTGGCCCTTCGGATCGTCGGCCCATTCGCGCTGCACGGCCATCACCAGCGTCAGCTCGTCGCCCTCGCCGATCGTGGTGATGCCTTCAAGACCGAAGCGGGTCTGGTGGGCGAGCAATTCCATCGGGAAGCCGATCTCCTGCTTGATCTCGCCCTTGCCGTCGACGCGCAGGATGGCGTGCGGGACGAGCTTTGCCGGATCGCCTTCATTGGCCAGCCAGAAGCCGCCTTCACCGTCGGCGACAAGACCTTCGATGTCGAGCTTCTGTGCAGGGTGGCCGCCACGCGTGACGATGGTCTTGCCGGTGATCAGCGCCGGGGTCTGGGTGGCATCGATCTCGAAGATCGACGGCGCATTGGCGTAGAACGAGTCCGAAGCCGCGAAGAGCTTGCCGGCCGCGTCGCCGGCCGCGAGCGCCGAAAGCGCACCCCAGCCGAGCGGCGTGCCGTCCGCCGTGAGCTTTGCCGTGATCATCGGGTACGTGGCAGGACCCTCGGAGCGCTCGTAGACCATGACGTGCGAGCGGGCGAGCCCGTCCTCGACCAGGTCAGCCTCGTTGGCGGTGACCAGGAGATTGCGCGACGGGATCGCGACCAGGCCTTCCGGGCCGATGCCGGACGGCAGGATCTGGACGAACCGAGGCTCCGCACCCGTATCCTTGTAGACGCCGACGACGGAGCCACGTTCCGAAGCGACGAAAATCAGCCTGTCGTCGCCGAACGTACCGGCCTCGAGACCTTCCGGCTCGACACCCTTCTTGTTGCTGCGGGCGTCGGGATAATGGCCGGCATTGGCGACCTCGTACTCGAAGGACGGGCCGGATTCGTAGAGCACCTCGCCCTTCTTGCTGAAGATCGTGAAGCCGCGCGATCCGCCCTTGTAGTCGCCTTCGTTGGCGACGACGAGACGGTCATTGTCGAGCCATTTCACGGCGTCGGGTTCGCGCGCGACGTTCTCCATTTTGCCGTCGAAGGACAAGGCGCCGTTCTTCTTGGTGTCGATCTTGTCCAGCGTGACGGAGCCCGCGGAGAAATGCGTGACGACCGCGCCGGTCTCGGCGTTGACGATAGCGATGTGGTTGTTTTCCTGCAGCGTGACCGCGATCTCGCCGGCCTCGTTGAAGGCGACGAATTCCGGCTCCGGATCTTCCGCCGCGACTTCGGCAATGCCCGCCAGGTTGACGGTCTTCATCGTCGCGCAATCAGGCTGGCCTTCGGCAAGCGTGAATATCTTGAGGTCGCCCGCCGGCAGCTGCGGAATGTCTCCGTCGTTCAGATCCTCGTCGCGCTCGTTCTCGACGGCGATGGCCAGGAACTTGCCGTCCTTGCTGAACGCCAGCGAGTCCGGCTGGCCGCCGAGGTCGCAGGTGCTTTCGATCGCCTTGGAGGCAAGGTCGATGACGGTGAGGTTGCCCGAAGGGTTGGCTTTGCTCTCCGACGTGTTGACGCCGGCCAGCACCTTGCCGCCGATGGCCACAACCGAGGTCGGCTCGCCGTCGATCTTGACGATGCCGCCGGCCTTGGGCGCCTTGGGATCGGCGAGGTCGATGAAGCCGACCGCACCGAGCGGGCTGTCGGAATAGACCAGCGTCATGCCGTCCTCGGTGGCTGTGATGATCTCGGACGAAGTCGGCGTGGTCTTCTCGATGTCCGCCGGGAGGTTTCCGGCAACCGCGAAGCTCGCGACCCGGTTGAACATCATGTCGGCATGGGCCGGCAGCGAAACGGAGGCAGCAAGCGCTGCCGTCAGGACGAAAAGCGCGGAATGGCGGGGCACGGGTGGCGTCTCCTGTTCGAATGGAAGCCACCTGATTTGAGGGAACGACATTTCAAAGCGATGACGGATCCATGACAGTTCCGCGACAGGCCGTCGGCGTCCGTCGATATTCACATCATGCCGGCCTGCAAATAGCGGTTTGTGCGGCCGCGATCAGCGCTGCCTGCGGGGGCGAGCAGCTGGATGCGACCGCCCCGGAAGACGGGCCGAGCGAGCAGGCAAAGGCCGAGAAGTCCCTTCGTTATACACCGGAAGATGGAGGAATGCCCCTACTCCGCCTCGGCCACCATCTGCCGCCCGCCGGCCCAGTTCCGCCAGGCTCTCTCGTCGCCGTTGAAGACGTTGAGATCGATGCGGCCCTTCACGCCGTGCGACAGGCCGGAGCCGGAATACTGCCAGAACAGCCATTTGCGGCCGGGGTAGACCTTTGACGGGTGCTTTGCCACCGCGCGCAGCCAGAACGGATAATCGGGGAAAGCGCCGCGCAGATTGGCGCGGTAGAAGTCGGGCGCGGTGTAGATGATGGGCCGCTGGCCGTAGTGGCGTTCCAGCTTGTCCATGAGCACCTGCATCTTCTCCAGCACCTTTTGTCGCGACGGCCGCCGCTTGCAGCTGGATTCGCCGTTCCATTCGACATCGATCACCGGCGGCAAGGCGCCCTCGACCCTCGGCACGTTGCGGATGAACCAGTCGGCCTGCTCGCCGGCGGTGCGGCACCAATAGAAGAAATGATAGGCGCCGCGCTTCAGGCCGGCGGCGTCGGCATTGCGCCAGTTCTTCCTGAACATCGGGTCGAGGTGGTCGCCGCCGTCGGTCGCCTTGATGTAGGCGAAGTTCGCGCCCTGCGCGCGCAACTTACCCCAGTTGACGTTGCCCTGCCAGCGCGAGACGTCGACGCCGTGAACGGCGAGGTGCCTGGGCGAGGCCTTGCCGAAATTGATCGGCTTGGCGTCGCGAAAACGATAGCGCCGGACCGGCTCGGCGAGGATCGGTGCTGCCCGTGCGATCCGCTTTGGCGCCACCAGGGCAATCGGCTCGGCGGTTGGTTCGATGCTTTCCTCGGGCTCTGGAGTGGCCAGCGCCACGGCCTGCTCCATAGTCTCTTCCTGCGCGAAGGCGGGCTGCGCGAAGGTGGGCTGCGCGAAGGCGGGTGCGGCATCGGCCGCGCCGACCGAGGCCACCGGCGCCGGCGGCCGCACGATCGAGTTGGTCGTCTCGCTGGACGGAATTTGCAGCGCGTCGACGCCGGACGTGGACGTGCAGCCGGCGAGGCACAGGGATGCGATCGAGAAGATGACGACGCCTGGTAACCGCATCTGGACCTGTACGCAAAACACAACAGACCGATGGCAAGACAACGCCGCCGGACAAACCAGTCCAGATTACTAACGGGAAATTACCAACAAAGGTTGAATCAAATTGTTAGGGAGTCTTCGTCGAAACGATGGCGCCCCGGTGACACCAATCTCCCCACCGGTGGGGGAGATGTCCGGCAGGGCAGCGAAGGGGATCGCTGACCCAGCCGCTTAGCTGCACAACCATAGCTTGTCGCAGGTCTTGGCTATCATGTGGGCCGGAGGCACAAAGCGATCGCTGACGGGGCTGACCGGCGCATCATCTTTCGCCCGGCGAACCTTTTCTTCGAGCATCGTGCGAAGCTCGGCCGGCTGCACGCGATCGCGCTCCATCACGAGCTTGACCATGGGATCGCTCAAAAGCTCGTCCAGAGTGTTGATTCTGTCGCTCATCCGTCGCCTCCTCGACTGCCGGCCCGCACGCAATAGATAGGTGGCAATGATGGCTCGCCAATGACGCTTTGTCGGCTATCTCGTGTCCCGGATGAAAAAAATCGGGCGCGCCTTGCGGCGCTTCAGTACGGCGGCGGGGCGCCTTCATATTGCGGCAGTCCGTCGTCGAGCTGTATCCAGGGCTGCCTCGAGGCGGTCCACATATGCATCTGCGGCTTGAACATCGAAGGGTCGTCGAGCGAGCCTGAGGTGATGCCGATGATGCCGGCGGAATCACGCCGGGAGAACATCGTCGTGCCGCAGCCCGGGCAGAAGCCGCGCTTGAGATCGGGCGAGGAATTCACCGTCGCCACCGGCCCATCGATGGTCACGTCGTCGATGCGGAACAGCACGCGTGCGTTGAACGCCGCGCCCAGTGCCTTCTGGCAAAGCCGGCAATGGCAGACGCGCTCGTTGATCGGTGCGGCATCAGTGCGGTAGCGCACCGCTCCGCATAGGCAGCCGCCTTGATATTTCGCCATACCTGCGCCCCTTTTTGAAGATTGACGGCAAGGTAGCTGCCGGCATGGCAGCGTCAATTGAAAAGCTTTGATGGCGCCATCTGTTGGCGTGATGCTGCAGGCGGGACTTGCGATGCGATTTCAGCAGCCGCGCCTTGTCGTCCTCGTCAGGCGCGACGCGCAACGAGCGTCGCCGGCCATCTCGCGGGATACGGCCGGCAGGTGATTGTCAGGCGGTCAGTTCGTTTCGCTGACGATCTCGTCCCAGGTCTTGACCTTGGTCTCGCCATTGAGGAAGGGCAGTGCGGCGGCTGTCAGTTCCGGCGCGAAGAACACGTCGTAATGAGTGCGGTTCGGCAGGATGGCCAGGCGGTTCTGCGACAGGTTCTCGCGCATCCAGCCGGCGTCCTTCAGACCGCCGCCGAGCATCTGGTAGAACTTGATCTCGTGCTCCGGCCGGTACATGTCGCTATCGCCGAAAGCCAGCATGACAGGCATCTTCAGCTTCGGGACGTCGGCGGAATAATCGTAGTCCTTGCGCATATAGGCGCCCAGTTGATCGAGCAGCTTCGGAAAATCCTGCGGATGCGGCGCCACCGCCACGTAGGACTTGTACATCGGCGTGCCCTTCATCATGTCGGCCATCGCCGCGCCGACCTGCGCCTGCTGGGCGCGCATGTCGGCATAGAAGCCGTCCGCGGCATAGCCTGTCGAGACCAACACCAAGCGCCGTACGGCTTGCGGATGCTGGACGGCCATGCGGAAGGCAATGCCGCCGCCCAGCGAATAACCCAGGACATCGACCTGCTCGTAGCCGAGCGCCTTGACGATCGCCGCCATATCGTCGCCCATCGCCTCCAGGCTGAATGGCCGGTCGCCGAGCGCGGTGCGGCCATGCCCCTGCAGATCGACGCCGATGACGGTGCGGTTTTCGGCAAACTTCGGCAGGATCGGCGCAAACATATCGGTGGTGCCGAGCCCGCCATGCAGGAGAAGCAGCGGCTCGCCCTGGCCATAGACGGCGTAATAGTAATTCAGGCCGTTGATCGGCAGCAGGCCGGATTTCGCCGGTTTCGGCAGAACCGTCGTCTCAGTGGTCATGGCGGGCTTTGCCTCCTCGGCTTTGGTGGTGCCCGGCGCGGCGAAGAGCGCTGCGGCCGAGGCGAAAATGGCGAAAAACATCGATCTGGACATATCGGTCTCCCCTTTTATCCCGCTGGCATCAAAGCCCCTTGGCGATTTCCTCGAGCTGGTCGGCGCACTGGCCCCAACCCTCGTGAAAGCCCATCTTCTCGTGCTCTTCGCGATCGGCGACGGACCAATGCGCAACCCGGGCGACGTAGCGGGTCTTGCCCTCGCCCTCATCCTCGAAGGTCAGCACGACCGTCATGAACGGCTTTTCGGACGGCTCCCACGCCTTTGTGTAGGCGTCTGTGAGAACGATCTTCCTGCCTGGCACGACTTCGAGAAAGATACCGGGGTTCGGGAATTCCTTGCCGTCGGGTCCCGCCATGACGACCAGGCTGGAGCCGCCGGTGCGCACGTCCATTTCGGCGCGCGGCGTCGTCCACGGCTTTGGCGCGAACCACTGCGTCACGAGCTTCGGCTCGGTCCAGCAGCGATAGACATTCTCGCGCGGCGCATCGATGATGCGGGCAAGAACCAGTTCGCGGTCGGAGCTGGGGACGATGTCGAGCTTGGTGGTCATGGTGGTCTCCTCACTGTTGATTGGTTTCGTGCCTAGGACGAAGCACGAGAGCGCGGGCCGACACCGCCAACGAAAAAATGTCGACAACATCCGTATTTCACGTCGATCTGCTAGAGCGCTGCTGGGGGGATCTGACGGGTCGGAGGCCTGTTGTTGGGCAGCCAGGATTCCGTCGTTCACTTCGGTGAAGCCTCCGCAACTTCGTCATCCCTGGGCGAAGCAGGAGCGAAGCTCCGTCGCGGAGACCCTGGGATCCATTCCGTGACCTTGGCCGAAGGAGGCAGCGGTGCACAATTCTGCGCCGTAGCAGTGCTTTGAAGTCGCGGCATGGATCCCGGGTCTGCGCTGCGTCGCTTCGCTCCTTGCTCCGCCCCAGGATGACGAAATGATGGACGCTTCCACTAATCGCCAACGCATGCATCACCTCAAAGCAAGTGACCCAAGCCTTTCGCGCCTAGGAACCAGGTGGCGCCCGGGAGCGTCAATGGCGCCTGGCTTGCACCAGATAGGCGTCGATATCGGTCTCGCCGAGCCACTTCGCCGCTTCCAGCCGATGCAAGCCTTCGACCAGGACATGACGCTTGCCGTCATGGCGCACCTGGATCGGCGTCTTCATGCCGTTTTCCAGAATGTCCTCGGCCAGGTGCCGGACGGTCTCGGGATGCAGCGTCTTCCGGCGCGCGGTCGGCACGTAGATGTCGTCCACCTTGACTTTTTGCACTCTCAGCATGTCGGCTCCCGCAGCGGAAAACACCGCCCTCCCCTTGAGATAGTCCGTTTGGCGAAGAGGGCCAAGAGCGTCCTCAACCATCGTAAATGCGATCTTCAAGCGGCGTCGCGGCTATCAGGGCCTGCAGCCCCGAGAGCAGCGCTTTTTCGGCGCGATTCATCGTCTTGTCGGGATTGACCAGCAGGAAGATGTCGATGGCGGGCGGCGCTTGATAGGGCGGCAGCCGCCACAGCAATCCGTCGGCGACATCGCGCCGCGCGACATGCAGCGGCAGCGGACCGATGCCGAGCCCGGCAACGATCATGCGCCGCACCTCCTCCAGGCTCGAGGATACACCGACGACGTCGGCGTCGAGCTTGGCCTCGCTGCGCAGCAGCGCAACCGGCCGCAAGGCATCTGAAATATGGTCGGTCTGGAACGATACGGAAGGCTCGCCCCTGAGATCGGCCAGCGTCAGGCCGGCTCGCCCGTAGAGCCTGTGCCGCGGCCCGCAAAAGAAGCCGAAGAATTCGCGATAGACCATAGTGTATTCGAGCGTTGGATCGCGCTGGCTGACCAGACAGACACCGAATGAGGCGCGACGCTCCCGCACCTGCTTGGCCACTTCGGTGCTGGCCGCGACCGAGATTGTAAGGCTGGCGCGCGGATAGTCGCTGTGGAACTGCGACAGCGCGCGGTCGAACAGCGGCGAGACGACATGGCTGGCCATCGCGATGTTGACATGGCCGGTGACATCATCGCTTACGCCCCGCATCAGCAGCGGCAATTGCGATATAGTGCCAAACACCTCGATGCTCTGCTCGTAGAGCAGGCGCCCTACTTCGGTGAGTTCGAAGCGCGTGGCATCGTGCTCGATCAGCCGGCGTCCAACTCGATCCTCCAGCCGGCGCAGGGCATTGCTGACGCTTGGTTGTTTCAGATTGAGCCGTTCGGCCGCGCGGGTGATGCTCTTCACTTCCGCGATCACCACGAAAGTTCGCAGAAGATTCCAGTCCAGATCCCAGACCAGCCTTTCGGGGCGCGGCGAAGCCATTCCTGATATCTATGCTCTCTATTTCCATTATCTATTTGCGCAATGCTACCGCAAAGACAATCATGAAATCCGGACAGCACCTCGATGCGTCCCAAAAACAAGACTTCGCGCTTCCATCCAGAGGACAAGAACCAGATGAACAGACTATTTTCCGGCATTGCGGTCGCAGCCTTGCTGCTTGCCTCGGCCTTCACAACAGCTTCGGCCAAGGCCGAGGACCTCGAGAAGATCAAGGCGGCGGGCGAGCTGAAGATTTCCATGAGCGGGCAGTATCCGCCCTTCAATTTCGTCAACGACCAGAACGAGGTGGTCGGCTTCGACGCCTCCATCGGCAAGGCCATCGCCGAGCGCATGGCCGTCAAGGGCACCATCATCACGACAGCCTGGGACGGCATCATCGCGGGCCTGCTCGCCAACAAATACGACACCGTCGTCGGCTCCATGACCATCACGCCCGAGCGTGAGAAGGTGGTCGATTTCGTCGGCCCGTACTACCACGCCGGCCGCGCGGTTTTCGTGAACGAGGCCTCCAAGGTGCAGAGCCTCGACGAGCTGAAGGGAAAGACCCTTGGCGTCACGCTCGGCGAGACGCATGAGAAGTGGGCGCGCGAACAGGGCGGCTGGGATCTCCGCACCTACAAGGGACTGCCGGAACTGATGCTGGAGCTGAAAGCCGGCCGCGTCGACGCCATTGTCGTCGACAATATTCCGGTCATGGTCGCCATCAAGGAAACGGGTGAGAAGATCCGCAGGCTCGATACGCCTGATATCGAAGGCGGCAGCGTCGCCATCGGGATCGCCATACGCAAGGACAATCCGGAGTTGAAGGCTGCCATGCAGAAGGCGCTGGACGACATGATGGCGGACGGCACCTACGAGAAGATCTCGATGGAATGGGTCGGCAGCGACATCCGCTGATCCCCAAGGGCTTCCTGGCGGCCAGGGCCGCCTGAAGCCGAGCGCTACTCCTGCTGGGCTATTCCATGGATTTCTCCCTGATGCAGCGCGTCTTCCCGTTCTTCGTGGAAGCTGCGTTGGTGACGATCGAGATTACGGTGCTGGCCCTGATCCTGGGCCTTGCGGCTGCGGCATCGGCCGCGGCCGCCAAAATGTCGAGATCCGCAACCCTGCGGGCAATCGGCACGCTCTATGTCAGCCTGTTTCGCGGCACGCCCTGCCTGATCCAGCTTTTCGTGCTCTATTTCGGCGGCCCGCAAATCGGCATCAATCTGGAGCCGTTCGCGGCGGGCGTGATCGGCCTCGGCCTCAACATCGGTGCCTATATGGCGGAATCGATCCGTGGCGCGGTGGCGGCTGTCGATCGAGGCCAGACAGAGGCTGCGCGCACAATAGGTTTCAGCCGTTTCCAGACGCTGCGCAAGGTCGTGCTGCCGCAAGCCGCGAGGCTGATGATACGGCCGCTCGGCGTCAACACGGTGGCGCTGTTGAAGGGGTCGGCTCTGGTGTCCACCATCTCGGTGGTGGAATTGACCTACACGGCCCAGCGCTTCATCGGCTCCACCTACAAGCCGTTCGAGATCTTCGGCGTCGCGGCGCTGCTCTACATGATCATGGTTTACGCCGTCGCCCGCATCGTCGACATGCTCGACAAGCGCTTCGCAATCGTCTGAGCGGAGAGCGCGATGCAAGGTCTCGATTTCACCGTCGTCCCGCCCTACTGGGACCTTTTGTTGATTGGCGCCTGGTGGACCGCGCTGCTCACGGTCGCGGCGGGAGCACTCAGCTTCGTCTTCGGTATCCTGTTCGCGGTCACAGTGCTCTACGCGCCGGCGATCGTCGCCTACCCCGTGCGCGTCTTCATGTGGGTGTTCATGGGTACGCCGCTGCTGCTGCAGCTCTTCCTGATCTATTTCGGCCTGGTGCAGATCGGCATCGACATCCCTGCCCTCGGCGCCGGCATCGTCGGACTTGGCCTGCATTTTGCCGTCTACAATGCGGACGTCATCCGCGCGGGCATCGCGGCCGTCGATGTCGGCCAGACCGAAGGCGCGCGCAGCATCGGCTTCGGCAAATGGCAAACGCTGCGCTACGTCGTGATACCACAGGCTATCCGCAACACGGCTCCGCCGATCGGAAGCAACCTGATCGCGCTATTGAAGGAATCGTCGATCGTCTCTGTCATCGGCATCGCGGAACTGGTTCATTCGGCCCAACTGGCGATAAGCGAAACGTTCCGGCCGTTCGAGTTCTACATCACGGCGGCGGCACTCTACTATATTCTCAACCTGGTGCTCGAGGCGGCTTTGCATCGGTTTGAAAGACATGTGGAGGTTTCCCGATGAGCACGCAGCGGCCAATGGTCGAGGTTCGCGGCGCGCGCAAATCGTTCGGCGCGGTCGAAGTTCTCAAGGGCATAGACCTGTCGGTCGAGCGTGGGCAGATCGTGGCGATCATCGGGCCGAGCGGCTCCGGCAAGAGCACGCTGCTGCGTTCCATCAACCATCTTGAGGCGTTGAATGGCGGTGAAGTCTGGTTGGACGGCGTGCTGGTCAACCAGCCGCTGCATGGCCAGGCCTTCGAGCGGCACATCAACAAGGTGCGCCAGCAAATGGGCATGGTCTTTCAGCACTTCAACCTGTTCCCGCATCTGACCGTGCTCGACAATGTCACCATGGGACCGGTAATCCTGAAAGGCATGACGAAGAGCGAGGCGCACGCGCTTGCGCATGGCCTCTTGTCCAAGGTCGGGCTGGCCGACAAGATCGATGCTTATCCCTCGCGGCTTTCAGGTGGCCAGAAGCAGCGCGTGGCCATTGCCCGCGCGCTCGCCATGCAGCCCAAGGTGATGCTGTTCGACGAAGCCACCTCGGCGCTCGACCCCGAACTCGTCGACGAGGTCAATGCGGTGATGAAACAGCTCGCCGCCGAACACATGACCATGCTGATCGTCACGCACGAGATGCGCTTCGCCGGCGAAGTGGCCGACCGGGTGCTGTTCGTGGACGGCGGCGTGGTGGTGGAGGAAGGTCCGCCGGCCGAGATGTTTCGCGCTCCGCAAAAGGAGCGGACCCGCACATTTCTGAAGAAATATCTTTCCGCGTGAGCCAAACCATGAACAGCACGATCGACAAGTTCCCCGATTTCGGCCTGACGCCGCACCAGCGCCGGCAAGCGGTGCGCGGCCATTATTACGAATGGCCGGGCATGGATGGCGAACGCGGCGAGATCTGGTGCTACAGCGACCGTTTTTCATACCGCCGGGGCGAGACGGTGGCTCTGCATGTCAGCTCGACGGCCTCCAGCTTCGGCATGGCGATCGTCCGCGACGGCGGCGAAGAGACGCAGGTGTTCGAGAAGGCTGGCATCGCGGCGCGCTGGCAGGATACGCCCGACCAATGTTCGGTCGTAGGCTGCGGCTGGGACGCGTCGTTTGAATTCCGCGTCGGCGACGACTGGCCGTCCGGAGCCTACCGCGTCACGCTGACGGCGGATGGCCGCGACGGCAAGCCGATCCGCTGCCACCATCTTTTCATCGTCAGCCCGCCGTCCGGCAAGAAACGCGGTCGTGTGCTGCAGGTTGCCGCCACGGGCACGTGGCTTTCCTACAACACCTGGGGCGGCTCGAACCATTATCAGGGCATCACCGGCCCGAACCGCGACCAGTATGCGCCTGAAGTGTCGACGCAGCGGCCATGGTGCCGCGGCTTTGTCGTGCTGCCGAAGGAGGCGCCGCGCGTGCCGCTCGAGGTCGCGGTGCCGCCCAAAACCGTGCCGCGCTATCCGCATATGGAATGGGCCTTCGCCACCGGCCATTCGAAGAAATACGCCTCGTCCGGCTGGGCAAGCTATGACAGCCACTTCTTTCGCTTCGCCGAGCGTGCCGGCTATGCCGTCGACCTTGCCAGCCAGCACGAATTGCATTTTTCTCCCGATATCCTCGACGGCTATGACTGCGTCGTCTTCGTCGGCCACGACGAATACTGGACCTGGGAAATGCGCGACGCGGTCGACGCCTATGTGACACGCGGAGGCCATGCGGCGCGCTTCGCCGGCAATTTCATGTGGCAAACCAGGCTGGAGGACGAGGGCCGCCGGCAGGTCTGCTACAAATACCGTGCGCGGGCCGAGGATCCGGTCTACCGAGGCGGCGACGTGACCCGCGCCACCAATTCATGGGAAGCGCCGGAAATCGGCCGGCCGGGCGCCACGACCTTCGGGCTCAATGCGACCAAGGGCCTCTACGCCGGCTGGGGCGGCTGCGCGCCACGCGGCGTGCGCGGCTTCCCGGTCTACCGGCCGGAGCATTGGGCGTTTACCGGCACAGGCATCTATTATGGCGACCTGCTCGGCGCCGACAGCCACGTCTATGGCTATGAGGTCGACGGGCTCGACCATGAAATCCGCGGCGGCCTGCCCTACCCCGCGCCTAACAGCGGCGCACCGGATGGGCTGCAAATTCTCGCCGTCGGCATGGCTGCCCAAGTCGAGGAAAGCGCCGACATTGCGTTCGAGGACCAGTTTCTCGGTGATGCGGATGGCCGCTTTTCCGCCGAGACGCTGTTTGGCGAGGCAAGCGATGCCAATCTCGACAAGGTCAAGCGCGGCAACGGCATGATCGTCAATTTCCCGCGCGGCAAGGGCGAGGTGTTCCACGCCGGAAGCTGCGAATGGGTCGCCGGCCTGCTAAGGCAAGACGCGATGGTCGAGCGCGTCACAAAAAATGTTCTCGACCGCTACCTTGGAAAGCCCTGACATGCTGAAATCCCAGACCCCTGCCCCGGACACCGAGGCGCGCCCGCCCTCGCATTTGTTCTATTTGTCCAGCTTGCGCCGGCCGCTGGTCGATCGCGCCGAAGGCATCTATATCTGGACGCAAGACGGCCGCCGCTTCATCGACGGATCGAGTGGACCGATGGTGGCCAACATCGGTCATTCCAACCGCAACGTACTCGATGCGATGAAGCGGCAGATGGACCGCGCCACCTTTGCCTACCGGCTGCATTTCGAGAACGAGCCGGCCGAGGATCTCGCGCGGCAATTGGCCGCCAAACTCCCCGAAGGCATGGACCGGATCTTCTTCGTCTCGGGCGGCTCGGAAGCGACGGAATCCTGCATCAAGCTCGCCCGGCAGTGGGCAGTGGCGACAGGCCAGCCCAAGCGCTGGAAAGTGATCACCCGCTTTCCCTCCTATCATGGCGGCACGCTTGGTTCGCTGTCCGTCACCGGCGACGACGCCTTGGCCGAAGCTTTCACGCCGATGATGCAAGTCATGCCGACCGTGCCGGCGCCTGCCGCATGGCGCGACCGCGACAACCTCTCGATGGAAGAGCGCGGCATCCGCTACGCCGACATGCTGGAAGAAAAAATCCTCGCCGAGGGACCAGAAAGCGTGCTCGCCTTCATCATGGAGCCGGTCGGCGGCGCTGCCACGGCGGCGCTGGTAGCGCCGGACAGCTATTACCCGCGCATCCGCGAAATCTGCGATCGCCACGGCGTCCTGCTCATCCATGACGAAGTGATGAGCGGTGCCGGCCGTACCGGAAAGTTCCTCGGCGGCGACCACTGGAACTGCAGGCCCGACATCGTCGCACTGTCGAAGGGACTGGGGTCTGGCTATGCGCCACTCGGTGCGCTGGCGGCGCCGATGCGGCTGGTGCAGCCGCTGCTCGCATCCGGCGGGTTCCAGCACGGCCATACCTATGCCGGTAATCCGTTCGCCTGCGCCGCCGGGCTCGCCGTGCTCGGCGAAATGGACCGTCTCGACCTGATCGCCAATGCGGCTGCCATGGGCGACCTTTTGATGGGCGAGTTGAAGGGACTGGCGAAGCGGTTTCCGTTCATCGCCGACGTGCGCGGCAAGGGTCTGCTCCTAGGTGCCGAAATGGTCGCCGACCCAGATACGCTGAGGCCGATCGCACCGGCGAAGAAGGCCACCCAGCGCCTACTCGACCTCGCCTATGAGCGCGGCCTGATCATCTATGGGCGGAAGGTCAAGGGCGGCGTCGATGGCGACAATTTCATGGTGGCGCCGCCGATGATCGTCACCGCCGAGCAGATCGGCGAGATCGTCGCCATCATCGGCGACTCGCTGCAGGTGCTGGCCGGCGAGCTCGACCTGCCGGTCGAAGGCTGAAAAAATGGCGCCGAGAAAAGTCATCATCACCTGCGCCGTCACCGGCTCGGTGCACACGCCGTCGATGTCGCCGCATCTGCCGGTGACGCCGGACCAGATCGCCGCCGAGGCGATCGCGGCCGCCGAAGCCGGCGCTTCGATCCTGCATCTTCACGCCCGCGACCCGAAGGACGGGCGGCCGACCGCCGATCCTGATGTGTTCATGCAGTTCCTGCCGCGCATCAAGCAGGCGACAGACGCGGTGATCAACATCACCACCGGCGGCTCCTCGCTGATGACGCTCGACCAGCGGCTGGCGGCACCGCTCAGGGCCGAGCCTGAAATGTGCTCGCTCAACATGGGCTCGATGAATTTCGCGCTGTTCCCGATGCTCGACCGGCCAAGGCAATGGCGGCACGAGTGGGAACCCAGGCTGCTGGAAGCCACACGCGACACGATCTTCAGGAACACCTTCGCCGACATGGAGACCGTGCTCGAAAGACTAGGAAAGGGCTGTGGCACACGCTTCGAATTCGAATGTTACGATGTCGGCCATCTCTATTCGCTGGCGCACTTCCGCGACCGGGGGCTGGTGTCGGGACCCATGTTCATCCAGTTCGTGTTCGGCATTCTCGGCGGTATCGGCGCCGATCCGGACAATCTGGTCCATATGAAGCGCATCGCTGACAAACTGTTCGGCGACAGCTACCAGTTTTCGGTGCTCGCTGCCGGACGCCACCAGATGCCGATGATCTCGATTGCAGCGGCGATGGGCGGCAATGTCCGCGTCGGGCTGGAGGACAGCCTCCACGACGGCCGCCAGCTGGCCAAGTCCAATGCCGACCAGGTGCGCCGTATCCGCAGCGTGCTCGACGGGCTGTCGCTGGACGTCGCCACGCCCGCCGAGGCGCGGGAGATGCTGGCGCTCAAGGGCGGCGATAGGGTAGCGTTCTGAGATGGTTGCTTTCCGTCCCACCCTCCTCTGGCCTGCCGGCCATCTCCCCCGCAAGGGGGGAGATCGGATGTCACGAATGCTTTCGCCAATTACCGACGTTGCAGAGATGGGCACAGCGGCGAAGCTGCCAAGGCCAGAAGGGGGTGCCTCGGCATCGAACCTCCGTTGACTGCCGATTTGCCCAAAATCATCGTCCGCTCCGGCACCATCGAGGACGTCGACACCATCCACACTGCGCTCTTGCGGCTCGGCGACCATATCGGCGCGCCCGAGGAAATCATCTCGACGGCCGATGACCTGCGCACCTACGGCTTTGGCGAAAAACCTGCCTTCTCGACGCTGATTGCCGAAGTCGATGGCGAATTCGCCGGCCTGTGCCTCCACTTCCCGATCTTTTCGACCTGGATGGGGCGGCCCGGCGTGTATGTGCAGGACCTCTATGTCGAGGACCGGTTTCGCGGCCGCAGTATCGGCGAACGCTTGCTGCGGCGTGTCGCGCGAGAATGCCGGAAAGACGGCGGCGTCTACCTCAGACTGTCCGTCGACACCGACAATGAAACCGCCAAGGCTTTTTACGAAAGGCTGGGCATTGCCTGGTCGAACTACGAGCAGGTGCAGAAAATCGTCGGCGAGGCCTTCTTCGCTTTCGCCGATGCGCCAATGGATGAGGGGAAATAATGAAAGCCTTCTATGCCCAAGAACAGAAGCGCCACGATCCCACGGCGTTCCTCTCCAGCGGTGCCCAAAAGCCCAATCCGGAAAAACCGGAACGCGTCGAACGGCTGCTCGCCGGCGCCAGGGCCGCCGGCTGCACGATCGAACGGCCGAGGGATCACGGGCTCGGACCAGTTGCGGCGGTGCATACGCCCGAATATCTCGATTTTCTCGAGCACATCTTCGCGCGCTGGCAGCGCATCGAGGGCGCTTCGGCGGAAGTGATCCCCAATATCCACCCGATTGCCCGGGACGGCTCCTATCCGGCCTCGGCGGTCGGCCAGGCAGGCTACCACATGGCCGACACCGCTTGCCCGATCTCCGGTGAAACCTGGCAGAGCGCGCTGTGGAGCGCCTGGAGTGCGGTTGAAGCCGCGGAAGCGGTCATGGCGGGCGCGCCGGCTGCCTATGCGCTATGCCGTCCGCCCGGGCACCACGCCTTTGCCGATGTCGCCGGCGGCTTCTGCTTCATCAACAATTCGGCGGTCGCGGCACAGACCTTGCGCAGGCAATCAGCGCGGGTGGCGATCCTCGATGTCGACCTGCATCACGGCAACGGCACGCAAGGCATTTTCTATGCCCGGCCGGACGTGCTCACCGTCTCGCTGCATGCCGATCCGGTGCGCTTCTATCCGTTCTTCTGGGGCCATGCCGACGAGCGCGGCGAAGGGCCAGGCCTCGGCTACAACCTCAATCTACCGCTACCACGCAAATCCGGCGACGCCGCATTCCTCGAAGCGCTGGCTGCGGCGTTCCAGCGTATCCGCGCCTTTGCGCCGGAAGCACTTGTGGTAGCGCTCGGCCTCGACGCCTTCGAAGGCGATCCGTTCGGTGGACTGTCGGTGACGACACCAGGCTTCTCGCGCATCGGCGAGGCGATTGCCGGCCTCGGCCTGCCGACGGTCATCGTCCAGGAAGGCGGCTATCTTTGCGACGAACTCGGTGACAATCTCACCGCGTTCCTCACCGGCTTCGGCGGCGGCATGAAGCGGTAGCTTTCGTGGCCCGTCGCGTCAGAATCGCTGCTGTCGCAGCATGGCGACGATCCGATGCACGCTCTCAATCGTCTCGTCGATCTCGCCCGCCGTATTGTAGTGGGCGATGCCGATGCGCACGACGCCGTGCTCGGCCGGGATGCCGAGCTGGTGGACGACCTCCCACGCGTAGTTGTGGCCCGACCACAGGAAGATGTTTTCCGCATTCATCTGCCGTGCGATCGTGTCCGGCGCAACGCCGTCGACCGTGAACGAGACTGTCGGCACGCGCTCACGGATCCGCGCCGGATCGGTGATGCCGTGGATCGTCAGGCCTGAAATGTCCAACAGCCGGTCGATCAGCCTTTGCGCCAGCGGACTTTCGTAAGCGATTGATCTTTCGAACGCCTTGGCGATCCTGGCGCGGCGCGAACCGCCATCACCTGCCGCAGTTCCCAGTTCCGCAAAATAATCGATCGCGGCCGTCAGTCCGGCCATCAGCTCGATCTGCGGCGTGCCGAGTTCGAACCGCTCCGGCAGAGCGTCGGACGAGCAGCGGCATTTATACGGCTTCAGCCTGTCGATGACATCAAGCCTGCCCCACAATATGCCCATATGCGGCCCGAAGAATTTATAGGCCGAGCAGACCAGGAAATCGCAACCGAGGTCCTGCACGTCGATCAGGCCGTGCGGCGCGAACTGCACGGCGTCGACATAGACCAGCGCGCCGGCCTGCTTGGCGATGCGGGTCAGCGCTTTCACCCGGTTGATCGAGCCGGTCAGATTGCTGGCATAGTTCAAGGCGACCAGCCGCGTCCTGTCGGTGAGCAGCGCGGCAAGCGCCTTCTCCTCGATCTGCCAGCTCTGCTGGTCGAAGGGCAGCCAGCGCACGACGAGGCCAAGGTCTTCGGCCAGTTGCAGCCAGGGCGAGACGTTGCCTTCGTGGTCCATGCGGGTGAGGATGATCTCGTCGCCGGGTTTCATCGTGCGGCCGAGCGTGCGCGACATGTGGTAGGTCAGCGTCGTCATGTTGGCGCCGATGATGATTTCCCGCGGGCTCGCGGCACCGAGGAAATCGGCCATCGCCGCATGGGCGTCATCGACGATCTGTTGGGCCGCGATCGTGGTCTCGAAGAAGCCGCCGAGATTGGCATTGGTGGTCAGCAGGCAGCGTGACACCGCGTCGGCAACCGCCTGTGGCACCTGCGTGCCGGCCGGGTTGTCGAGGTAGATGCGGCGGTGACCCCTGTCGGTCAGCGACAGTGCCGGAAATTTCTCGCGCACGGCCTCGATCGGAAAATTCACTTCTGGCCCCTTCCCTTTGTAATCATTTATAATTTTTTCACGGACACGGGTTGCCAACACGCTGGTGGATTGCGTCGACTGCCTTCTGCATGTCCTCGGCCCAGGTCACTTCGGCCGAAGAGAGCGCCATTTCGAGCTGCGCGATGGTCGTCGCGCCGATGATGCTTGAGGTGACGAAAGGCCGGCTCGCGACATAGGCGTTGGCGAACAGCGCCGGCTCCATGCCGAAAGAGCGCGCCAGCTCATTGTATTCGAGCAGCACTTCCGCGGCATTGGGCGTCTCGTAGCGCTGGCCACGGTTGAAGAGCTGCGAGCGCGAGCCTTGCGGCCGCGCGCCGTGATCGTACTTGCCGCTCAGATAGCCTTGCGCCAGTGGGGAATAGGCGAGAAACGAAACCTGTTCGCGCTCGCAGACCTCGGCGAGGTTCACCTCGAAGCTGCGGTTGACGAGATTATAGGCGTTCTGCAACGACACCGGGCGCGGACCAACGCCCTTGTCGGCTTCGGCGATGAACCGCATGACGCCCCAGGAGCTCTCGTTCGAAAGACCGAAATAGCGAATCTTGCCTGCCTTCACCAGTTCATCGAAGACGGCAAGCGTCTCGGCGATCGGCACCTCGCCGGCCGGCGCGCCGACGGAATCGGCTCGTAGCGCCACGGCACCGACGCGATTCGGATTGGCGCCCCACGGCACGGCGCGCTCCGGCCAGTGGATCTGATAGAGATCGATGTAATCGGAGTTGAGCCTGGTCAGCGATTTTTCGACGGCATCGAAGATATCGGCGCGCACCAGCTTCGACGGGCGCCCGCCGCGGAACCATGTATTGGCGGTGCGGCCAACCACTTTCGAGGCGAGGATCACTTGATCGCGGTTGCGCTTCGCCTTCATCCAACTGCCGATGATCGCCTCGGTCCGGCCTTGCGTTTCCGGCTTGGGCGGGATCGGGTAAAGCTCGGCAGTGTCGATGAAATTGACGCCGCGTGAAAAGGCCATGTCCATCTGGGCATGGCCGTCCGCTTCGGTATTCTGCTGGCCCCATGTCATCGATCCCAGGCAAATCTGGGAAACAAGAAGATCGGTCCGACCGAGGCGGCGTTTGTGCATGGAATTTTCTCCGGTGGGAATTTTATGCGGCTGCGCGGGAGGAAGCTTCAGCATACAGGAAGACGCGGGCTGTCTCCAAGCCCGTGCCAGTGGGCCAGCGACTTTTCCAGACGCCGAAGCAGGGGCGCTCAATGTAGTCAAAAATCAAAAGTGGCATGGCTGCCATGCAAATGCTGCACTGCACAATTGTCATCATTTGCTTATATTGAGGCTTGGGAGGACCAACCAGGGGCTTGAATCATGGGTTTCCTCACTGAAATGTTCGCCCGTCCGCGTCCGCAGGAACATCTGCGTTACCGCGCGGCTCTGGCATTGCTTCATTCGATGAGCAATGCCGACCGTGCGGATATCGGCATCAAACCAGCCGACTTCCCGCGCGTCGCCCGCGAAATGTCCTCCCGCTAGCTAAAGTAAACCAACGGCTCAAGTAGCAGCGTAGGTGCTGAGCCTGCAACAGATTCGTCCAAGTGTGCATGTTGGCGGCATTGTGGGACGGCCATTGGCATAGTATTCTACAGAAACTAGGAACAATTCTACAGAAATTTAGGAACAACTCTACAGCACCACAATATGCCTGCAACGACGCGGATATGTGCGCGCTCTACGGACCGTGCCGGTCGCTGTCCTGAGGGAGATATGTGATGGCTTTGGTTCGGTCGCTATGTTGGTGCGTTTTTGCCGCGCTTATATTTCTTACCTCGCTTTCAATGTCGGCCACCGCCGACAATGCGCCGCCGCCGCCTGCAAGCAGCTACTGGAAGTCGCCGCTGGGATACGAGCATATGGCGCTGTGCGGCGGCGGCAGCCAGTTCATGACCAGCGTCACCGACCGCGTCTGCAATGGCTGGCAGTTGAGCAATGCCACCGACGCCGAGTTGCCCACTTACCAGGCGGCTTATCCGAATGACTGCACGTCGATCAGTTGCTGGTTCAAAACAGGGAAGAAGGCCTGCATCGCCTTTGCCGATGTTCAAGGTCAGTTCAATGTGGGTAATTTTCCGACGCCGTATTGCCCCACCGGCAAAAACGGCGTGAATCCCGGAACCTACGCCTGCAATTGGTGTGAAGCAGGCGCAATGGGCTGCAGTGGCGGCAATTTCATCGAGGGCAAGGTTTGCGCCGGCGGCAGCGACACAGTTTTCTCGCTTCAGCAAATCCCGCCAAACCACTACCACCCTTATTGCAACCACGATATTCAGGGGCCGTACCGGAACCGTGAGGGTCCGTACAAGGCGTGTCTCGCCACGCAAACCACCACCCACAACGGCATGGTGTTTGCCATTGATCAAAAGGCTCAGGTTAAGGCGATCAACAAGGCCAAGCATGGCAAGATTACTTCCGACCTGGCTGGCTTCTGCTATCCGAAGCCGAAGGCGAGCGAATGCATCAAGAAATACAACCGGTCTGGAACGATCTGCATCGAACCCGCCGATCTGAACAACCAATCCCAGAAGCGGGATTCGGCGGAAGTGCACCATGTCGTGCCGCGTAACGACCGGCGCGGGTGCCCATGCGGCAAGAACGACATGAAGAATGCCGCAGTGATTTCCAGGCAGCTCAACAACTTTTTTTCCAACTTTGACCGCGTGTCAAAGGTGTCGATGTGCCCGAACGCCAAGGGCATGGCAAATTTGACCGAGCTGCAATGGGTTGAGGCGCTTGATCCCTATTGATATCGGACCGCGGCTTCAGGCGCAGAGTTGTTGCGACACCTTGGCGACGGCCTCAATTCTTCAGCGCGATCCCATGAAAATCGCCTTGCTCAGCGGCACGCCATTGTGGCGCAGTATGTCGTAGGCGGTGGTCACGTGGAAATAGAAATTGGGCATGGCGAGATGCAGCAGATACTGCATGCCGGCCATCGAGAATTCGCGCTGACCGAGCTTCAGCTCGATCGTTCTGTCATCGGAGCCGTCCATATCGGCAGCCGAGAATGTCGCCAGATGGTCGACGGTCTTGGCGATGCGGGCCTGGAGATCGGCGAAGGTTGCCTCGTTGTCTTCGTATTTGGGCACCTCGCGGCCAGCCAGCCGCGATGGCGCGCCCTTAGCGTGGTCGGTGGCGATCTGTACCTGCCTGGTCAGAGCGTACATGTCCGGCGCCAGCCTCGACGTCAAAAACACCTGCGGATCGATCTTGCGGTCAAGCGCATTCTGCTCGGCGATGTTCAGCACATTGGAAAGCGCTTTCAGCCTGGCCGAAAACACCGGCACGGACGCGTCGTACATCGATATGGTCACGTGAATCTCCTATCCGGCGGGAGCGCCGACGGCGGGACGTAGCGCCTTCCCAAGCGATTCTTCAAGCGTCACCACGTCGCCGCAATCGGTATGATAGAATCTTTCCATCAGGTGGAGATTCCGATGAGACGCGCCTTCTTTGCAGCGACCGTTTTTTTCTCCCTTGCCGCGACAGGCCAACCGGTGCTCGCCGCCGAAGCGCCCTACATCGATGACAGATCGGACGCCGAAGCGGTCATCCGTTCGCTCTACAGCGCCATCAACCGGCAAGAATTCGCGCGCGCCTGGGACTATTTCGGCGACACCAAGCCGGCCAAGGATTTCGATGCGTTCGTCAAGGGTTATGACGGGACCGACAAGGTCGAAGTCAAAACCGGCGGCGTGTCGGAAGACGGCGCAGCCGGCAGCATCTACTACAATGTCCCTGTCGCCATCCGGGCGACGGCGAAGGACGGTGCCGAACATGTCTTTGCCGGTTGCTACACGCTGCGCCAGATCAATGCCTCGATCCAGGAACCGCCGTTCCGCTCGATCTTCATCGACAAGGGCGCGCTGAAGCCGGCTAAGGCCGATTTCGAGGACGCCGTGCCGGAAAGCTGCGGTGACGGACCGTCGCCGCCGAAGAAGGATGCGGCGCTGGAGCAGGCCAAGAAGGCGTTTGCGGCCACCTATGGCGACCAGTGCGACAAGGAAATGCCTGACGGCGATCCGTTGGGAGAGCCGGACGCCTATTCCCTCCGCTACAAGGATGCCGGTGCGGCGAGCGACGAGCCCGAACGCGAGACGCGGCTGTTCCGATTCTTCTGTTCGATGGCCGCCTACAATGAGAGTGCCGTCTATTACATCGCCGACGATGTATCGGGCGTGCGGCCACTTCAGTTCGCCTCGCCGGAACTCGATATCCATTATGAGAACGACAACAGCGAAGGCAAGGTCGAGGCGATCAACGTCATCGGCTTTGAGACCGACGACCAGCTGGTCAATTCCGAATATGACGACGCCACCAAGACGATCTCGTCCCTCAACAAGTGGCGCGGCGTCGGCGATGCGTCGTCGGCCGGCACCTATCTGTTCCGCCACGGCAATTTCTCGCTGGTGCAGTACGACGTCGACGCCTCCTATGACGGCGAGATCAACCCGGAGACGGTGGTGGACTACAACACCGCGCCTTAACGGCTTAGGGCACTTTCGACAGCATCCAGTTGAGCGCGCCGCGCCAGTCCGCCATGCGGATCGGCGTGCCGTGCGTGCCCGTCTCAAAGCGGACGAAGCGGGCCGGGTAGGCTTTCGATCTGGCGAGGATGGAGCGGAAGAAGGCTTCCTGTTTCTCGACTGGAAACACCGGATCCTTGCTGCCCTGGCCGAAGAAGACCGGAATGCGGCGCTTGAAGGCCGGGCTCGAGAAGAAACCCTCATCCCACAGCGAGCCGAGCAGCAGCAACCCGTCGATGCGGCCGCCCATATCCTTGCGGGCTGCAAGCTTCCAGCACAGCGCGCCGCCCATCGAGCCGCAGGCAACGAATATCTTCGCACTCGGCGACTGTTCGGCATAGTGGCCGATCAGCGCGGCGATCTGGGCAGCACCTGTGTCGCCGAAGTCGGAAAAGTCCGGCGACAGATAGAGCCCGCCATTGCCGGCCATCAGGTTCTTGATGCGGTTGAAATTGCCGCCGAAAGTGAAATCGTCGACGCCTTGTTTTCGGCTGCCGCCCTGCCCGTGCAGGTAGAGGACGATGATGGCAGCGCCTTGCGTGCGGCCGACCGCGACATGCCTGACGTCGCCGGCATCGGTCTTCAGCAGCAAGTCCTGCTGCACCTTGCGCACACCGGTGTCGACATACTGCGAATGCGCGCGGCGCTCCGGCACTTTGTCGCGGGCGTTGATATCGCGCAGCTCACGATAGTCGATGACCGTATAGGCGCCGTTATTCCCGGAGGAGAGCGTGGCCGGATAGGCGAACAGATCGTCTTTGAAGGGCTTTAGCGACAGTGTTTGGCCATACGCCAAACACGAAAACAAAAGAAATAGCGAGGTCAGAAGGGGTAAACGGAAAGCCATGCCAAAGGCATCGTTTTTCGGCTTCGGTTTGTCAATCCTGCAGCACGCCGCCGGCGCCTTCCAGCGCCTCGCGGGTGTCTAAATCGATGGATGCACCCTTGCCGATCTCGACATCGACGACATCGAGCCCCTCGGCCTCGACCAGATGGCGCGCGCCGGTATCGCCTTCGAGATGAGCGATCGCTGCAAACAGCGAACGCGGCAGCAGCACCGGGTTGCCGCGCTTTCCCTCATGCGAGGCGCGCACGACCGATCGGCCCCCGGATTTGCGGAATGCGTCGATGAGCCTGTCGAGGTCGGCAGACGCAACGCCCGGCATGTCGCCAAGCACGATCATGGCACCGGCAGCGTCGCCGGCGACCCGCGCGATGCCGGCTTTCAGCGATGAAGACAGGCCCTCAGCGAAATCCGGATTTTCGGCAAAGGTGACGTCGAGACCAGACAGCGCCGCTCGTACGCGCTCGCGCTGATGGCCGGTGACGACGATTGTATCGGAGGCTTTCGAGCCGAGCGCGCGTTCGGCGGTGCGGCGGACCAGCGGCTTGCCGTCGAACAGCGCCAGCAGCTTGTTCGGCCCGCCCATGCGGCTGGAGCGGCCGGCGGCCAGCAGCACGACATCGACCTTGAACTCGGCCCTGGCTGGCAGCGGCTCGCGCGGCTGCGGCCGCGTCGGGATTTCCATCAACAGCCCGCCGACACCCATGCCGGCGATGTCCTTGGCCGTCACGTCGAGGCCGGCGATCAGCCGGTCAAGCACCCAGTCGAAGCCGTTCTCCTTGGGACTGCGGGCGCAGCCCGGCGCGCCGATGACACGCTTGCCGGCAAGCGTGCCGAGCACCAGCAGGTTGCCGGGGTCGACCGGCATGCCGGCGCGGATGACGGTGCCGCCAGCTTTCTCGATCGCCGCCGGAACAACGTCGCCAAAATCGCTCATCGCCGAGGCGCCGAAGATCACCACCATATCGTTGTTGCGCGCCAGCGCGGCCGCAGCGTCAGCCACGGGCGCAATTTCGTGCGGCGTGCGGCGTTCCGCCGTCAGCCGGCCGCCGGAGCGCGCCAGGCGCGTTTCGGTGACGCGCAACGTCTTGTCGAGCACGCTCGGCTTGATGCCGGGCAGAACCGTCTGGATGACGCCGACACGCACCGGCTGATAGGCATTGACGGCAAAGATCTCGCCGCCGGCGCAGATTCCTGCCACCGCATCGACCAGCACGGAGCCGACCGCGAAGGGAATAATCTTCACCGTCGCCACCATCTGGCCTTTTTCAACCGGCGCGTGCTGCGCCAGCGTAGCGATGGTAATCGTCGGATCGACGGCGTTGATGGCGTCGATCATCGCCGCATCGACGGTGAATATGCCGGCGGCCTGAGCGTGGAGGTTGACCCGGCCGGTCGCGGCGGGCTTGGCCTCGATATTGCGATGGATCATGCTTTCGGCGATCTTTTCAGCGGCAGCGTCCTCGCCGAGATCATCGGCAGCCAGCACCGCCGCGACGACCTCCGAAATCCCCGCTGCCTTGAGCAAGGAAACATCGTCGGCGCTCAGCCGGTGCGCCTTGCGGAAACGCCGCTCTCCAGCCGTGGTGGCGTGCGCCAGCACCGCGCCTTCGGCCGTGTCGATCGGGATCGAGCCGAATTTCACGCTGCCGCATCCCTGGCTTCCAGGCCACGCGAGCGAAAGGCCTGAATCGCCTGTGCCAGCACCGCCACGGCGATCTCGGCCGGGCTGGCCGCGCCAATGTCGAGGCCGATCGGCGCATGGATGCGGGCGATCTGGTCGGCGGTCGCGCCCAATGCCAGCAGGCGCTCGACACGCTTCGCATGGGTCTTGCGGCTGCCGAGCGCCCCAACGTAGAAGCAGTTGGCGTCGAGCGCCGCCTTCAGCGCGAAATCGTCGATCTTCGGATCGTGGGTGACAGCGGCCAGCGCCGTATAGCTGTCGAGTGGCTGGCGTTTCAGGACATCCTCTGGCCATTCGGCGTGCAGCGCGACGTCGGGAAAGCGGTCTGCGGTGGCAAAGGCGGTGCGCGGATCGACGATCTCGACGGGATAACCGGCAATCTTGGCCATCGGCGCCAATGCTTGGCTGATATGGACGGCGCCGATCACCAACAGGCGCGGCTGCGGCAGGTAGGCGTTGAGAAAGAAGGTTCGCCCCTCCGCCTCGACCGACCCGGAATTGCCGGTGCGAAACGCCTTCGCGATCGCAGCGCCCAATTCGCCGGCGACCTGATCGCCTTCACGCACGATGCGGTCGCGGCCATCGCCAAGATCGGTGACCAGGATCGCCGCGCGGCGGGCGCGGCGTTCGGCATTCAGCGTTTTCAGCGCGTACGGATCCATCGTGCCCGGCCTAACCCAGCCGCTCTACATAGACTTTGATACGGCCGCCGCAGGACAGGCCGACCTGCCAGGCGGTTTCATCGGCGACACCGAATTCCAGCATCTTCGCCTTGCCGCTTTCGATCACGTCGACCGCCTCGGCCACCACCGCGCCTTCGACGCAGCCGCCAGAAACGGAACCTTGGAAATTGCCGTCCGCATCAATGACAAGATGGCTGCCGACCGGACGCGGCGCCGAGCCCCAGGTTTCTACCACGGTGGCAATGGCGACATCCTTGCCGTCCTTCATCCAGCCTTCCGCGACGATCAGCGGATCGCGGGCCTCATCCAGATAAATGCTGTTCTTCATGATCGTTTCTCCCGGAGAAGACATGTGGTTATGCGGCGTCTCTGGCGCCACCCTCAATCCACCGGCGTGGATCGACCGACCGCGCCGACTTCTTGTCCAGCGAGGCGCACAGATCGGCGAGCGCATCGAGATTGTGCACGGAACGGAATTCGTCGACATGCGGCAGCATCGCCTTGACGCCGCGGGCGCGCGCCTCGAAGCCATCGAAGCGCAGCAGCGGGTTCAGCCAGATCAGCCGCCGACAGGATTTGTGCAGACGCTCCATTTCCTCCGACAGTCCGGCAACGTCGTCGCGCTCCAGCCCATCGGTGATCAGGAGAACGACCGCGCCCTGCCCCAGCACGCGCCGCGACCATATCAGGTTGAATTCGGCCAGCGTATCGCCGATGCGGGTGCCGCCCGACCAGTCCTTCACCGCTGCCGAACAGTCGGCGAGTGCCGCGTCGGGATCGCGATGGCGCATCTGCCGCGTCAGATTGGTGAGCCTGGTGCCGAAGACGAAGGCATGCACGCGCCGGCGCTTTTCGGTCAGCGCATGCAGGAAATGCAGGAAGATGCGCGTGTACTGGCTCATCGAACCGGAAATGTCGGCAAGCACGACCAGCGGCGGGTGAACCTCGCGCGGCGACCGGAATTTCGGCAGGATCAATTCGCCACCGGTGCGCGCGACGGATCGCATCATGGCGCGCGGATCGATGCGGCGGCCATGCGCGTCGGATTTGAAGCGTCGCGTCCTGACCATGTCGAAGGGCAGCCGCAGCTCGGCGATCGCTTTCTTGGCGTCGGCCATCTCGGCGGCGTTCATCTGGGCAAAGTCCTTACCCTCAGCACCTCGTTACCGGAAAATGTAAAGCGCGCGTCGACCTCGATCTCCGGGATTTCCTGCACCGGCTGGTTTCTCTGATGGCCCTCGAACATCGCCTGGCTGACGCGGTTCTCAGCCGCGCGGGGTTTTTGCTTCTCTTTGTTATCGGGCGCCACCGGCAAAAACATCGCCAGCATCTTTTCGATCAGCTCGCGCGATTTCCAGAACAGCCGGAAAGTCTCGTCGAAAGTGGCGTGGTCCTCGTGCCGCGACACCAGAACGGCATGCAGCGTCCAGTAGAAATCGTCGCGGGAACCTATGCCGGCGGCCAGCACCGCCTCGATCGCATCCTTGACCGTGGCTGGCCCGACCCGCATGCCGGCCTTGCGCAAGGTGCGGGCGAAATAGACGATGTTGTCGGCTATCCGCCCGTCCGGCGTCGCCTCTTTCGGTTCGGGACGCGGCGTTGCCATCGCCCTACTCCGCCGCCGAAAGCTCGGCCTTCACCTCGTTGAGGATGCGCCGGCCCTCGCCCTGTTCGATGCGGGCAATGTCGTCCTGGTACTTCAACAGCACGCCGATCGTGTCTGAAACGGTTTCTGGATCGAGCGCCACCTTGTCGAGTTCGGTCAGCGCGCCCGCCCAGTCGATGGTCTCGGCGACGCCCGGGACCTTGAACAGCTCGATCTGGCGCAGCTTCTGGATGAACGAAACAACCTCGGCCGACAGCCGGCTGTTGGCCTGCGGTACCTTTCTGCGCACGATCTCCAGTTCGCGCTCGGCGCTTGGATAGTCGACCCAGTGATAGAGACAGCGCCGCTTCAGCGCGTCGTGAATCTCGCGTGTGCGGTTGGTGGTGATGATGACGATCGGCGGCTCCTCCGCCTTGATCGTGCCGAGCTCGGGCACCGTCACCTGGAAGTCCGAGAGGATTTCGAGCAGGAATGCCTCGAAGGCCTCGTCGGTGCGGTCGAGCTCGTCGATCAGGAAGACCGGGGCGGCGCCCGCCTTGCCCGTCAGCGCATCGAGCACCGGGCGACGGATCAGGTATTTTTCGGAGAAGACGTTGCGCTCCATGTCGGAGCGGTCGACCTTGCCGGCCGCCTCCTCCATGCGGATCTCGATCATCTGCGCGGCATAGTTCCACTCGTAGACGGCGGACGAGACATCGAGGCCTTCGTAGCATTGCAGGCGGATCAGCCGACGGCCTAGCGCTTGCGCCAGCACCTTAGCGATCTCGGTCTTGCCAACGCCGGCCTCGCCCTCGAGGAACAGCGGCCGCTTCATGCGCAGCGATAAAAACAGCACGGTCGCCAGCGACCGGTCCGCCACATAGTCCGCGCCGGTCAGGAGATCGAGCGTCTCATCGATCGTCCGCGGCGCGGGGCGCGGTTTCAACTCGGTCATTCTCTCTCCGCGAGTGCAGCCATACCCATCATAGAACGTGGTAGCCGCGGCCGTGATAGATCAGCGGCTGCAAATTATCGCCGATGCGCAGGCCTGTCACCTTGCCAAAAAGCACACGGTGGGTAGCCAGATCCTTGGTGTCGATCAGTTCGCAGTCGAACACGGCGAGCGCGCCTTTCAGCGTTGGCGCACCGGTCGAGATCACATCCCACTCGCCCAACGCGAAACGTTCCTCGACCGGCAGGCCGGTGAGGCCGGAAAAGCCGACCGACAGCGCCTCCTGATGTGAAGCCAGCGTGTTCAAGGCGAACTTGCCGTTTTTCACGAACGGCTCGTTCTTGGGATTTTCGCGATTGAGACAAACCAGGACGGTCGGCGGCGTGTCCGAGACCGAACAGGCTGCAATGACAGTCGCACCTCGCCTGCCGGCGGGACCATCGGTGGTGACCACATGGACGTGGCCGGCAAAATGGCTCATCGCGTCGCGATAGGCCTGCGGCCCTATGTCGTTCTTCTTCAGCACCGGCGATTTCCATGGTTTGAAGCGAGATGAACTCAGGCGTTATATATGGCGGCATATTGCATGCACAAGCGAAGTGGTTGACATGCATCCTGAATTTCGCGTGTTGCGTGGAAGCTAACCAGCCTTTAGGTCTTGGCGGGAAATAGTGCCGGCAAACACGCGACCGGCGCGGAGGATTTCTTCGCTCGCATGCTACCCAGGACAACGACAATAGCGGTGCTGGCATGGCTGTCCCTCGCCGGCAATGCGGGCGCTGAGACGCTCCTGATCGGCGTCGCAGCGCCACTATCCGGGCCGTCGGCTCTCCTCGGCAAGCAGATCGAGGCGGGCGCCGGCCTGGCGGCGGAGGCGAATGGTGTCGAGCTCAGGATGGTCGACGACGCCTGCACGGCTGAAGGCGGGGCTGCAGCAGCGAGGGAATTCGCCGCGGTGAAAGTCAGCGTGGTCGTCGGCTTCCTCTGCACCGAGGCGATCGAGGCGGCGCTGCCGATCCTGAAGGGCGCCAACATACCGGTCATCACCGTCGGCGTGCGCACCGAAAGCCTGACCGACCGGCGCACCAAGACCGGCTGGCCGGTCTTTCGTCTCGGGCCGCGCGGCGATGATGAGCGCAACGCCGTTGCCTCCATCCTCGCCCGCCAATGGCAGAACGAACTGTTCGCCATCGTCGACGACGGCACGATCTATGGCCGCGAGATCGCAGAGACGCTTCGGGCAGCGGCCGAACAGGCGGCGCTGAAACCGGTGTTCGTCGACACGTTCCGGCCGCAGCTCGACAACCAGATCGGGCTGATCGGGCGGCTGAAGAGGGCCGGCGCCACGCATGTCTTCGCCGGCGGCGACGGTGACGACATCGCCGTCATGGGTCGCGACGCCAGCCAGCTCGATGCCGGCATCACCTTTGCCGGCGGCGAAGCGCTGCGCGCTCCGCCCGGCGACGTGCCCTATGCGACGGGCACGCTGATGATCGCGCCGCCCGAATGGGCCGATGTTGCCGGGCCCAAAGTGCTCGAGAGCTTTGCCGCACAGAAGATCGAGCCGGACGGCTACACGCTGCCAGCCTATGCGGCGGTCGAGATCGCCAAGGCGGCCGCGGACGTGGTGGAAACTTCCGGCAAGCCAATGGCCGATGGGCTCGCCGCGCACGACTTTAGCACCGCTATCGGGTCGATCCGCTTTGACGGCAAGGGAGACTTGACCGAAAACCTCTATCGGGTCTTTCGTTTCAACGGCGCGCAATTCGTACCGGCGGAGATCAGATGATGTTTCGTACAGGGCCGCGCAATCTCATCACCGATGTCGCCGGCCTGCGTGTCGGCAACGCTTCCGATGTGAGGCTGAAGTCCGGCGTGACCACTGTGCTGTGTGACGAACCGGCGGTGGCCAGTGTCCAGATCCTGGGCGGTGCGCCGGGCACGCGCGAAACCGACCTGCTCGAGCCGCACAATTTGATCGAAGCGATCCATGCCGTGGTGCTTTCGGGCGGCTCGGCCTACGGCCTCGACGCCGCCTCCGGCGTGCAGGCGGCACTGCGCGAAAGGGGCATCGGCGTGGAGGTCGGCGGCTTTCGCGTGCCGATCGTGCCGGCGGCGATCCTTTTCGACCTGCGCAATGGCGGTGACAAGGACTGGGGCCGTTATCCGCCTTACCGTGAGCTTGGCTATGAGGCGGCACAGGCAGTCGGCATCGACTTTCCGCTGGGCACGGTCGGCGCGGGCACGGGTGCTCTGAGTTCCGGCCTGAAGGGCGGCCTCGGCTCGGCCTCGACGGTGCTCGACAGCGGCGTCACCGTCGGCGCGCTCGCGGCCGCCAACCCGATCGGCTCGGTGACGATCGCCCGCAGCAGGCACTTCTGGGCGGCGCCCTTCGAGATCGGCGACGAGTTCGGCGGGCTTGGCTATCCCTCGCCTATTCCAGAGGACGCGAAAAGGATCCTGCTGAAGTTCCGCGACAGCCAAGTGAGCGGCAACACGACCATCGCCGTCATCGCCACGGATGCCGTTCTCACCAAGGCCGCCGCCAAACGCCTCGCCATATCGGCGCATGACGGTTTCGTCCATGCCATTTGGCCGACGCACACGCCGGCCGACGGCGATCTGGTCTTCGCGCTGGCGACGGGCAAGAGCGGCATCGAGCTCGCGCCCAACGACGCGATCGACCTCTACGCCGCAGCCGGGGCCACCATGGCACGCGCCATCAGTCGCGGCGTCTTTGCCGCCACGCCCGCCGACGGCGATCTGTTTCCGGTCTGGTCGTCGCGCTGAATGCGCGCTGCCATAATCAAATGGGCCGTAATCAAATGGCCCGTGATCAAATGACCCGTGATCAGGTGGGGTCGGATTTTTCTTCCTCGAAGCTGACCGCGACATCCGAATTTGCGGACAACCGCACTTTCTGCCCCTCGACCTCGGCAACGAGACTGAGGGGAATGAAGTGGTGATGCCCTCTGTGAGCGCCCTCGCCGCTGTCGCGCTTGGTCAACTTGATTCGTTGTCCTTCAACTTTATCGACGGTGCCGACATGGACGCCGTCGGCGCCGATCACTTCCATATGTTCGCGAATCCTGGCTGCATCGGTCATTACGGGGTCTCCATTTGAAGCTGCCGATAATAACAAATAACGGCACGATTGGATGCATCGGCTTTGCGTTTCATACCGCACGACGTTTTGACTTCATCGTGATAGGGGATTGAAACGAGCTCTGCTGCCGGATTGGAAAAAAGCATGCGAATCCTTGTCCTGTTTGCCGTTTCCCTCCTTGCCCAGTTTGCAACTTCTCAGACCGCCCAAGCCGGTGATGTCGCCGAGCTTGAAATCCTCGGCTTCACTGGGGATGGCGGCGTCTTTGCCTTCGAGGAATATGGCGTCCAGGATGGATCGGGATTTCCCTACGCCAATCGCTATTATATCAACACGGCCGACGACAGTTTTCTCAAGGGCACGCCGATCAAGGTGCGGCTTGACGACGAGAGCGCAACGCTCGACGCGGCGCGCCTTGCGGCCCGGCAAAAAGGCGAAGCGATCGTCAGCCAAGCCGAACTGGCCGCGAATCGCGGCATCACCGCCGGCTTCAACCCGGTGACCGAACTGTCGGCCGATCCGTTCCGCATGGCGGTCAATCCGCGTCCGATCTTTTCGCCGGTCGACGACGCGCTCGAGTTCCGGCTCGACGAGATCGGCATGAACAATACCGAAATCTGCCAGAGCCAGGGCGATATCAACGGCTTTCGCCTGCTGCGCATCGAGGCGAAAGACGGCGGCAAGACTGAGCTTCTGCACGAGGACAAGTCGATCCCCAAAAGCAGGGGCTGTCCGAACGGCTATCGGCTCGGCGCGGTGCAGACATTCTCCTTGCAAGGCCTCAGCGCCTATGCCGTGCTGATTGCGGTGCGCCAATACGGCTTCGAAGGGCCGGACTATCGCTGGATCGCGGTGACCGGCCGGCTGTGACGCCGCTCCCCGTCATACACAGCCGGATCCTGAGTCGTATCCGCAAAGCGTTGCCGTCGCCGGGCGTCGCGGTCTGCGGCGCCCTGTTATGGGCTGCGGCGATGGGCGCCAGCGCGCTTGTCAATCTGCTGTTGGACGATTGGGAGACCCCGGCAAGGATCCGCTTCGTCTCGTTGCTCTATGCGGCCGGCGGTGCGCTCGCCTTTCCGGTTGGCCTGTTCCTGGCGCGGTTCGTCTCGCTCGGACGGCATTGGGAGGTCGCCTTGGCCGCCGCGTTCGTCTGCCTTCTCGCCGCGACGATCGGCTTCACCGGCGGGCTCTTTGCGCTGCACTACCGTTCCTACTATGTCCAATGGCATGCACCTGCACTGACCATCGCCTGGTCCATCCAGTTCGTGCACACCGTGGTGACGGCATTCTATCAATTCGTCGTGCTGGGCATCCGGCTTTATTTTCCGCTTGGTTTCATCGCGCTCGCTCTCGCCAGCATCTGGTTTGCGCGGCGGCAGCGTTGAGCATTTTGTCTGCCTCTGTTAGGACGCGGGCGAACGCCCTCGCACGTCAGGACTGACCGATGATCCCTCGCTACTCCCGGCCGGAAATGGTGGCCATCTGGTCGCCCGAAACCCGGTTCCGCATCTGGTTCGAGATCGAGGCCTACGCTTGCGACGCACTGGCCGAGCTCGGCGTGATCCCGAAGGAGGCCGCCAAGACCATCTGGGAAAAGGGCGGGGCCGCGAAGTTCGACGTCGAGGCCATTGACGAGATCGAGCGCGTGACCAAGCACGACGTCATCGCCTTCCTCACCCATCTTGGCGAATTCGTCGGGCCGGATGCCCGCTTCATCCATCAGGGCATGACGTCCTCGGACGTTCTCGACACCTGCTTTGCCGTGCAGCTCACCCGCGCCAGCGACATCCTTCTGGCCGACATCGACGGCCTGCTTGCGGCGCTCAAGCGTCGCGCATTCGAACACAAGGACACTGTCACGATCGGGCGCAGCCATGGCATCCATGCCGAGCCGACAACCTTCGGCGTCAAGCTGGCGCAGGCCTATGCCGAATTCTCGCGCTGCCGCGAGCGGCTGGTGCACGCGCGTGAGGATATTGCGACGTGCGCCATTTCCGGTGCCGTCGGCACCTTCGCCAACATCGATCCCTATGTCGAAGAGCATGTGGCTGACAAACTCGGATTGAAGCCGGAGCCGGTGTCGACGCAGGTGATCCCGCGCGACCGCCACGCCATGTTCTTCGCGACGCTCGGTGTCATCGCCTCGTCGATCGAACGGCTGGCGATCGAGATCCGCCATCTGCAGCGCACCGAGGTGCTGGAGGCGGAGGAATATTTTTCGCCCGGACAAAAGGGCTCGTCGGCGATGCCGCACAAGCGCAACCCGGTGCTGACCGAAAACCTCACCGGGCTTGCGCGCATGGTGCGGTCCTTTGCGCTGCCGGCGATGGAGAATGTGGCGCTCTGGCACGAGCGCGATATTTCGCATTCGTCGGTCGAGCGGATGATTGGGCCGGATGCGACGGTGACGCTCGATTTCGCGCTGTCGCGGCTGACCAGCGTCGTCGACAGATTGCTCGTCTACCCCAACAACATGCTGAAGAACATGAACAAGTTCCGCGGCCTCGTGCATTCGCAGCGCGTGCTCTTAGCGTTGACCCAGGCGGGCGTCAGCCGTGAGGACGCCTATCGGCTGGTGCAGCGAAACGCCATGAAGGTGTGGGAGCAAGGCGCTGATTTCCTTGAGGAACTTCTCACCGACAAGGAGGTCACGGCAGCCTTGCCCGAAGCCGAGATCCGTGAGAAATTCGACCTTGGCTACCATACCAAGCATGTCGACACGATCTTCAAGCGCGTGTTCGGAGAAGCGTGATGATTTCGGCGGCCGGAGATTTCGATTTTCTCGCCCTGCCAGGGCGCGGCAATTCCGGACCGGATCACTGGATGTCGCATTGGTGCCGGGCGTTTCCCAATTCGAGCCGCGTGCTGCAGGCCGAATGGGACAGGCCGAACCCCGAGGACTGGATCGGCCGGGTGGACGCCGCGGTCGCCGCGGCCCCCCGGCGCGTGGTGCTGCTTGCGCATTCGCTGGCGGTGGCGACGGCGGTGAAGTGGGCCGCCGGGGCCAGTGAAAGCCAGCTCAACAAGGTTGCGGGCGCATTGCTGGTTGCGGCGACCAATGTCGAGGACCCTGATCCGTCCTTCGATCTGGTTCGTCCCTTCGCGCCGATGCCGCTGAAACGTTTGCCCTTTCCGACGCTGGTGGTGGCCAGCCGAACGGATCCGCGCGTCACCTTCGACCAGGCGACCGCCTTCGCCGCTGCCTGGGGCGCAGATCTCGCCGACGCCGGCGATCTCGGCCATATGGGGAACGAGACCCGCCTCGGCCTTTGGCCAGCGGGCCTGCTCATGCTCGGCCGCCTGCTGGAAAAGGCCCGCCTCTGACAGACTTCCGAAACGCTCAAGCCTTGCCGGGAACGGTCCTGATCACCGTTCCCCATGGGTCTTCGCGGGTCGTTGCCGCGGTTACATTGTCCGACCGCATTTCGACCCACGCGAGGCCGGACCGAGAAGGATCGCGGCGACCAGCGCCGGAGCTCTGCCACGCATTGGCGCCGATGTGGTGGTGGTAGCCGCCTGACGACAGGAACACCGCCGCGCTGCCATATTTCGCTACCGTGTCGAAGCCGAATTCCTCATGCCACCAGGTTTCGGCGTCTTCCGGCCTGCCGACGCGCAGATGGACGTGGCCGATGATGCTGTTGTCCGGCATGCCCTGCCAACCGGCATCGCCGGCCGGCACTTCGGCAACGACTGACGAAATATCCAGCCGTTCGGTCGCCATCGCTACCTTCTCGCCATTCCACTTCCAGTCCTCATGGCGGCGGTCGGCATAGATCTCGATGCCGTTGCCTTCAGGGTCGGTTAGATAAAGCGCCTCGCTGACCAGATGGTCGGAAGCGCCCTCGATGCCGATCTTGGCGGCGATGGCATGGTTGATCCAGCGACCAAGATCGGCACGGCTGGGCAGCAGGAAAGCGGTGTGGAAGAGGCCGGCGCTGCGCGGATCGTCGGGTTTTGCCGAGGTATCCGCCTGGATGTCGAGCAAGGGACGGTTACCGGCGCCTAACGTGATCGTGCCGCCGGCGCGGCTCAATTCCCGCAGACCGACGACACTGCGATAATAGGCGGCAAGGTTTTCGGCATCGCGCGCGCACAAGCCGACTCGGGCAACGCTGACCGGGGTCGTGGCGGCAAAAGGCAGTTCGCTCATCAGAGTCTCCGTTCGGGCGGCCCTCGACGAGATCCCCAAAGCCAGGAGCCCGGCGCCACCTACCATTGTACGTCGGGTCAGTTCCAAACCTTGGTTCTCATTACACGGCTGTTTCTTTCGATGACAGATCGCCGATCGCGATCGTTCACACAAGATGGCAAGAAGCGAACATGGTGTTCACTATTTTGAGCAAATCGCATGGATCAGACCCAATCGCGCCTGATCCTGTCCAAACTGCTTCACATTTTTTGGGATCATGCGCGGTTGCGAGACGTAACATCGCCCGCTACATGCGCGCCATGAAAGTCAGGGATGCAGACATTCTCATCGTGCCGGGCTACACCAATTCCGGCCCCGACCATTGGCAGAGCCGCTGGCAATCGAAATTGTCGACGGCACGCCGCGTCGAGCAGGCGGAATGGTCGAAGCCGGTGCGCGAGGACTGGACGGCGAGCGTGGCGAAGGCGGTCAACGAAGCCGAGCGGCCGGTCGTCATCGTGGCGCATTCGCTCGGCGTCGCGACTGCAATCCAGGCAATGCCGCAGTTCCAGCGCCCGGTCGCTGGAGCCTTCTTCGTGGCGCCTCCCGACGTCGCCAATCCCAAGATTAAACCCAGGCACCTGATGACCTTCGGCCCCTACCCGCGCAAACCGCTGGCATTTCCTTCGGTGGTGATCGCCAGCCGCAACGACCCGTTCTGCACGTTCGACGTCGCCGAGGACATTGCCGGCGCCTGGGGCTCGCTGTTCATCGACGCTGGCGAGGCCGGCCATCTCAATGCGGATTCCGGCTTCGGCCCGTGGCCCGAAGGCTCGATGACGTTCGCCAAGTTCCTGACGGACCTTTAGGACCCGAGCGAATCCTTTACGCTCTTCAGCAGGGTTTTTGCCCCCAGACCGATCAGCGCATGCTCGGAGCCCATGGCCAGCAGTCTATAGCCCATCGACACCACACGGCCGGCGATGGCCGGCTCGACGACGTAGATCGCGGCATGCTTGCCGGCCTTGCGCGTCCGTTCGGCAATCGAGGCGACGGTTTCCATCATGCTTTCCAGCGTCGAGTTGACGGTGGTGCCGTTCGACCAGGCAATCGAGAAATCCGATGGGCCGACGAAGATCCCGTCGATGCCCGGCGTGTCGAGGATGCCGTCGAGCGCATCGAGGGCGGCGCGCGTCTCGACCATGGCGAAGGCCATGGTGCGCTCGTTGCTGTCGCGCAGCCAATCGGCAAAGTCGCCCTTGCCATGGCGCGGAAAGGCATAGGTCGGGCCCCAGGAGCGCTCGCCGAGCGGCGGGTACTTCATGGCGGCGGCAAACAGCCGCGCGTCCGCCACCGAATTCACCATCGGCGCGATCACCGCCTCGGCGCCGAAGTCGAGCGCGCGGCTGGCCATGTCGAAGCGGCCGACCGGAATGCGCACCAGCGCCGGTTTGTTGGCGGCCAGCACCGGTCCAAGGCCGCGCAGTACGCTGTCCTCGTGATGTCCGCCATGCTGCATGTCGAGCGTGACGGCATCAAAACCCTGTCTGGAGAGGATTTCCACAGTCAAGGCATCCGGCACGCCCGACCATGCGGTGCATAGCGTTTCATCCGCCGCCAAGCGTGACTTCAGGGACATAGGCGCCTTCCTTGTTGGCTCTCGCATCGGCTCGGAAATCGGAATCGATTCTCGGAAAGGCACGATGAGAAACTCAGGGTGTTGGAGCGTATGTGCGTTCGAATGGACGCACGACGCACAAATGCAGTTTCAACCGGAAACGGCCGCAAAGGCAAAGAAAAACCGCCCGGATAAACCGGGCGGTCGATTGGTCCAGAAAGTCGATTTGGTCAGAGAAAGATCAGGTGTTCTTGATCTGTTCAATCGCCTGCGCCATCAAATCGTCCATGGTGCGACGAATCTGATGGTCCGACTGGTCGACCCCGGCTTCGTCGAAGTCCTTGCGGATCTTGCGGAAAACGTCGTGATCGCCGGCTTCCTCGATGTCGGCGACAACCACCTCTTTGGCATAGGCTTCGGCGGCGGCGCCGAACTTGCCCAGCTTTTCGGCGGCCCACATGCCGAGCGCCTTGTTGCGGCGCGCCGAAGCCTTGAACCGAAGTTCCTCGTCGAATGCGAATTTGCGCTCGAAGCCCTCTTCGCGATCTTTCATGCTGCTCATGGCATCCCTCCGGTCAATTCCGATTCGCTGGTAGTTGAATATGTGTGTTGCCGCAGCACAAACCAAAAGGCCGCAGGCCGGTCAATATGCTACGTCACGTGCTGCGCTGCGGCATTTCATTCCGGAAAGCGGTTGATTGAAAGGATTTGCCGATTGAGCAAACAGTGCGATTGGGATAGACAGCGCCATTGAACCTTACCGTTGCCGTACTAATTTAGGCAGGCGGACAGGAACTGGTCGTTTGCCGCCTGCCCGGAAATCCAGAGAAAAATCAGATGAAAAATCGCCGCCGCATTTATGAAGGCAAGGCCAAGATCCTCTATGAGGGACCTGAGCCGGGAACGCTGATCCAGTTCTTCAAGGACGACGCGACCGCTTTCAACAAGAAAAAGCACGAAGTCGTCGATGGCAAAGGTGTGCTCAACAACCGCATTTCCGAGCACATCTTCAACCATCTCAACCGGATGGGCATTCCGACCCACTTCATCCGCCGGCTCAACATGCGCGAGCAGTTGATCAAGGAAGTCGAGATCATCCCGCTCGAGGTGGTCGTACGCAATGTCGCCGCCGGTTCGCTGGCCAAGCGCCTCGGCATCGAGGAAGGCACCGTGCTGCCGCGCTCGATCATCGAGTTCTATTACAAGGCCGACGCGCTCGACGATCCGATGGTATCGGAGGAGCACATCACGGCTTTCGGCTGGGCGAGCCCGCAGGAGATCGACGACATCATGGCGCTCGCCATCCGCGTCAACGACTTCCTCTCCGGCCTGTTCATGGGCGTCGGCATCCAGCTCGTCGACTTCAAGATCGAGTGCGGCCGCCTGTTCGAGGGCGACATGATGCGCATCGTCGTCGCCGACGAGATCTCGCCCGACTCGTGCCGGCTGTGGGACGTGGCGACACAGGACAAGCTCGACAAGGACCGGTTCCGACGCGACATGGGCGGGCTGGTCGAAGCCTATCAGGAAGTCGCCCGCCGCCTCGGCATCATGAATGAGAACGAGCCGCCACGCCCCGCCGGGCCAGTGCTTGTCGCCTCGACCGATGGCGTCAGAGGCAAGCCGCACTGACGTTTGTGCCGCTCAACACGTCCAACAGGAGCTTATTCAGCGTGATCAAGGCCCGCATAACCGTAACCCTCAAGAACGGCGTGCTCGACCCGCAAGGCAAGGCGATCGAACACGCGCTGTCCGGGCTGGGTTTCGGTGGCGTCGGCCAGGTGCGGCAGGGCAAGGTCTTCGACGTCGAGCTTGCGGAAACCGACAAGGCCAAGGCCGAGGCCGATCTCAAAGCCATGTGCGACAAGCTTCTGGCGAATACGGTGATTGAGAACTATAGTGTGGCGATTACCTGAGGTTGTGCCGGAGGGCAGATGACGGAAGCCACGAATGAGTTGATGGATGAGCTTCTAGAGCGTGTGCATCACGAGGTCGCTGAACTTCGCCAAGATGTTTCCGAAGTGAAGCGGGAGTTGAACGTAGTTCGGGGTCACATGGTCGCAACGCAAAGCGACATTCATAACATCTACGGCATTCTTGGCCGTCAAGACGGTCGCCTCGAACGCATGGAACGCCGTCTTGAATTGCACGAACTCGCCGAAGCCCAGAGGCCTTACGAACCAAAATGAAATCAGCCGTCGTTCTTCTCCCCGGCCTCAACCGCGACCGCGACATGATCGCGGCACTGACCAAGATTTCCGGAACGCCGCCGGTCACCGTTTGGCAGACCGACACCGAAATTCCCGATGTCGACCTGATCGCCATTCCGGGTGGCTTTTCCTTCGGCGACTATCTGCGCTGCGGCGCCATCGCAGCCCGCATGCCGGTGATGCGGGCGGTGGCCGAAAAGGCAGCCAGGGGCGTCATGGTCATAGGCGTCTGCAATGGCTTCCAGATCCTGGTCGAGGCCGGCCTTTTGCCGGGCGCCCTGATGCGCAACACATCGCTGAAATTCGTCTGCCGGCAAGTCAAGCTGCAGATCGCCAACGCCAACACGATGTTCACCCGCCGTTATCAGCCGGGCCAGATCATCCGCTCGCCGGTGGCGCATCACGACGGCAATTATTTTGCCGACGCCGAGACGCTTCGAAGGCTCGAAGGCGAAGGTCAGGTCGTGTTCCGCTATGCCGAAGGCACCAACCCCAACGGCTCGATCAACGACATTGCCGGCATCATCAACAGCCAGGGCAATGTGCTGGGCCTGATGCCGCATCCCGAGAACCTGATCGAAGCAGCACATGGCGGCAGCGACGGCCGGGCACTGTTCGAAAGTGCCCTCGGCATCGCCGCTTGATATCTTCAGCATTCATCTTTCTTCGAACTTGAAATAGGCGCCGCATGAGCCTGAGACAGACGATCGCCCGCCTCGCTCTCGTCGCCACCGCCGGTTTTGTGCTCGCCTCCTGCCAGTCGGGCTCGAAGAACGCGCCGGCGCCTTCGGGCAAGAGTGCGTCGCTGCTTGCCATGGAGCAGGTGGCGATCGCCGCCCACAAGTGCTGGATCGCCAGCAAGGATGCTGCCTTCAAGCCCTATCAGATGGCCAACGAGCTGAATTCGTTCACCGGTACGCCACGCTTCCTGCTGGTCCCAGTCAAGCATTATGGAGCAAAGCCGTTGCTGGTCGTGCAGGCGCAAGGCAATTCGAGCCGCGTCGAATTGTTCGGTCCGCTGATGGCCGAACCGCTTGGCGCACGCATACGCTCGGACATTGCCCGCTGGCAGGTTGGCAATCCGGCCTGCGGCGCGGCCGCATAGGGCTGTGAGCCGCTTCCTGCAGATCGCCGGTCTGGTCATAGGTCTGGCCGGGCTTGTCCTGCAAATCTGCATCACCGTTCCGGCGTCGATGGAAGCCGGCCGCAGTTTTGTTGGCTCGCTGGTCTTCTACTTCAGCTTCTTCACCATCCTGACCAATATCGGCGCGGTGCTCGTGCATGTTTCGCTGCTGTCACCCAGTGGCTACGCCTGGTTCCCGGCTTTTGCCGGGCCGCGGATGCGGGCGGGCGTGGCGGTTGCCATAACCCTGGTCTTCATCGTCTATGCGACGGTTCTGGCACGCCTTTGGCAGCCGCAGGGCCTGTTCCTGCTCTGCGACGTCCTGCTGCACTATGTGACGCCGGTTCTGTTCGTGCTGTGGTGGCTTGTGGCAGGCGCCGATGGCTCGACGCGATGGCGCGATATTTCCTGGTGGATGATCTATCCCATCGCCTATCTGGTTTACGTGCTGGCGCGGGCGCCGATATCAGGCGAAGTGCCCTACCCGTTCCTCAACGTCGCCGAGAACGGCGCGGCCAGCGTCGCCATCTCAGCCCTGGTTATCACCGGGCTTTTTCTCGCGCTGTGCATAGTCGCCGTGCTTGCCGACCACGGCATCTCACGGATCAGGAGCCCCAGCGTCCATCAAGGTACGAAAAAGGCGTCCTGAGATCGTGTCTTCTTGAAGATGCGACAAGCCTCGGTGCACCATTCAGTCCCAGAACGGCCGGAGACCCTCATGATGGGCGTCGCAGCGAGAGATACCGATATCCTTGAGCTGATCGTCGGTCATTTCCAGCAATGCCAGCCGGCTGCGCCGGCGATCCAGCAAGCTGCCGATCCGGCTCGCGAGTGACCTGACCATACGTACCAGGCGATGGACATAGCCCCGCCGGCCCGATGGGCGGGCTCCGAAAAATTCAGCTCTCGCATAGTGGATTGACTCGATTGTATCCATTGTCCTGCTGCCAAATTCGAAATTGTAACCTTTTTGTCGCACAATCCATATGTATTGACTCTCAATTCGGTGCAATATAGAAAATTGTCACCATGACAAATTGGCTCCCAGACCTTACCGCCGGCTCCGGTCCTCTCTATCAGAGGCTTGCGGATTCCATTGAAACCGACATCGACCGCGGCGTGATCGGTGCGGGAGCAAAACTGCCGCCGCAGCGTGACCTGGCATACGACATCGGCACGACCGTCGGCACGATCGGTCGTGCCTACCAATTGTTGCGCGAGCGGGGGCTGGTGAGCGGCGAGGTCGGACGCGGCACCTATGTCCTGGGCCGGGATGACACCAAGGCCGATCCACTGGCATCCATCCCGCACGAGCAAGGCACGCGCCATATCGATGCGCCAAGCGGCAAGCTGCGCTTCGACAGCACGGCTGCGCCTGACATCGGCCAAGGCGACATTGTCGCCGGTGTGCTCTCGCTTACGGCACAGGACCATCCGCATGAGATTTCGAGCTACACGCGGGATTTTCCCGATCGCTGGTTCGAGGCCGGCAGAAGCTGGCTGTCACGAAATTCGTTTCGCCCGATACCTGACGGCATCGTTCCGACGCTCGGCACCCATGCAGCGGTGATGGCGGCGATTGCCGCGCTGACCACGCCCGGCGACTATGTTGTTTTCGAGCACCTCACCTATTCGCAGATTTCCCGCAGCGCAGGCCTGATCGGCCGCCGCACCGCGCTGGTGACGTCGGACGAGGACGGCATCGATCCAGAGGATTTCGAGCGCGTCTGTGCGCAAAAGCACCCGAAAATGATGTTCCTGATGCCGACGGCCAAGAACCCCACATTGGTGACGCTGCCGGCAACGCGACGCGAGGCAATCGCGCGTGTCGCGCGCCAATACAATGTCGTCCTGATCGAGGACGATCTCTATGGCAACCTGACCGACGACCCGACGCCGCTATTGGCCGAATATGCCCCGGAACGGACCATCGTTGCCGGCGGCCTGTCGAAGTCGGTCGCAGCGGGTGTTCGCGGTGGCTGGCTCGCCTGTCCGCCGGCCTATCGCCACCGGATCCGGATCGCTCACAAGATGCTGACCGGTGGCCTGCCCTTCCTCCTGGCGGAAGTGTGTACCCGGCTGGTTCTGTCCGGCCAGGCCAGTGAGATGCGCAAGCGCAGCATCGTCGAAATCAACGCGCGCATCGCAATCGTGCGCGCGACACTGGCCGGGTTCGACTTCAAGGCGGTGAACAATGTGCCCTTCGTCTGGCTCACCCTGCCTGATCCATGGCTTTCCGGCACCTTCAAGAATGCCTGTCTCGAACATGGCGTGCTCATCGACGACGAGGACGAATTCAAGGCGGGCCGTTCCGAACAGGTTTTCCATGGCGTCCGTTTTGGCGTTTCACAGCCGCAGCGGCGAGAGGACATCGCGGACGGCGTCGGTGTAATCCGGCGGCTTCTGGATGAAGGCCGCGCCGGCTACGACAGTTTCTCCTGAGCCGACTTGAAACCGGCGGGTCGCGTAGCGATCTTTCGCCAGTTGCTGCACCCGGCGGCTTTCCATCGTTTTCGTCGCTTGATGGGGTGTATCGGCTGCAAAGCTTGCGATAAGAGGGGACTCGATCCCAAGGATATAAATTGCCGCCCATGACCATTTCCAATTCCGTGCCGATCACTCCGGAACTCATCGCCGCGCACGGGCTGAAGCCCGACGAATATCAGCGCATCCTCGACCTGGTCGGACGCGAGCCAAGCTTCACCGAGCTCGGCATCTTCTCGGCGATGTGGAACGAGCATTGCTCTTACAAATCCTCGAAAAAGTGGTTGCGCACGCTGCCGACCACCGGGCCGCGGGTCATCCAGGGTCCGGGCGAGAATGCCGGCGTGGTCGACATCGGCGACGGCGACTGCGTCGTCTTCAAGATGGAGAGCCACAACCACCCCTCCTACATCGAGCCCTATCAGGGGGCGGCGACCGGCGTCGGTGGCATCCTGCGCGACGTCTTCACCATGGGCGCGCGGCCGATCGCGGCGATGAACGCGCTGCGCTTCGGTGCACCGGACCATCCCAAGACCAAACACCTGGTTGCCGGCGTCGTTTCCGGCGTTGGCGGCTACGGCAATTCCTTCGGCGTGCCGACGGTCGGCGGCGAGGTCAATTTCGACGCGCGCTACAACGGCAACATCCTGGTCAACGCCTTTGCGGCGGGGCTCGCCAAGACGGACGCGATCTTCCTGTCGGAAGCCAAGGGCGTCGGACTGCCGGTCGTCTATCTCGGCGCCAAGACCGGCCGCGACGGCGTCGGCGGCGCCACCATGGCCTCGGCCGAATTCGACGACAAGATCGACGAGAAGCGGCCTACCGTTCAGGTCGGCGACCCGTTCACCGAAAAATGTCTGCTTGAAGCCTGCCTCGAATTGATGGCGTCCGGCGCCGTCATCGCCATCCAGGACATGGGGGCTGCCGGCCTCACCTGCTCGGCGGTCGAAATGGGCGCCAAGGGCGATCTCGGCATCCAGCTCGACCTCGACAAGGTGCCGGTGCGCGAGGAGCGCATGAGCGCCTATGAGATGATGCTGTCGGAGAGCCAGGAGCGCATGCTGATGGTGCTGCGCCCCGAAAAGGAAAAAGAGGCCGAGGCGATCTTCCACAAATGGGGCCTCGACTTCGCCATCGTCGGCAAAACCACCGACGATCTGCGCTTTCGCGTGTTGCACCAGGGCGACGAAGTCGCCAATCTGCCGATCAAGGACCTTGGCGACCAGGCGCCGGAATATGACCGCCCCTGGACCGAGCCGAAGAAGCCGGCGTCCCTGGCGGCCAGCGATGCACCGCAAGCGGATGTCGCCGAGGCGTTGTTGGGACTGCTTGGCGGACCGGACCTGTCCTCGCGCCGCTGGGTGTGGGAGCAATACGACACGCTGATCCAGGGCAATTCGCTGCAGCTTCCGGGCGGCGATGCTGGCGTCGTGCGCGTCGATGGTCATCCGGCCAAGGCGCTCGCCTTCTCCTCCGACGTGACGCCGCGCTATTGCGAGGCCGACCCTTACGAGGGCGGCAAGCAGGCGGTCGCCGAATGCTGGCGCAATCTTACCGCCACGGGCGCCCTGCCGCTCGCAGCCACCGACAATCTCAATTTCGGCAATCCGGAGCGGCCCGAGATCATGGGCCAGTTGGTCGGAGCCGTGAAAGGCATCGGCGATGCCTGTCGTGCGCTCGGCTTTCCGATCGTCTCCGGCAATGTTTCGCTCTACAACGAAACCAACGGGCAAGGCATCTTGCCGACGCCGACCATCGGCGGCGTCGGACTGATCGCCGACTGGTCGAAGATGGCGCGGATCGGCTTTGCCGCCGAGGGCCAGATGATCGTGCTGGTCGGCGCGCCGTCCATGTGGGGGACGCATCTGGCCCAGTCGGCCTATATGCGCGACATTCACGGCCGCACCGACGGCCCGCCGCCGCCGGTCGATCTCGATCATGAAAAACGCGTCGGCGACCATGTGCGCGCCCTGATCGTCTCCGGCGTCGTTACCGCAGCACACGACGTTTCCGATGGCGGCATTGCTGTCGCGCTGGCCGAAATGGCGATGGCGTCCGGCATCGGCGCAACCGTCCCCGGCCTGGTCGGAACTGATCCAATCCCGGTCTGGTTTGGCGAGGATCAGGGTCGTTACCTCTTGACGCTGTCGATCGATCCGCAGAGCGACGAATGGGACGCCATTCGCGAACAGCAGAGCAAGCTCGGTATCTTCGCGCCGTGGATCGGCTCGACCGGCGGGCGCGAATTGAAACTCGGCGAGGCGCGTGCGATACCGGTCAGCGAATTGACCGCAGCCCACGAATCCTGGTTTCCTCGCTTCATGGGCAACGAGGTCGTGGACCCGTGATATGACCGAATGGGGCGTTCGATGTGGTTCATCCGCCTTTTCGACCATATCTATGAGATCACGAGCTGAACAAGGGATCCTCGCATGGCAATGGATGCGCACGACATCGAACGGCTGATCAAGGAAGGCATTCCGGACGCCAAGGTGACGATTCGCGACCTGGCCGGCGACGGCGACCATTATGCGGCCGAGGTGGTGGCCGAAAGCTTTCGCGGAAAGAGCCGCGTGCAGCAGCATCAGATGGTCTACGACGCACTGAAGGGCAATATGGGCGGCGTGCTGCACGCGCTCGCTTTGCAGACCAGCGTGCCGGACTGAGCTTTCGCGTCCAACTCCTCGTCACCTTTTCGCCGACACCGCGATAATCGGCCCTGCCGGGTATTTTCCGCCGACGATCATCCTGTTGCCGTTCGACAGTGCCGAAACCACCCCGTCGAAGAAAAGCGCATTGGGACAATGAAGCGCGTCGCGAAACAGCCGTGCGAAGCTGCCGAGACTAACCTCCGAGCGCGAGATCGCCAGCACGACCGTGTCGCCGTCGCGCACGCCGGCACCATTGTGGACATAGCGCGATGCGCCGTTCGCCTCGAAGCGAGGATGGACCCGGCCGTCGAGCACCAGCATCGGGCCGGATTGCGTGGCGAACTCAACATCCGGCTTTGCGGCGGCATAGGCGTTCGTTTCCATGACCGCCGCCTTGCCGTCCTTCCGGACCAGGAACACACCATTCGGCTTCAGGAAGAAATTGCCTTCGCCATCAGCCAGGTTGAGCGGCGCCGCCTCGTGACCATTTTCGACGAGAAGGCCGACCGGCGTCAGATCCTCATGGTACATGCCGGCGTTCATGGCGAGCAGCGCCGGTCTTCCCTCGCCCGACATCGCCTTGTCGGACTTCTCCAGCGAGCCGAAGGCCTTGCCATCTGCGCCGGCGTGCAAGACGCCGATGTCATAGGCGCGAAGATCGATCTCGCAGACGATGTAGGGAACCGCCTCGAAGCTAAAATCCCGGCATGGTCCGGGCAGTTCGCCGCCGACAGTGACAGGAATGCGCGCGGATGGTCTGAACCACCAGATCAAGGCCAGCGTAACGAGCAGGACACCAATCAGGATTGCCGCGCTGTGCCGTCTTTTCATCGCTTTCCGGGGAAAATATCTGGTCGATGCTGTTGGCCCAATATCAGGCCGTCCTTTGCGCCATTTGCGTGACGATGCGGCAAACGTCTTGTTTCGAGCAACCTATGGGTTTATTTGAAGGGTAATGTTTCGAGCCTGACTCTCGCAGGCATGAAAGGATTATCCATGAGCGGTATCAACGACTACATCGACAGCGAAGTGAAGAGCAACGAAGTCGTTCTCTTCATGAAGGGTACGCCCGGTTTCCCGCAATGCGGATTTTCCGGTCAGGTCGTGCAGATTCTCGACTACATCGGGGCCGACTACAAGGGCGTGAACGTGCTGACCTCGGCCGAGCTGCGGCAAGGTATCAAGGAATATTCCAACTGGCCGACGATCCCTCAGCTCTACGTCAAGGGTGAGTTTGTTGGCGGCTGCGACATCATCCGCGAGATGTTCCAAGCAGGCGAGCTTCAGACGTTCCTCGTCGAAAAAGGCGTGAGCGTCAAAGGCGCCGTCTGACGAACGCGCCGGGGAGCCCCCACTTCGGCAAAAAGTTTTTCCTCCCAGTATCGGGAGACAAGACGAATGAATGCGCCGGCGCGCCGGCGCTTTCGTTTGAAGATCGGACTTTGCCGTGGACCAGCATGCACAAGCGCCGCAACAGGCAACCACCTTGCCTATTCCGCGCTGGGAATTCATCGCGCTATGCGCTGCGTTGATGGCGCTCAACTCGCTGGCCATCGACATCATGCTGCCGGCGCTGCAGCAGATCGGCGCCTCGCTGGGCGTGGAAAATGAAAACCACCGCCAATATGTGGTTGCCGCCTATATTCTGGGCTTTGGCGGCGGGCAGCTCTTCTTTGGACCGATCTCGGACCGTTTCGGACGCCGCGCTCCGCTCGTCGCCGGACTGGTGATCTATGTCGCGGCGGCGGGTGCGGCGGCAATCGCCCCGACATTCGCTACCCTTATCCTGTGCAGGGTGGTGCAAGGCATCGGCGCCGCGGCCACACGCGTCATCGCCGTCTCGATCGTGCGCGACACGTTCGACGGCCGGCGCATGGCCGAGGTCATGTCGCTGATCTTCATGGTGTTCATGGCCATCCCGGTGGTGGCGCCCGGCATCGGCCAGCTCATCATGCTGTTCGCGACCTGGCACGTGATCTTCATCACCATGGCGGCAGGAGCCCTGATCGTGGCGGCATGGGCGCTACTGCGCTTGCCGGAAACGCTGCATCCCGAATATCGTCGGCCGCTGACGGTCTCATCCATCGTCGGTGGTTTCCGCATCGTACTGACCAACCGCATGGCGCTTTGCTATGCCTTCGCCAGCACTTTTGCCTTCGGCGCGATGTTCGGCTTCATCAACTCGGCACAGCAGATCTATGTCGGCGTCTTCGGCGTCGGCGAGATGTTCCCGGTGATTTTCGCGGGGATAGCCGGCGTGCTCGCCTTTTCGAACTATCTGAATTCGCGCCTTGTCGGCCGCATCGGCATGCGCCGCCTGTCGCAGAGCGCGCTGCTCTTGTTTCTGGCCATCAGCCTCGCCTGGCTGATCGTTTCCATCCAAATGAAGATGCCGCTTTGGCTTTTCATCACCTTCTTCGCCGGCGCGATGGTCCCGTTCGGCGCACTCGGCGCGAATTTCAACGCGCTCGCCATGGAGCCGCTCGGCCAGTTGGCCGGCACGGCATCGTCCATTCTGGGTTTCATGCAGACCTTCCTCGGCGGCCTGCTCGGCACGCTGATCGGCCAAGCTTTCAACGGCACAGTGACGCCCTTGGCCGCCGGATTCTGCAGCGTCTCGCTTGGCGCATTGGTGATGGTGCTGATCGCCGAGCGCGGCAAGTTCTTCCAGCCGCAGAACCCGCCGGTCTAGTTCTGGCAGACGGCGACGACAGAGGACTATTCGTGCTTCGAAAGAACGGTGGATCGAACGGTGAAGACCTGCCTTCTCCGCGATGCAGCCTGCCTCTTGCGAGGCCGTTCCCGAGAACCGACACTGAAATCCTAACCGTAAGCCATCCGTAAGCTGCGGTCGAAGAACCTCATCTTGACAATCCAATCAGCTGACAACGCCGACTGGGGTCGCCAACTTCGATCAGCCTTGTTGTGAACATGGAGGCCATTATGGGGAAAGAAAACTTGGATCTCGAAGGGCTGGCCGAAGTGCCAGTGCGCCAGCTCTCCAAATTCCTGAGAGTGATCGCGGAGTACGATCTGTGGGATGAAGTCGAACAACAGCTGAGAGATCACGGCTGCGATAAAGTGCTCATGAGCTTCGAACCTGTCAGGTCGATCGGGGCTATCGCCGAGGCTAGGGCACGAGAGCTGGCAGGCAAAAAGCCGGATACTCCTTCCAAACTGGCCCGTTGCGGATGCAACGGGCCGCTGGGTCCTCGACCAGGCCCGGTAACTCCGGGAGGTTCGAACGCCGGCGCGGGTAGCGATGGTGGTTCCACGCGTCCGCGATGGTTGGCAGTCCGGGTCGACTCATTTGTCGAGCGTATCGAGCGCAGCTCGAGCTAGCTCGGGTTTAGTGGCGCACCATGCCGGCGTCGACATTCAGCGTCTGGCCGGTGATCCAGCGCGCATCGTCGGAGGCAAGGAACGACACCACATCGGCAATGTGTTCCGGCTGCCCTTTGCCTTTCATCGCCTGAAGCATCTCGACGAAGCCGAACGCCTCGTTATGCGGGCTCGCCTTGACGCCATCGCTCTCGATCAAGCCGGGCGTCACCGCGTTGGCGGTGATGTTGTATTTGCCCAGTTCGGTGGCCATTGCCCGGGTGAAGCCAATGACGCCGCCCTTAGCCGCGACATAGGCCGCCATGTTCGGCGTGCCGGCAAAGAAGGTGTTGGAGGCAATGCTGATCACCCGTCCGGCCTTGCCGGCGGCACGCATCTGGTCCGTTCCCGCCCGGCTGACGATGAAGGTGCCGGTCAGATTGACGTCGATGATCTTGCGCCAATGGTCGAGATCGACATCGTCCCAGGCGACGAACGGCACGATGCTGGCATTGTTGACCAGAATGTCGATGCCCCCGGTCAGGGCCTGGATTTCTGTGAAGAGGGCCTTGACCGACGCAGGATCGGAAATGTCGGCGGCAATCGCCTTTGCTTTTCCGCCGATCGACGCGGCCGCCATCTTGGCGCCTTGCGCGTTGATGTCGCTGACGATGACGGTCGCGCCATCGGCGGCCAACCGCGCCGCGATCGCCTTGCCGATGCCTTGTGCGGCCCCGGTAACCAGGGCCGTCTTTCCCCCAAGCCGTTCAGTCATTTCCGTACTCCATGGATCTGTGATGCTGTGAAATCATCTCAATCGTCGGCGTCGATAACGGCCAGCGCCGCGTCGATGCCTTTGCCGACTGCGAGCTTCTGGCCCAAGGCATTCATCGCGCCGCCAAGTGCCGTCAGCGCCGCGATCGCATAGATCGGCTGGGCGGTCGGGCCCATATGGCCGATACGTGTCAGCCTGCCCAATGTTTCGCCGCGGCCAGACGAAAACACCACGCCGTAGCGGACGCGTGCGGCCTGGCGAAGCGCCTTCTCGTCGACGCCTTCGGGCGTCCGCACGGCGGTCGTGGTCGGCGACGCGATGGCGTCGCTGGCGGCCCAGATCGACAGGCCCATGGCGGCGACGCCCGCGCGCATGGCCCTGGCGGTGAGTGCGTGGCGCGCCCACACCGCCTCCGCTCCCTCGTTGAGGTAGAGGTCGAGCGCGACGTCGAGCCCGTTCATCTCCGCGACGGACGGCGTGAACGGAAACGGCTGGTCCTTCGACCAAGCATGTTCCCAGTCGACGATGCTGAGCATCGACGCGCGTGGCGCCAGTGGATTTGCCTTCATCTTGGCCCAGGCCCGCTCGCTGACGCCCATCATGGTGAGGCCGGGAGGCGCGCCCAGGCATTTGTTCGGGCCGGTGACGTAGATATCGGCCTTGCAGTCCTGCGGATGCGTTTTCATGCCGCCGAAGGACGAAACGGCATCGATGATCAGATAGGCGCCATGCGCCGAAACCAGCGCACCGATGGCATCGATCGGGTTGATGGTGCCCGACGGCGTGTCGTGGTGGCAGACGGAGACGATGGTGATTTCCGGATGCGCTTTCAGCGTCTCCGCAACCGCCTGCGGGTCGATCGCCTCGTTGTAGGGCACCTCGATTTCGAGCAGATGCGGCGAATAGCGCTTCGCCCAATAGCCAAACCCCTTGCCGTAGACTCCGGAAGCAAGGTTGAGCACGACGTCGTCGGGCGTGATCAGGGAGGCTGCCGCGGCCTCCAGGCCAAGGACCGGCTCGCCATGGAGAATGACCGGCTTGTTCGACAGCCGCATCGCCTTCTGCGCCTTATCGACCACCCCCTCGTAGAAGAGCTGGAACGCTGGGTCGTAGTCGTAGAGCACGGTGCGAGCGAGGCCGCGTAGCACGGCGGGATAGGCGTTCACCGGCCCCGCGGTCAGCGTGATGACCGGTTCGGCGTGTTCGAAATAGCGCATGATCTTGTCTCCGGTCGGTGGCGATCAGCCGTAGAATTGCGTGCCGGTCTTGTAGGTTTTGAAGTTTTCCATGTCGTGCGAATACATCAGCTCGGCACCATGGTCCTCGGCGAGCTTCTTCACCCTGCGCATCGAATTGACGCCCGCTACCGGGTCTATGTGAAAGGACGCCTGGCACAGCGTTTCAAGGCTCTTCTGCGTGTAGGCCGCATCGATCGTGAACATGATCGGCTTGCGCTTGGGGAACTCCACCAGCAGGCTGTAGTGGCCGATCGAGTGGCCGGGCGTCGAGATCAACCTGACGCCCCTGGCAAGGTCGACGTCGCCGTCGATGCCCTCGAAGGTCGAGTTGGCGCGCGTCGTGCCTTCCAGCAATTGCGCGGTCGCGCCACGCGCTTCGGCAGCCTCGGCCGAAAAGCTCAGGTCCGAATAGCCGAGTTGCTCGAAAGGCTGGGGATTGCAGGCCTGGGGTACCTCGGTCCGGTGACAGATCTTCTTGGCATGCGGAAAATACTTGTTGCCGCCGCAATGGTCGAAATGGAAATGCGAGTTGACGACGACGTCGATGTCCTTCGGCTCGAGGCCGAGCAGCGCCAGGGCGCCGGGGATGGTCTGGTGCTTTTCCTGGATCGGCTTTTCGAAAGGCAGCACCTTCATGACGTGATCGTAGTCGTAGCCGGTGTCGATGAGAAACCGTCCCTCGGCATGCTCGATCAGGATCGAATAAACAGGAAAGCGCACTTCGCCGCCGGGGCCGCGATTCCAGAACACGTGATAGCCGTCGAGAACGAGCGAGCCGCCGTCGAGCAGGTAGACCTTGGTATCCGACATTTTTGTCTCCTTTTCTTTTGGCGCGGGTCCCGTCCGCGCTTGAACCGTGATCAGCGCGCGCCGCGCTCGTATGGAATGCCGAGCGCCGCCGGCAGACTGGCCCGCCGGCCGAACAGCACCAGCATGACCATCACCGCCAGGAACGGCAGCATCTGGATGACGTCGGTTGGTATGTTGATGCCGGCCACCTGCATAGCAGTCGTCAGCGACAGGCAGACACCGAACAGCAACGCGCCAAGCAGCACCCAGACCGGGCGACCACGCGCGAGCATGGCCAGCACGATGCCGAGGAAGCCCGCCCCATTGGTGATGAAGGGAATGAACAGGCCGGCGCCGACATTGGCAAGATAGGCGCCGCCGAGGCCGGCCAGCGCTCCGGTCGTCAGCACGGCGATGGTGCGGGTTCGCACGACGTCGATGCCGGCGACGTCGAGTGCTGCCGGCTTGTCGCCCGCAGCCTGCAGGTTGAGGCCGAGCTGCGTGCGCCGGTAGATGGTGCCCATGGCGAAAACCAGCGCGACTGCCAGATAGACGATGAGATGCTGCTTGAACAGCGCCGGGCCGATGACCGGAATGTCCGACAGCATCGGAATGACGGTCACGTCCACCGCCGGCAGGCGGGGATAGCTGCGCGAAAACTGGAAATGGTGGAGCAGCGCCGTCAGGCCTTCAAGTCCTAAGGTCAGCGCGATGCCGATGACGATCTGGTTCAGCCCGATGCGCACGCAAAGCAGCGCCATGACAAGCGCCACCGCGATGCCGCCGGCAGCGCCGGTGAGAAAGCCCAGCCACAGCGATCCGGAATAGAAGGCGCCGACGAAGCCGAGATAGGCGCCGGCCAGCATCATGCCTTCGATGCCGATGTTGAGGACGCCGGCCTTTTCGGACATCTGTTCGCCGAGGCCGGCCAGCAGCAGCGGGATCGCCGCGGTGACCGCGCCGAACAAAAGCGCGCTGAGAAAGACTTCGCTGAACAGCCCGGTCATGGCGTCAGGGCCTCCGCGACTGGTTGTAGCGGTGATCGACATATTCGGCGAGCGCGAGCACGATCAGCACGATGGAGACCAGCACCAGCGTGAAATGATTGGGCACGCCGAGCCGGCGCGCCGCACTCTCGCCACCGATCGACAGCACCGAAAGCAGGAACACGAAACCGATGGCAGCAAAGCCGTTCATGCGGGCGAGGAACACCACGGGGATGACGGCCAGACCATAGGCGGGGTTCCAGTCGGCGCGAACGTTACCCTGGACGCCAAGGATATCGACAGCGCCGGCAAGCCCGGCCAGCCCGGCCGAAATGGCGAAAACCGCAAGGGTCAGCCCCGGCACGCCAAGCCCCGAATGGATTGCTGCACGGGGGTTTGCGCCGACGATCCTCAGCTTCAGCCCGAACGCCGTGCGCGTCATCACCAGATGCACAATGATGATCGCCATCAGTCCCAGAAGCAGGCCGCTGGTGATGGTCGTTTCGAACAGGCGCGGCAGCCTGTCCTCGACCGGCAAGGTGCGGGTCTGTGGCACGGTTGTGCCCGGATCGCGAAACACCAGCTTGACCAGAACGTTGGCGAGTGAGGTGCCCAGAAACGTCATCATCAGCGTGGTGATGATCTCGTTGACGCCCTGATAGGCGCGCAGCAAGGCCGGCACCAACGACCAGATCATCGCGACCACCATGGCGATCAGGAACGAGCAGACGAGCGCCAGCCAGGCCGGCATGATCTGCACGAAAACCGGAGCGCTGGCAGCAGCCGTTACCGCGCCGAGCAGGAACTGGCCGTCGCCGCCAAGGTTCCACATGCCGGCGCGAAAGGCCACGATGAGGCCGGCGGCAAGAAACAGCAGCGCCGCCATGCGCGTCAGCGTCTGCTGGATGCCGAGCGGCGACAAAAGCCCTCTCTCGAGGACGAAGCCGTAGTAGGCAAGCGGATCGACGCCGACGGCAAGCAGGATGCAGCCGGCGATGATCAGTGCGGCCAGTATAGGGCCGAGCGTCATCAGCAGCCGATGCTGGATATCGCGGCGCGTTGCCATCGAGGCCGTGGCGTCGAGTGCGGTTGCGCCTGCGGAGGGGGCGGTCTCGATGCTCATGCGGCAAGTCCGATCATCAAGCGACCGACCTTGGTGCGGGCATCGTCGGCATTCTCGACGGTGCCGACGAGCGATCCGTTCGAGATGACGGCGATGCGGTCGCACATGCTGAGCAACTCCTCGAGGTCGGTGGAGATCAGCAGCACGGCAAGGCCGCGTGCCGCCGTGTCGCGGATTCGCTGGCGCGAGGCCAATGTGTTGGCGAGATCGAGCCCATAGGTCGGCTTGTTGAAAATCACCACCTTTGCGCCTTCGGCGAGCTCGCGCGCCAGCAGCACCTTCTGGATATTGCCGCCGGAGAGCCGGGCGACCGGCGTTTTCAGGCTGGGTGTGCGCACGTCGTATTCGCGGACAAGTTGGGCGGCGCGCTTGTCGATTTCGGCACGTTGCTCGACGCCTCTGCGCCAGAAGGGGGCCGCGCCCACCTGCTTGAGGAAGAAGTTGATCGAAACCGGGAAGGTTCCGACCGTACCCTCGCCGAGCCGGTCGTCGGTCAGGTAGCGAAGGCCTCTGTGGCGACGTTCGCCGACGCTCAACGCCTCGATGGGGGCTCCCTCCAGCCGCACCGAACCGCCCACCGTCGCACGCTGACCGGCCAGCGCCTCCGCCAGTTGCTTCTGGCCATTGCCGTCGATGCCGGCGATGCCCAGCAACTCGCCTGGCCGGATGTCGAACGAAATCGACGACAAGCCCGGCGCGTCGTCCGTCGGCGCAACCGCAAGATCGCGGACCTGAAGCAGCGGAGCCGCTCCGGCGTGGATGTTACGGACCGGACGCTCGGCCGCTTTCGGGTCGTCCTTCTGCTTGCCGAACATCAATTCCACGATCTCCGAAATGATCGCCTGCTCGCCCAGCGCACGAAATCGCTCGGGAGGGATTTCGCCGACCTTGCGGCCGAGTTTGAGCACTGAGATGCGGTCGCCGAATGCCGCCGCTTCCTTGAGCTTGTGGGTGATGAAGACGATCGCCAACCCCTGCTCGACCAGGCGGCGCATCAGCGCGCCCAGTTCGTCGATGCCCTTCGGCGTCAGCATCGAGGTCGACTCGTCGAGGATCAAGAGCCGGCTGTTGCGTACCATCGCGCGCAGGATCTCGACCTGCTGCTGCTCGCCGAGCGAAAGCTCGGACACTTTGGCATGGAGCCTGACCGCGATGCCGAGCGTCCTGGTAATTTCGGCGACGCGGGCTTCCAACTCTTCGGTCTTGGGGCGCTGCCACCACGGCCCGCCGAGCAACAGGTTTTCCGCCACCGTCAGCGTCGGCACCAGCATCATGTGCTGGAATACGGTTCCGATGCCGAGCGCCAGTGCATGGCGCGGCGACGTGATCGCGGTAGGCTCGCCATCGACCAGTATGCGCCCCTCGTCCGGCTGCTGCAGCCCCGACAGCATGCCGATCAAGGTGGATTTTCCAGCACCATTTTCACCGAGCAGCACATGTACCTCGCCAGGTCGGATTGCCAGATCGACGCTATCGTTGGCGACCACGCCGGGGAACCGTTTCGTCACGCCTTCGAGCGCGACGATGGCGCGCTTGTCGACCGACAATGAGGAAGCACTGCTCATGAAAGCCAAGGCCTTGAAAATATGAAATCGGTCCGGAGGGGTGAACGGATCACCCCTCCGGTAGCCTGCCTTGAAGCGCCTTACTGGGCGACGCTGGTCATCAGCGCCCTGACGGCTGCTGCATCATAGACCGGCTCGACCTTGGTCTTGCCGGAAATGACGTCTTCGCGCAGCGCCTGGATCTCCGCCCAGACGTCGTCCGCGATAGCGGCGGTCTTCAGAAGCTTGACCGAATCGTCCTTGAGGCCGATCGAGTAGCTCTTGGTGCCGAACGTGTCGGCCTTCAGGTCGGCGATCATCGCCGCATAGACCGGCTCGATATTCCAGACCACCGACGAGAGCAGAAAGCCTTTGTCGATCGGCGTCTTGTCGCCGATGACGTCGATGAAATAGACCTTGCCGCCATCGCCGGCCTTGGTCGTCTCGACCGCCTGCAGCATTCCGAAGCTCGAGCCGTTGCCCTGGCCGAAGATGATGTCCGCGCCCGATGCGATCACGCTTTCGGTGACGCGCTTGCCGCCGGCCGCATCGCTGTAGGCGGCGGGCCCGATCACTGCATAGGTGACCTTGACGTCCGGGTTCTCGGCCTTCACGCCCTGCGCGAACGCCGCCGACTGCGAGTTCCACGATGGCGGCTCGCCCGAAACGACGATGCCGACCGATTTGGAGCGCGACATCTTGGCGGCGAGACGGCCGGCAAGGTACGCACCCTCGTGGCCGCTCAGCGTGTAGTCGGCGACGAGCCCCTTCTCCAGGCCGGTCGGTGTGTCGACGATCGCCACCGGCACCTTGGTTTCCTTGGCGATTTCGGGAGCCGCGGTGTTGTAGCCGCTGGCATGGGCGATCAGCAGGCTGGCGCCGTCGGAGGCCAATTCGCGCAATGTCGGCCGCACGTCGCCATAGCCGAGCCCCTGCGCTACCATGATCTCGACACCGGCCGCCGCCGCCGCTGCTTTGGCGGCGTCGATGCCCTGCTGGTTCCAGCCATAGTCGGTGCCTTCTTCCGGCGCCAGGATGGCAATCGACTTGACTTCGGCGGCAAGTGCGTTGCCCAGCAAGAGGCCGCTTAATATAACAGCGCTTACGCTGCCCTTAAGAAACTTAGACATGTTACCCTCTCTGTTCGGTTGACCCAATATATTCTTATTGTTATTGCGCAAAAGCGAGGTAGACTACCTGAACAATTATGTCAGGAGTTCAGGCAAGGTGGTTGTGCGATACATCCTTCCGATAATGCTGGCGTTCACGCCGTTCGCCAACGCGGTTGAGTTGCGGCACGTCACTGTGCGGACCGGCACCGACGGCCTCGATCTGGTGCCGCTGACGATTTCGAATGCAGGGCGTGAGGCGCTTTCCTGCAATGCCGACTTCGCCCATTGGTATTCGGCCACGATCGCCTCCGCGGCGCCCGGCAAGAGCGCTCGTGTCGAGCTGTGGTTCGATCCAAAAAACGGGACCTACACGATCCTCAACGACAAGCGCGAAAACCTGCCTGTCGAGCGGCTGTGGTGCGGCCTGGCCAGCCACGCATACGCCACGCGCGTGCAGATCGCGCTCGACCGCACCAGTGCCGCAAGGGGGCAAATGACCGTGACGTGCAGCAGCGCGGACAACAGGCTGGCCTGCCGGTAGGCGTTCGCTTCTTGACAAGTCAGACACCGCCCCGGCCTCACTCTGCCGCCAGGAACTTGTCGGTGAAGACGTCGTCTGCCGACAGGGCCGTTTTGAGCACGCCCTGATCCGTCAGCGTCTTCAAGGTCTCTTCCCATTGCGTCTTGGTCATCCAGCCGAGGCCGTGTTCCTTCGTCGCCGGGCTGTTGAACGTCGAGGCGATGTCTGCGTTGAGCTGGGCCAGCAGCACATCCTGCTTTTCCGCATAGCCCGGAACGGCCTTGGCGGTGATCTCGGCGGCTTCTTCCGGATGGGTCGCGACATAGTCGAATGCTTCCCTGTAGGCCTTCACGAAACGACGCACGACATCGGGCTTGTCCTTGATCATCGCTTCAGAGGTGAACAGCCCTGAGCCATAGGCCTTCCAGCCGTGATCCGCGCCGAGCATGATGCTCAGCGACCCTGGGCCGCCGGCCTTGGCTTCAAGTTCAGGCACTTCGGCGTCGAGATAGCCGACCACGGTCTGCACACGACCGAGCAGCAAGTAGCTTTCGTAAGGCGGCGAGACGCTGTTGAGCGTCATGTCCTTCTCGCTCATGCCGTTGGCGGCCAGGAAGCCCCTGAAGAAAATGTAAGTGGAGCCGGCGGGGTGGATGCCAATGGTCAGGCCCTTGAGATCGGAAGGCTTGGTCAACTTGAGCGTCTTGGCGAGCGAAATAATGCCCAGCGGAGACTGCTGGTTGACCGCCGCCAGCGCCACGACGGGAACATTCTGGGACCTAGCAACAGCAAGCGTGGGGAGATCGCCGAACCCGAACTCAGCGTTAGCGTTGCCCACCAGCCGCATGGCGTCCGGCGAGCCGGATCCCTTGCGGACCTCGCTCACATCGATGTCGTTCTTGGCGAAAAAGCCCTTTTCCTTGCCAACAAAGAACATGGCGTGATTGCCGCGCACCACCCAGTCGAGCTGGACGTTGACTTTGTCCGCCGCCAGCGCAGCGTTCGAGAAGCCAAGCGCGCCGACAAACGCCGCAAAGGTGGCTGCCTTGATAAGAGAGCGTCTCAGCATTGTTTGTTCCCTTCTTTGTTTTTGGTTGTTCGAAAGATCCTAGGCCTGGCTGAATTTCGGCGCCCACGGCACCACGATGCGTTCGAGAAATTCGGCCGCGTAGTAAAACGCGATGCCGAGCACGGAAACGAGCAGCAGCGCCGCGAAGACCAGGGCCGTGTCGAGCTGGGTCGAAGCGAACTGGATAACATAGCCGAGCCCGTCCGAGGCTCCGGCAAATTCGCCGACGATGGCACCGATGACGCTTAGGGTCGCTGCTATCTTGGTCCCGGCCATCAGGCTCGGCAGCGAGTGTGGAACGCGGATCCTGAACAGGATCTGGGTCTGGCTGGCGCCGACCGAATTCATCAGCGACAGAAGCGAGCGGTCGACCGATTGCATGCCCGCCAGCATCGACAGCGTCACCGGGAAGAAGGCGATGACCAGGATCAGACCGATCTTGGGTGCCAGGCCATAGCCGAACCAGAGGATGAAGATCGGGGCGAGCGCGACCTTCGGAACGTTCTGGAACAACACCACGAGCGGATACAGTGCGCGCCCCAGCCAGTCGAAACGCACGATGACGAGAGCAAGCGCAATGCCGACCACGACCGAGACAAGGAAGCCGAACAGGATTTCGCCCGCCGTAACCACCGTCGCCTGCGCGAGCGTGTCCCATTGCGCGACCAGGGATCGGGCAATCTCGGAAGGGGCGGGAACGATAAAGGAGGATATGGAGAAGATCCGTACCGCAGCTTCCCACAACACGATCGTCACCAGCAAAAGGATGGCCGCTGGAAGCCAGCTGCCTGTCGCCGCGTTCCAGCCGGAAACAGGCCGCGGCGGGGAGATATCGACGACGGGTTGCTTGCTCAAGACGCGCCTCCCGGCTCATGACTGGAGCGCAGCATCGTTCGAAGCCGAAGCACAAGCCTGACAAATTCGGGGACCTCGGTCACGGAAGCGTCGCGTGGATGGGGCAGCGGCACATCCAGGCTCTGCGTGATGCGCCCCGGGTTGATTCCCAGTACATGAACCTGGCGGGACAACTGAATGGCTTCGTCGATCGAATGCGTCACGAAGACAATCGTCTTGCCGGTCCTCTGCCAGATCTCAAGCAGCGACTGGCCCATCGAATCGCGGGTGATCGCATCAAGCGCACCAAACGGCTCGTCCATCAGCAAGACCGCCGGATCGAGCGCCAGAGCCCGGGCGATGGCGACCCGCTGCCGCATGCCGCCAGACAATTCGTTTGGGCGCTTGTGGGCGGCATCGCCGAGTCCCACCAGTTCCAGCATCTCCCGTCCACGCGCTCGCAACGCCGAGCGCGACATCGACTTGTCGGCGATACCCAGCAACATCGAGGCATTGTCGACGGCGTTTTTCCAGGGAAGCAGATTGGCGTCCTGAAAGACGAGACCGATCATCCGCTTGCGCGCCGCCTCGCCTGGCGAAACGCCAGCGATCGAGACGCTGCCACTGCTTGGATTGACCAGCCCAGCCAGCACTTTGAGCAAGGTGCTCTTGCCACAACCCGAAGGGCCGATCAGGGAAACGAACGAACCTTGCGGAACCGAAAGATCTACATCCCTGAGGATCAGCTGCCGCTTCTGATCCGTGCCCATGACCACTGAAACGCCCTTGGCGGAAATGAGATCGGCGTGGCGGATGTGGGCCGGTCTGCCGCCGGCTGGTCGAATGGTTTCAACCTGCATGGTCGGTCACCCCACGCATTGTCATTGGCCGCAGCCGCACGGTCTTGATGGTGCAGTCCGCATGAGCGGCCAACCGGGTGAAATCCCCAACACGGCCAGCCTCGTGCGTTACTTGCGCCATCACCTACTCCCGGCCTTCGAGGATACGTCGCACCGCGACAAGCTTGCGCGCCCGTTCGCCCTGCAGCGCCTTTATCTGCTCGGGTGTGTAGGAGAACATGCCCTCGCCCGACTTGATGCCGAATTTCGACGCGTTGGTCTTTTCCAACACGACCGGGGCGACGTCATCGCGATTGGAAAGGTCGGCGTTCAGGAACGACGAGACGGATTTGTAGATATCGAGGCCCGCCATATCGAGCAGCGCCATGGGCCCTACGACGGCGATCTTGTAGCCGATGCCCCATGAGACGCAGGTGTCGAGATCCTCCGGTTCGATGACACCGCGCTCGACCAGGTCGACCGCTTCGCGCAGCAGCGCGTAGAGTACGCGATTTTCGACGAAGCCGGGGACATCCTTCTTCACCACCACCGGCAACAGGCCGATCGAGCGGATCAGGTCGCGGATCGTCGCCACGGTCTCAGGCGCGGTCTTCTGCCCGCCGATCACCTCGATCATCGGAATGATATGCGGCGGGTTCGACCAGTGCATGCCGACCATCCGTTCGGGATGGGAGATATGGGCCTGCAGCCTGGTGATCGGGATGCCCGACGTGTCCGAGGCGACGATGACCGAGGAGCCGATCAGCGGGTCGATGGCGCGATAGGTTTCGGCCTTGATGTCGATATTCTCGGGCACGTTCTCGATGACCAATTCCGCCGCATCGACAGCCTCGGCGATGGTTTGCACGAAACGCACCGCACCTGTCCCCGACGCGGGCGCCCTGATGTCGAGACGGTCCAGAACTCCGCCGGCCATGTCGAGCATGCCGCGGGCGCGTTCGACCGCGGCATCGGAAACATCATACGCCGCCACATCAAGCCCACCGCGCGACAGCCGCGCGGCAATGCCCGGACCCATCGTTCCCAGTCCGATGAGGGCGGCGCGCTTGATCATCATGCGGCCTTTGCGGAGGCAGAGGCAGTCGCCGTTTTGAAGGCCGGGCGCGCGGCGATCGCGGCCACCCAGCGCTCCAGATCGGGCAGCGACGGCCGGTCGATCTTGAAGTCGATGCAGCGTTTCAGGATCGGCGCGCAGGCGATGTCGGCGATGGTGAGCTTGCCGAGCGCCAGGAAATCCTTGCCGGCCAGATGTCCGTCGACGATCTTGAGCTGCGCCACAAGGTCCTTCACCTGGTCCTTGTATTCGGCTGTCTGCTCCTCGGGAGTCAGCTTCGCGCCCTTGAAGGCTGCCATGTAGCCGGGATTGACCGCCGCCAGCAGAAAATCCATCCAGCGCTCGACCTCGGTCTTTTCCGCCGGCGTGGCGCCGTTCAACTGCTCGCCGCCGGATGCCGCGAGATAGCGCAGGATTGTGTTGGATTCCCAGATCACGGTGTCGCCGTCGACCAGCGTCGGGACTTTCGACGTCGGATTGAGCGCCTTGTACTCGGCCGTCTGGGTGTTTTCGAACTGGCGGCCGTAATCCTCGCGCTTGTATGGCGCGCCAAGCTCTTCGAGCATGAAGAGCACCTTTTGAACATTGCCCGATGTCTGGCGGCCTAAGAGCTTGTACATGTCGTCTCCTCGATTGTGTCTTGGCCTACTTGCCGACCGGCAGCGGCTTGTAGACGATGGCGTCCATTTCGATCTTGGTGTTGATGACGGCCTTTGCCTCGACCGTGGTGCGCGCCAGCACAGCGTCGCCGATCCCTTCGAGGAACGCCTTGTTGTAGCGGCCGAAGTCGCGCGTATCCTCGAGATAGGTGGTGATCCGGACGACATCGCAGAGCGTTGCGCCCTCATGCGCTATGACGCGCGCGATGGTCTTCAGCGTGGCCAGCGTCTCTTCCTCGATTGTGCCGCTGATCATGTTGTTGTTCTCGTCCTTCGGCACCTGACCGGAGACGAAAATGAAATCGCCGGCACGCACCGCCGGATGAAACGGCAGGTTCGGATTCTTCTTGCCGATGGCGTAATGGCTGGCGGATTTTCGCGTGCTGTCGCTCAACCTATCCCCCTAGAGAACGCTGGTTTCGATGATGTCGACGCCACGGATGCGGTCGATCAGGTAGACGATGCCGCGGTCGTCGATGGTGACGTCGTTGGAAGAGGAACGCTCGGCGCCTTCCGGCGCGTCAGGCGTGAAGTGGCCGACCTCCTTGGGTGCGAACGGGTCGGCGATGTCGACCAGCCGCAGCCCCTGCGCGAACCAAGCAAAGGGAATGACGGTGCCCTTGAACCGCTCGGAGGGCTGATGGCAGCCGGTCATCGGCGGTTGCGGTGCGCCGTCGGCGTCGAGGCCAGGCACCTGGAAGGTCGAGATCGGCAGCGGGTTCGTCTCGTCGGTGATGTCGTAGATCCAGGTGAAGGCCGGCGGCGAAGGTCGGAGTTTGGCGACATCCTCGTCCGCCACCACCATGATGTTGCGGCCCTTGAGCGGCTGCGGGATCGGCAGGCAGGTATGCGTGGGGTGCGGAAAGCTCGGGCTCGAATTGACGTGAGAGACAAGCGTCGGCTTTGAAACGTCGGAAATGTCGAGGATGAACAGGCCGTGATGCCAGTAGCTGACATAGAGCCGGTCGCCCATACGCAACGGATGGTGGCAGCGCGGCGTGACATAGTCATGCCACGGGTATTCTTCGCCGCCGCCCGTCCACTGACCCGGTATCCACCAGCGCCCGATCTCGACCGGGTTCACCGGATCGATCAGGTCGAGGATCATGACGATGTTGCCGACATAGCCGTCGGCGGTTGGCGAGATATAGGCGTAGCGGCCGTCATAGTCGTAGCGATGCACGCCGCGACCGCCGGTCATCCACTTCGAGATGAGCTTCGGCTCCGCCGGTCGCGTCGTGTCGTAAAGCGCCAGGCCACCGCCGAAATCGGCCGGGCCCGCATCGCCGAAGCGCTCGTGGTTGATGATCATCAAGCCATCCTGGGCGCGCACCTTGTGCGAGTGCCAGCCCGGCGGAACGTCGATCGTCGCGATCTTCTTCGGATTGCGCGGGTCTGAAATGTCGACCAGCGTCGTGCCGCTCGGCGGTCGCATATGGCCGATATAGAGGATGTTGCCGTCGACCCAGACCTGACCGCCACCCGGACAGTCGACATGGCCGATCTGCTTTGTATTGAACGCCGAAACCAAATGCATACGCCCTTGCTGCTGGAAGGTCTTTCGGTATCCGCGCCGCGATAGGGCGGCATGGACATCTTTCGCTGCAAGATCAGGCGATGCGGAGCAGATCGCCGGCCTGGTTGCGGCCCCAGCGTTTGTAGAGGAGCAGCGCCTTCTGGGTCGGCGCATCGGTCGCGCCGAAGAAGATGACCGGCTCGGTCGAGGAGCCGTTGACATGCTCCACCCACGAGCCGCCAGGTATGGCGATCGTGTCGAACTGGGTCCAGTCGTAGCGCTTGCCGTCGATGATCGAATGGCCACGGCCGCGGAACGGCGCCAACAACAGGCTGGCGGTCTCGCGCTGCGGCAGCGTCTTTTCGCCCGGCCGCAGCATCTGGACGTAGAAGTTGATCGTGCGGAAGACCGGGCCGCCGGTGGTGGGGTCGACATAGTCGATGACGATACCTTCGTGCGGATCGCCGTCCCAATCCTTGTGGGCGTCGAGGATCGCTTCCATCTTTTCCCAGCGATAGACGTACATCGGCGACGACAGGCCGCCGCCGCGCTTGTGGTCGACGAAGCGCGGCATCAAGCCGCCCTCGCCATAGATTCGTTGCGAATAATCGTTCGGGAAACGGGCGGTCTGTACCTTCTTCTCGACTTCCTTGCCATCGACCATCTCGGTGTATTTGTGGTCGAAATGCACGGCGTGCAGCGTCTCGACCAGCGGCAGGTCGAGAACCGAAAGGTTGACCGCCTGTTCGCCGCCGACCGTGCCGTGATTGTGCCAGGCGTCGTTGGGCGTCAGCACCATGTCGCCAGGGCCGAAAACCACATCCTCGCCCTCGACGCCGGTAAAGTTGCCCTTGCCGGTCAGGCCAAAACGTATGGCGCTCGGCGAATGCTTGTGCGGCGGCATGATCTCGTCTGGATCATTCAGGCGGTAGGCGGTGTACATCGTGCTGACCGATGCGCGTTTGGGCGCGAGACCCGGATTGACCAGGATCAGCGACCGGCGCTCGCTATCGTCCATGGTCACTAGTTCAGCGGCGCGCTGCAGCAGCGGCTCGATGTCGGCATAGGACCAGACGAAGGGTATTGCCTTCGACGTCGCCATGAGCTGCTTGATCTCGTCGTGATCGACGCCTTCCGATGTCGCCCAGAACGGAAACATGTTCTTTTCGTAGAGGGCGTCATAGAGGCCCTTCAGCGCCGCCTTCTTGTTGGTGACGGTAAGGTCTGCTGGTTGCGCCATGGACATGTCTGTCACCTCTCTTCAGGAAGAAAATGCGTTTAACCAACTCAACCGTATTCGCATTGGTTTTGCTCGACAATCCCAAAAACCAAGAATTTTCGAAGTTTTTGGTTGAAAGCTCTTTTGAAAGGCAAATGCTTCGAAAAAGGGCATAAAAGATCGAAAAGACGCGAAAAACTAGCCGATCTGGCGGATGCAGTTCGAACTATGACGACCGCGGCAATCACGCGGCAGCCCAACCAATTCGAGTTTTTGTGTTCAACCAAAGGATTTTTGGTTGAATCCCAGGCGACGCCGGTCAGGCCGCCATGCTTTGTTCGGCACGGCTGCGGATCAGGTCCGAGGCCTTTTCGGCGATCATGATGACCGCCGCATTGATGTTGCCGCAGACGAGATCCGGCATCACGGAAGCGTCCACCACGCGAAGGCCAGCAACGCCGCGCACCCGCAGTTGCGGATCGACAACCGACTCCGCGTCGACCCCCATGCGGCAGGTGCCGGCCGGATGATGCACGGTGATCGATGTCTTGCGGATATGCTCGTCGATCTCGTCGTCGCTCTCGCATTTGGGGCCAGGGAAGAATTCCGCCCCGACGAAAGGCGCCATCGACGGCTGTGCGGCCAGGTTGCGCGCGACGCGGAAGCCGGCGCGGAGCGACTGCCAGTCACGCGGCGAAGACAGGAAATTCTGGTGAATCAGCGGCGCGGCCAACGGGTCGCTCGACGCCAGCTTCACGCTCCCCCTGCTCTCCGGCTGGACGGCGACGATGCGTGTCGCAAAGCCATCGGCGAAGGGCGCCTTGAATGGCGACATATAGGGCCATGCGGCAAGGGGTGCAGCGGTGAAAAGCAGCTGGACGTCCGGCAATGGCCGGCTTGCATCACTTTTCAGGAACGCCACGACCCCGCCAGGCACATCTCCCGAAAAACCCTTTCCGGTGAAATAGGTCTTGACGAAATCCAGCCCGATACGATCCGCCCGCATCATCTTGAGGAATGGTCCCGGCTGCTTGCGCCGATACATCAAAATGACCGAAACGTGGTCTTGCAGGTTCTTGCCGACCTGCGAACGCTCGACTTTCGTCTCGATACCATGCGCCGCGAGCTCACTACCGTCGCCGACCCCCGACAGCATCAGCAGTTGCGGCGTGTTGATGACGCCGCCGGCAAGCAGAACCTCCCGCCGCGCCAAGACCTGGTGGGCCGCGCCGCCTCTGGTGTAGGCGATGCCCGTCGCGCGCCCATCCTTCAGGAGAATCCTCGTCGCCATCGCGCCGGTCAGCACTTTGACATTGCTGCGGCGCATGGCGGGACGCAGATAGGCCGACGCGGCCGAGCAGCGGCGACCGTTGGCGATCGTCATCTGCAGGCGGCCAAAGCCTTCCTGCACGGCGCCATTATAGTCGTCGGTCTGGAGGTATCCGGCATCCCGGCTGGCCGTAGCGAAGGCATCGATCAGTTCGTCCCTGTAGCGGCAGAACTGGGTGTTCAGCGGCCCGCTGCCGCCGCGATAGTGGCTTGCGCCCTTTTCCCAGCGCTCCTGCTTTTTGAAATAGGGCAACACCTTGTCGAACGACCAATCGGTCAGACCGCTCCCCGCCCAGCGGTCGTAGTCGCCGCGATTGCCGCGCACATAGGCCATGGCGTTGGTGGAGGAGGAGCCGCCGATGACCTTGCCGCGCGCGCATTCGACCTTGCGCCCGCCGACATTGGCCTCGGGCTCGCAGAAATACATCCAGTCGTGACGGCGCTCGGTCAGGATCTTGCCCCAGCCGAGCGGGATGTGGATCATGGGATCGCGATCCCAATCCCCTGCTTCCAGAAGCAGCACGGAAACCGCAGGATCTTCGCTCAGGCGGTTTGCAAGCACGCAGCCGGCCGACCCGGCTCCGACGATGACATAGTCAAAGGTTTCCCCAAACGGCATGCACGGTCCTCGGGACAAGGACGGCCCGCCGCATGAGAGCCGTCAAAACAACTGCGGCACTCAACCACCGCGCAACTGGTGTTGTCAACCACCGCATGCAGATGTAGATTGGTTGAGTTGGTTGAGTGCCGTTCCAGCAGGTATCGTGTCACAATGTGATAACCGGACGTTGAGTCGGCGCGCTGCCGATCGGACAGGAGATTTGGTTTTGAGCGCATTCGAGCCGCAGATCGTACCATCGGATCTCGACGACATCATTGCAGCGATCCGCCAGTTGCAGCAGGGCGGCGGCAAGCTCCCTTCCGAGCGCGATCTTGCCGAACATCTGAACGTGAAGCGCCATCAGCTTCGCAAGGCGCTCGAGCTGCTGCGCCGGTCGGGCGACTTGAAGCCGGCGCGCGCCAGGCGTGCGCCAACCGCCCTGCCCCGATATGGCGAAGAGCTTGTCAGGGTAACAAATCCCATCGAGGTCCTGGAGTTGCGCCTGCTCATGGAGCCAGGTCTCGCCCGGCTGGCATCGCTGCGCGCCTCCTCGTTCGAGACGGCACGCATCATCGATGCGGCAACCACGCCGGAGAATGCCTCGTCGGGCGCCGTCGATTTCGCTTTCCATCTCGCCATCGTCGCTGCCGCCCGCAACCATCTTGCCGCCGAATTCTACAAGATGCTGCGTCAGGTCGGGGTCGATGCGCGGGTGAAGATCGCACGTACCGCGGCGCCCACCTGCCCCAAGCGGATCGCCGAGCGCGACGGCGAACATCGCCTGATTGCCGAAGCGATCTCGAACCGCGACCCGGAAGCAGCCGAGGCGGCCATGCGCGCGCATTTGCTGTCCGTGCAAAGACAGATCACGGAACGGTCGAATGCAGGCGCCTTTGCCGCATGATCGTTTCGCGTTCTAAGACCATGATCCCGAAAAGTGGAAACCGGTTTTCGGAAGAGATCATGGTCAAACAAAGAAGATAGAGCCCCATTCCGATTGTATCGGGATGGAATCAGGCTCTAGCCAGCCTGATCGAGGGGGACTTGCAAATTGATGCGTCATTTCGACGTGCTGGTCATCGGCGCGGGATCCGCCGGCTCGGTCGTGGCCAGCCGGCTCAGCGAGGACGGATCGTGCCAGGTCGGCCTGATCGAAGCCGGGATGATGCCGTCCGATCCCGATATCGCCGACCCGCTGAAATGGACGATGCTGCAAGGCCGCGCCTATGACTGGGCTTATCGGACGGTGCCGCAACCCTTTACCGCAAACCGCGTGCATGAATGGCCACGCGGCAAAATCGTCGGCGGTTCGAGCTGCCTGCACGCCATGGCCTATGTGCGCGGTCATCCCAATGATTTCCAACCCTGGGCAGAGGCCGGCGGCGAGCGCTGGTCCTATCGGGGGCTGTTGCCAGGCTTTGTCCGCAGCGAAGCCTTCACGGCCTTCGACGCGCCGTCGCGCGGCCGCAGCGGGCCGCTGGACGTCTATCTGCCGGATGCGGAGGTCAGCTCTGTCGTCCGCGCCTATATGGCTGCCGGGCGGGCCAAGGGCATCCCCGTCTTGACCGACCACAACAGCGGCGAGCTCGCCGGCACCAGCCCCAATTCGCTGAACATCCGCGACGGCAAGCGCCTGAGCGTTGCCGACGCCTATCTGCCGCCGGAGGTGATAGCGCGACGGAACCTCGCCTTGCTCACAACCCACGAGGTCGAGCATCTCTTGCTGGATGGCCACCGCGCCACCGGCTTGGCTGTTATGTGCAAAGGAGAGGCCATGACGGTCTCCGCCGACAGGATCGTTCTTTGCGCCGGCGCCGTGTCCTCGCCGCTCATCCTCATGCGGTCGGGCATTGGCGATCCGGATACGCTGAAGCGCGCGAGAATACGCTGCCTGGCCGACCGAAGCGATGTCGGCCGCAATCTGCAGGACCATCTGCTGGTTCTTGGAAACGTCTACAGCACGAAAAAGCCGGTGCCGCCGTCCCGCCTGCAGCACTCCGAATCGCTGATGTACCTGCACAGCAGCGATCCGACGCGTTCGACGGGAAGCCCCGATATCGTACTCGCCTGCGTCGTCGCTCCGTCAGCCGCCGACGGCTTGAGGGCACCGCCCTACGGCTCGGCTTTCACGATTCTATGCGGCGTCACCCACCCGACCAGCCGTGGGCGCATCGCGCCGAGCGGGCCGGACAGTGGCGATGCGCCCATTATCGACCCGCATTACCTCGAAACCGAACACGACCGAGCGATGTTCAGGATAGCCCTGAAGACGGCGCGCGTGATTGGTCATCATGCGGCGCTCGACGAGTGGCGCGACGCGGAAATTCTGCCAGGATCCTTGGTGCAGTCGGACGACGACCTTGACGGTTTCATCGCAAGCGCTGCGTCCACGCATCATCATCCTGCCGGCACTTGCAGGATGGGCGGGGATGCAGACGCCGTCGTCGACCCGGATTTGCGGCTGAACGGCTTCGACAACATCTTCATCGTCGACGCGTCGGTGATGCCGACGATCCCGAGCGGACCGATCAACGCGGCGATAGTCGCCATCGCGGAAAGCTGGGCGTCAGCTCAGCCCGGCGCATGACCCGAAAATCCCCGACGGTCTATTCCGCCCAGAGTTCGCGGCGCAGCTCGCGCCAGCTTTCCTTGTCCGGTGCGACCAGCAGGCCACCTCCGACGTGCGAAGGCAGATAGGCGCTGCCGTCGAAATGCGCGGCGTAACCGCCGGCCTCGGCGTGGATCAGCACGCCCGCCAGATGATCCCACGGCATCAGCTTGTTGTAGACGACGAAATGGGCGTGGCCGCTCGCCAGCAGACGGTATTCGTGAGCCGCGCAGCGATAGCCGAATTGCGACAAGGACTTCGTCTGGTTGCGCGCCAGCCGTGACCGTTCCGGCTCGGGCATGTACTGCCAGGAAACCGCGCCGGTCATTTGCGAGATCGGTGCAGGCTCGGCGACATGCACCTTCTCCAGAGCGCCATGCGCATGCCGTATGTGGCTGCCAGCACCCTTGGCACCGATCAGCCAGTCCTTGCCGACGGGATCGTGAATGATGCCGGCGACGGTCTCGCCCTTCACCACGACGCCCAGCATGACGCCGAACAGCGGCACGCCGGAGGCGAAGTTGAAAGTGCCGTCGACCGGATCGATGACGAAGGCGAGATCGGCGTCGCCGAGACCTTGGAGCAGCGCCGGATCATCGGAACAGGCCTCCTCGCCGACGATCATCGCCCGGGGGTAGCGCTCACGCAGCCTGACGGTGATCAACCGCTCGGCATTCACATCAGCCTCTGTCACCAGGTCGGCCGCCGAGGTCTTCTGGCGAACCTCGCCCTCATCCAGCCGGCGAAAGCGCGGCATGATCTCGGCAATGGCGGCGTCGGACAGAAGGTTGGCAAGCCAGTCGATCTCGGTTTCGTCAAATGTCATCGGCTTGCCTTGTGGTGAGGGTCTCGTTGAGGGCGGCGAAATCGAACAGCTTTCTGTCGAGCAGGTGCGAGGGCCGCACATTGGTCATGGCGTGGATCATCGTGTCCTTGCGGCCGGGCATGCGCTTTTCCAAGTCGTCGAGCATCGCCTTCATCGCATTGCGCTGCAGCCCATCCTGGCTGCCGCACAGATCGCACGGAATGATCGGGAACTTCATGGCGCCGGCGAATTTTTCGAGATCGGCCTCGGCGCAATAGGCGAGCGGCCTCAGCACCATGACGTCGCCGTCGTCGTTGAGCAGTTTTGGCGGCATGGCGGCAAGGCGCCCGCCGTGGAACAGGTTCATGAAGAAGGTTTCCAGTATGTCCTCGCGGTGGTGGCCGAGCACCAGGGCCGAACAGCCCTCCTCGCGGGCGATCCGGTAGAGATGGCCGCGCCTGAGCCGCGAGCACAGCGAACAATAGGTGCTGCCCTCGGGAAGCTTGTCGGTCACCACCGAATAGGTGTCCTGATATTCGATGCGGTATGGAATGGCGTGGCTATCGAGATAGTCAGGCAGAATGTGTTTCGGAAAATTCGGCTGGCCCTGGTCGAGGTTGCAGGCCAACAGCTCGACCGGCAGCAGCCCGCGCCATTTGAGGTCGAGCAGCACAGCGAGCAGGCCATAGGAATCCTTGCCGCCCGACAGAGCGACGAGCCAGCGATCGCCAGGCCTCACCATCGAAAAATCGTCGAGCGCCTGACGGGTGAGACGCAGCAGCCGCTTGCGCAGCTTGTTGAACTCGACGGAGGACGGCACATCGGCAAACAGCCGATGAAAGCCGCCTTCGGCATCGGCGATCGGTTCAAGTGTTTCGGCGTTCGGCAGCATGTTCATGGCGCGTCAGCCCCAAAGTCCTTGTTGCCGCCCCGGATTAGCGCATCGGCCCGAAGATCGAAATCGATTTTCGAAAGCACGATGCGTAAGTAGAAAGAACTGGAGCGTACTTTATGCGTCCAAGCGGACGCACGTCGCTCCAGCGTAGCAGACAAAGAAAAGGCCGCCTCGACGGGCGGCCTTCGAGCTGTCGCAGACGACGCCTTCGATCAGCGCGAATAGAATTCGACGACCAGGTTCGGTTCCATCTGCACGGCGAACGGAACATCCGACAGGCCGGGGATGCGCCCGAAGGTCGCGGTCATCTTGTTGTGGTCGGCCTCGATGTAATCAGGCACGTCGCGCTCGGCCAGGCCTACCGATTCCAGGACGATCACCAGCTGTTTCGACTTTTCGCGCACTTCGATGACGTCACCCGGCTTGCAGCGGTACGAGCCGATGTTGACGCGCTTGCCGTTGACATTGATGTGGCCGTGATTGACGAACTGGCGGGCGGCAAAAATGGTCGGCACGAACTTGGCGCGGTAGACGACCGCGTCGAGGCGCGATTCGAGCAGGCCGATCAGGTTCTCCGAGGTGTCGCCCTTGCGGCGGTCCGCTTCTTCATAGACCTTGCGGAACTGCTTTTCCGAAACGTCGCCGTAGTGACCCTTCAGCTTCTGCTTGGCACGCAGTTGCAGGCCGAAATCGGAAAGCTTGCCCTTGCGGCGCTGGCCGTGCTGGCCAGGACCGTATTCGCGCTTGTTGACCGGGGATTTCGGGCGGCCCCAGATATTTTCGCCGAGACGGCGGTCGATCTTGTATTTCGCGGATTCGCGCTTGCTCATCGCATTCCCTTTCAAAACAACGCACCCGGAACCTCATGGTCCGGGTGAAGGAAACGCGCCCTCCTCTGGCCCCCGTTTTCGAGACCTGACAGGGTTTTCCCACGCAACGCGGCGGAAAACCCACGGGACACGTCATTCTAGACAAGACCTGAGGAAGGATAGATCGGCTTCCCAAACGTCTTGCGCACATAAAGAAACCACCGGGCGTTGCGGCCCGGTGTTGGTGGGCTGATTAAACGGAGATCGAACCGGTGTCAAGCTTGCGGCCGGCGCTGTTCATGGCAGGCGGATACGGGCGCGGCGTTCAGGAAGAAGATGGTGTGGCGGCGTGGCCATCGCAAGGCCATCCACCACAAGGCACGACGCTACAGCGAGGCTTGGTGCGGTGGTTGCGGCTCGCTGAGGGACCGCTTCGACGCTTCCATTCAAAGTCCGCGGTTTCGGCCGCGGGCTTATGTTTGACCGCTGGCCGGTCGCGTGGAACCGAAACCGGCCCCCCCGGCGGGACGTGCCCGGTCGGAAGGGCGGACTAGTGTTTCGATTTCTTCTCGGGCAAGCCCTTGCGCTTGGTCTCGGCGAATTCCTCGAGCTGCTTTTCGCTCATGGATTTGTACATTCCCTTCGACGCGCCTTTGAGCTCGCTCTTCTTTGTCTCGCCACGCTTGGCGGACAATGCCGCGCCGGCGGCTTTCTGCTGGGCCTTTGATGTGGCTGGCATGATCGTTTCTCCCGTTTGCAATAGGAGGAAACGTATCGGTCGGGATGATGTTCCTAAATATCAGGAAATCGCCAGGCCAAATCCCTGCATCAGGCGGCGAGTCGGGAAATCAACCCGCTTTGAGGTGAAGACAGCAAGATCGGCGCCTTCCGACAACGCCTCGCCGCGGTTCTTTGGCTCGATGTCCGCAAGCAGCGAGAGCGCCCGTCGCGCAATCGCTTCGGCGGGGTCGAGCCAATCGACCGGCCAGGGTGCTGTCTTGCGCATGCGGTTGGCCAGAAAAGGATAGTGAGTGCAGGCAAGCACGACGATGTCGGTCCGCATTCCATCATGTTCGACGAAGCATGGTGCGATCTCGGCGCGCACGGCCTCTTCGTCGACAAAGCCCTCACGCATATAGACCTCGGCCAGCCCGGCCAGATTGTCGCTGCCAACCAGCCGGACATGGCATTTCTGAGCCCATTTGCCGATCAGGTCGCGTGTATACTGGCGCTTGACGGTGCCGGGCGTCGCCAACACCGAAACCAGCCCGGAGCGCGTGCGTTCCGCCGCCGGCTTGATCGCCGGCACGGTGCCGACGAAAGGATGGCCGGGAAATCTTTCGCGCAACGCATCGATGACCAGCGTCGAGGCTGTGTTGCAGGCGATGACCGAAATGGCCGGTGAAAACCGGTCGAGCAATTTTCCGAACAGCTCCAGTATATGTGCCCTCAGCGCCGGCTCCTCCCAAGCGCCATAGGGGAAAGCCGCGTCGTCGGCGACATAGACGAAGCGGCGATCGGGCATCAGCACGCGCGCTTCGCGCAGCACCGTTAACCCGCCGATGCCGGAATCGAACATCAGGATCGGGCGGGCATTTGAGGGGTCGGTCATCGTCATTGATTATGAGAGAAGGCTGGGGACCACGAGAGGAGGCTGGCTGAAGCTTTGACCAATGATGCTGGAGCCATCATGGTCTTGAAGCGACAAGATGGTCACTCATGCGAAATAACATTCGGTTACTGGTGATTGCGTGACGATTGGTCCTAGTCTTTGTCTGTCGCCTTGCCGGCGCGCGCGGCCGCTGCCGGGAGCCGCCTTGGATCATCGCCCGGCGATCCGTCGCCGCGCGGCATGGCCGGCGAAAACCTGTCCAGCGACGATATTATGCCGCGCAGCACCTTGAGCTCCGGCTCGGCGAAGCCGGCGCGCGTCAGCACCGCGCGCAGATTGTCGACCATCTTCGGCTTCTTCGGCGCCGGGCGGAAATAGCCGCGTGCTTCGAGCGCGCCTTCCAGATACGCGAACAGGCCGTGCAATTGCTCCTTGGTCGCCGGCATCATGTCAGGGCTGGAAAAATTGGTTTTCGTCTCATCTTCCAGACCCGACTTCATCCATTCATAGGACATCAGCAGGGCCGCCTGGGCGATGTTGAGCGAAGAGAAGGCGGGATCGACCGGGAAGGTGACGATCTCGTCAGCCAGGCCGACCTCGTCATTGTAGAGCCCGAACCGCTCGCGGCCGAACAGGATGCCGGTGCGCTGTCCGGATCCTTGGCGCGCCCTCAACGCCCTGCCTGCCTCGACCGGTCCACGCACCGGCTTGAAATTGTCACGTGCGCGCGCGGTGGTGGCGAAGACGAAGTTCAGGTCGGCGATCGCCGCGGCCAGATCGTCGAACACCCTGGCGGCATCGATAACGTGGTCGGCGCGGCTCGCGGCGGCGCGCGCCTTCTCGCTCGGCCAGCCGTCGCGCGGATTGACGAGGCGCAGTTCGGCAAGGCCAAAATTCGCCATGGCGCGCGCAACCATGCCGATATTCTCGCCGAGCTGGGGCTCGACCAGGATGATCGCCGGGCCTGGGGCGGGAAGGATGTCGTTGCTGGCTTGCATGGCTGTCAATGAACTGCAGTTTGCGGCATTTCAGCGTCCCCTGCCATATCCGGCCGCGAAAATGAAGCTTTCGCGGAGAACGCCCAACGCCCGCCGGTGCGGATCGCCGTTTGCGCGGCCAAAAATGCTTTGATATACGGGCCGCATCCCCGGCCCAAAGCCATGCGGGCAAGGCCGTTCCGATCCCCAACAATGAGGCATTCTTTCCATGGCGAAGATCAAGGTGGCGAACCCGGTCGTCGAACTCGACGGCGACGAGATGACCCGCATCATCTGGCAGTTCATCAAGGACAAGCTGATCCACCCCTATCTCGACCTCAAGCTTGAATATTACGACCTCGGCGTCGAGCACCGCGACGCCACCAACGATCAGGTGACCATCGATTCGGCCAATGCCATCAAGAAATACGGCGTCGGTGTGAAATGTGCGACGATCACGCCCGACGAGCAGCGCGTCGAGGAATTCAAGCTGAAGAAAATGTGGAAGTCGCCGAACGGCACGATCCGCAACATCCTCGGCGGCACCATCTTCCGCGAGCCGATCATCATGAAGAACGTGCCGCGGCTGGTGCCCGGCTGGACCAAGCCGATCATCGTCGGCCGCCACGCCTTCGGCGACCAGTACCGCGCCACCGACTTCCGCTTTCCCGGCAAGGGCAAACTGTCCATCAAGTTTGTCGGCGAGGACGGCACGGTTATCGAGCACGATGTCTACGATGCGCCGGGCGCCGGCGTCGCCATGGCCATGTATAATCTCGACGAGTCGATCCGCGAATTCGCCCGCGCCTCGCTGAACTACGGCCTGCTGCGCAATTACCCGGTCTACCTCTCGACCAAGAACACCATCCTCAAGGCCTATGACGGCCGCTTCAAGGACATTTTTCAGGAAGTCTACGAGGCCGAATTCGAAGCCGAGTTCAAATCCAACAAGCTTTGGTACGAGCACCGGCTGATTGACGACATGGTTGCCTCCAGCCTGAAATGGTCGGGCGGCTATGTCTGGGCCTGCAAGAACTATGATGGCGACGTGCAGTCCGACACCGTGGCGCAAGGCTTCGGTTCGCTCGGCCTGATGACCTCGGTGCTGATGACGCCGGACGGCAAGACGGTGGAGGCGGAAGCCGCGCATGGCACCGTCACCCGCCACTATCGCCAGCACCAGAAGGGCGAGGAAACCTCGACCAATTCGATCGCGTCGATCTTCGCCTGGACGCGCGGCCTGGCGCACCGCGCCAAGCTCGACGACAATGCCGAGCTGAAGCGCTTTGCCGATACGCTGGAAAAAGTCTGCATCCAGACCGTCGAGGCCGGCTTCATGACCAAGGACCTGTCGCTGCTGATCGGTCCCGACCAGCCATGGCTTTCGACCACCGGCTTCCTCGACAAGATCGACGAGAATCTGCAGAAGGCGATGGCCTGACGCATGACCCCGAAAATCGGAATCATTTTCGGACAGGATCATGCGCAAAATCAAAATGCTACAGCGTCCTTTGCGCGTCTGAAAAGACGCGCGGCGCTGTAGTGAGCGTCATGGGCAAGCCCGTCGTCTACGGGGCGGACTACAGCGTCTACGTGCGCATCGTCCGCCTCGCGCTCGCGGAAAAGGGCGTCGACTACGAGCTCGTACCGGTCGACATCTTTGCGGCGGACGGCATTCCGGCCTGGTATTTCGAACATCATCCCTTCGGCCGGATCCCGGCCTTCGAGCATGACGAGTTTCGCCTCTTCGAGACCAGCGCGATCACCCGCTATGTCGACGAGGCGTTCGACGGGCCGGCCCTGCAGCCGGTCGAAGTCCGGGTGCGCGCAACCATGAACCAGATCATCGGCATGCTCGACGCCTATGCCTATCGGGCGATGGTCTGGGATGTCGCTGTCGAGCGGCTGGAGAAAGAAGCGCCCGACGAGACGCTGATCGCCGACGGACTTCGGCGGGCGAGCACGGTGCTTCGCGTGCTCACCTCGCTGAAAGCCGCCGGACCGTGTCTGCTGGGCGAGCAACTGACGCTCGCCGACTTGCACGCCGCGCCGATCATCGGCTATTTTCTCAAGGTCGCCGAGGGGCAGAAGCTGCTGGCCGAATTTCCAGATATTCAGGAATGGTGGGAACGCATCGCTGCGCGCCCGAGCTTTGCCAACACCGAAAAGTCCGGGTGACAAGCGTCTGAGAGGCCGAGAGCCTTCGCCAAATTCTCCCAGATCCTTACTATCCGATCACGCGGCCTCCAGTGCCGCCTTCACCGCGGCGATCGCGTCCTCGGCCTTGGAGGCATCCGGGCCGCCGGCCTGGGCCATATCGGGGCGACCGCCGCCGCCCTGCCCGCCCAATGCCGCGGACGCCACGCGCACCAGATCGACGGCACTGAAGCGGCCGGTCAGGTCGTCGGTGACGCCGACCACGACGCTCGCCTTGTTGTCCTCCCCGGCGCCAACGAAGACGACGACGCCGGAGCCAAGCGACTTCTTGCCGGCATCGGCCAACGGCTTCAAATCCCTTGGCGAGACGCCCGATACCGCCTTGCCGAGGAAGCCGACACCGGCAATGGTTTCGTTTTCGGCCGGCACGCCGGCTGGCGAACGGTCGCCCAGCGCCAGTTTCTTGCGCGCTTCGGTCAGCTCCTTCTCGAGCTTCTTGCGCTCGTCGAGCAGCGCCTCTACGCGGGCCGGCACGTCGGCCGGCGAAATTTTCAACGTGGCGGCGACCGCCTTCAGCCGCTTGTCCTGCTCGTCGAGATGCTTTCTGGCCGCCTCTCCGGTCAGCGCCTCGATGCGGCGTACGCCGGCGGCGACTGCACCCTCCGACACCAGCCGGACCAGGCCGATATCGCCGGTGGCGCCGACATGGGTGCCGCCGCACAGCTCGACCGAGTAGGGCTTGCCGGCCTTGTCGCCGGTGACCCCGGTGCCCATCGACACGACGCGGACCTCGTCGCCATATTTTTCGCCGAACAACGCCATGGCGCCCTCGGCGATCGCATCGTCGACGCTCATCAGCCGCGTCGTCACCGGGCTGTTCTGCACGACGATTTCGTTGGCCATCGCCTCGACACGTTCCAGCTCTTCGGCTGAGATCGGCTTAGGATGCGAAAAGTCGAAGCGCAGCCGTTCCGGCGCGACCAGCGAGCCCTTCTGCCCGACATGGGTGCCAAGCACCTCACGCAGCGCCTCGTGGACAAGGTGGGTCGCCGAATGATTGGAGCGCAGCCGCGTACGCCTGACATGGTCGACCTTCAATTCGACCGCTTCACCCGTCTTGACGGTGCCGTTGGTGACCTTGCCGAAATGCACGAACAGGCCGTCGCCCTTCTTTTGCGTGTCGGTGACCTCAATCGCAAAGCCCTCGCCCGAAATCACGCCGGCGTCGCCCATCTGGCCGCCGGACTCGCCATAGAATGGCGTCTGGTTGATGACGACGCCTATCGTATCGCCGGCAGCGGCGCACTCCACCGCAACCCCATCCCTGACCAGCGCCTGGACGATGCCTTCCGCTTGCTCGGTGTCGTAGCCCAGGAATTCGGTCGCGCCCGCCTTTTCGCGCACCGCGAACCAGACGGTCTCCGTGGCTGCATCACCGGAGCCGGCCCAGCTCTTTCGCGCCTCGGCCTTCTGCCGCTCCATCGCCGCATTGAAGCCGTCGAGATCGACCGAAACGCCGCGCTGGCGAAGTGCGTCCTGGGTGAGGTCGAGCGGGAAGCCATAGGTGTCGTAGAGCTTGAACGCCGTCTCGCCGTCAAGCCGATCGCCGCTGCCGAGCGTCTCGGTTGCGTCGGCAAGCAGGCCGAGGCCGCGCGCCAACGTCTTGCGGAAGCGCGTTTCCTCGAGCTTCAGCGTCTCGGATATCAGCGGCTGGCCGCGCACCAGTTCGGGATAGGCCTGGCCCATCTCGCGCACCAGCGCCGGCACCAGCCGCCACATCAGCGGATCGCGGGCGCCCAAAAGCTGCGCATGGCGCATGGCGCGGCGCATGATGCGGCGCAGCACGTAGCCGCGGCCCTCGTTCGACGGCAGCACGCCATCGGCGATGAGGAAGCTCGAGGCGCGCAAATGATCGGCAATGACGCGGTGGCTTGCCCGGTTCTTGCCTTCCGCCTTGACGCCGGTCGCCTCTTCCGAGGCACGGATCAGCGCCTTGAACAGGTCGATGTCATAATTGTCGTGCTCGCCCTGCAGCACGGCGGCGATGCGCTCCAGCCCCATGCCGGTATCGATCGACGGGCGCGGCAGTTCGATCCGCTCCGCCTTCGTCACCTGCTCGAACTGCATGAAGACGAGGTTCCAGATCTCGATGAAGCGGTCGCCGTCCTCGTCCGGGCTGCCGGGCGGGCCGCCCGGAATGTCGTCACCATGGTCGTAGAAGATTTCCGAGCACGGGCCGCAGGGACCGGTATCGCCCATCGCCCAGAAATTGTCGCTGGTGGCGATACGGATGATCCTGTCCTCCGGCAGCCCGGCGATCTTCTTCCAGAAGCCGGCGGCCGCGTCGTCGGTATGGTAGACGGTCACCAGGAGCCTATCCTTGGCGATGCCGAACTCGCGGGTGATCAGGTTCCAGGCGAGCTCGATAGCGCGCTCCTTGAAATAATCGCCGAACGAGAAATTGCCGAGCATCTCGAAGAAGGTGTGGTGACGGGCCGTGTAGCCGACATTGTCGAGATCGTTGTGCTTGCCACCGGCGCGCACGCATTTCTGCGAGGTCGCGGCGCGCGCATAGGGGCGGCTTTCCAAGCCGGTGAAGACGTTCTTGAACTGCACCATGCCGGCGTTGGTGAACATCAGCGTCGGGTCGTTGCGCGGCACCAGCGGGCTCGAGGCGACGACCTCGTGACCCTCTTTGCGAAAATAGTCGAGAAATGCCGACCGGATCTCGTTCACGCCACTCATGGATGCTTGCCTTTTCGAGAGAACCGCCAGGGCGGAAAATGGACATGGCCTTTTAGCGATCACGCCGCAGCCTGTCCAGAAACACGGAATGGCCCAATTCGCGGGGCTTGCCGGTCGTCTCCGCGCCATCGCAGAAACGCAAACCGCCGGCGCTAGCGCCGGCGGTTTGAAACGCAAAGATACAGAACTCGATTACATAAGCTATAGATAATGAACCGGGATTATGGCCAGATTCCGACCTACCGCCGAAGCCTCACATGGCGCCGGCTTCGTCCTCGAAACCATCGTCTCCGCCTTCGGAGCCACCATTTTCGAGGAATTTCTCGGCGATCAGTCCGGCATTCTGCCGCAGCGCCAGTTCGATCTCGCGCGCCGTGTCGGGATTGTCACGCAGAAACAGCTTGGCATTCTCGCGACCCTGGCCGAGGCGCTGCGAATTGTAGGAAAACCAGGCGCCCGACTTTTCGACCACGCCGGCCTTGACGCCGAGGTCGACCAGCTCGCCGGTCTTGGACACGCCCTCGCCATACATGATGTCGAACTCGACCACCTTGAAGGGCGGCGCCAACTTGTTCTTGACCACCTTGACCCGGGTCTGGTTGCCGACGACCTCGTCGCGGTCCTTGACCGAACCGATGCGGCGAATGTCGAGGCGCACCGAAGCATAGAATTTCAGCGCGTTGCCGCCGGTCGTGGTCTCGGGCGAGCCGAACATGACGCCGATCTTCATGCGGATCTGGTTGATGAAGATGACCATGGTGTTGGAACGCGAGATCGAGGCGGTCAGCTTGCGCAGCGCCTGGCTCATCAGGCGGGCCTGCAGGCCGGGCAGCGAATCGCCCATTTCGCCCTCGATTTCGGCACGCGGCGTCAACGCCGCGACCGAATCCACCACCAGCACGTCGATGGCGCCGGAGCGCACCAGCGTGTCGCAGATCTCCAGCGCCTGCTCGCCGGTATCGGGCTGCGAGATCAAGAGGTTTTCGAGATCGACGCCGAGCTTGCGGGCATAGACCGGATCGAGCGCGTGCTCGGCATCGACGAAGGCGCAGATGCCACCCTTCTTCTGGGCTTCCGCCACGGTGTGCAGCGCCAACGTCGTCTTGCCTGAGCTTTCAGGCCCGTAGATCTCGATGATGCGGCCGCGCGGCAGGCCGCCGACGCCAAGCGCGATGTCGAGGCCAAGCGAACCCGTCGGCACCGTTTCGATCTCGACGACCTGCTCGTTTGCGCCGAGCCGCATGATCGAGCCCTTGCCGAAGGCACGCTCGATTTGCGACAGCGCCGCATCCAGAGCCTTTGATTTGTCCACTGCTTTGTCCTCTACAAGCCGCAACGTGTTCTGAGCCATGATACATCACCCCTTGGTCGTCAATGAAGGCCGGACCATCCGTTTATCCTTCCTAATTTGTACCTTATTTGTTCTCGTTTGACAAGGGGCGTCAAATATCTGAAATACAATCGATATCCTTATTTGTTCTTTTTTTGTTTCGGGTTTTCGATCCCGGATGCAATCCCGTTTCCACTGAGGGGATGGTGCTATCAACTTCCGAATCGCGCCTTCGGTTGCCGGGTCCCGTCGGACAACCTAGTCTCTATCCGGGGCAATCAGCAAAAGGTCATCTCGCCGGCATGATGAAATCGCCGACAATCCTGGCCGTAGGCGGCGCCTATATAGACCGGCGCGGCCGGCTTTCGGATGCCTTCGTGCCGGCGGCGTCAAACCCCGGCACGATGCGCGAGAATGTAGGCGGCAGCGTCTTCAATGCGCTGCGCAGCGCGGTGCGCCGCGGCGTCTCCGGCTCGCTGCTTTCGGTGCGCGGCGGCGATGTTCTGGCCGACACGGTCGCCCGCGCCATCCTTGCTGCCGGCATTGCCGATCTCTCGGCAGTGTTCCTCGATCGTACGACGCCGACCAACACGGTGCTGGTCGACCGCAACGGCGAATTGATCATCGGCCTTGCCGACATGGCGCTCTACGATCTGGCGCTTCCCAAGCAGATCCGCCGTGCCAAGGTGCGCGAGGCGGTTCGAGCCGCCGACGCGGTCCTGTGCGACGCCAACCTGCCGCCGGCAGCTCTCGAGCGGCTGGTGGCGCTCGCCGCCGGCAAGCCGGTCTTCGCCCTCGCCACATCGCCGGCCAAGGTGGCGCGGCTCACGCCGGTGCTCGGCAGCCTGGCGCTGGTCTTCATGAGCCGGACCGAGGCCATCGCGCTCGCCGGTGTCGATATCGGCGCCGGGGAGCAAGATATTGCCGACGGCTTGAGGCGCGCGGGCCTGAAGAGCGGCGTGGTGACAACGGATAACGGTCCGGTGCTGGGGTTCGGCGAAGCCGGCGCCTTCTCGATCCTGCCGCCAACAAAGGTCGCGGACGGCGCCGGCGATGCGCTGGCGGGCGCAACGGTTGCCGCTCTGCTTCGCAGCCTGACGCTGAGGGCGGCGCTACGCGAAGGCATTGCCGCGGCAATGCTTGCCATCGAAAGTGCCGAATTTGTGCCGGCCCTTGCGGCGGCGAGTTTTGCCGAGGCGCTGGCCCTTATACCCGAGCCGCAGGACGTGGCATGAGGTGATGATGACCAGCGGAGGCAGCCTATTTGCCGGCCCGCAGCCCCGCCTCATAGGCTCGGCGTGCCCAGATCGCCATCTCATCCGGATCGTCGAAAGCGCTGTCGGGAGTGCTCCAATACGGCATGGCGACCTGCTTGCCATGCCTCGAGCCGGTATAGGTCCACTGCGTACATCCGGCCGCTTCGAACTCCGGCGCGCTTTCCGCGTCGGCCTTCAGCAAAAGCTCGCCGCGAAGCACGATCGCCACGATGACGCCGTCGAAATAGATGCCCTTGCCGCCGAACAGCTTTCGTATGCTGACCGGGCCGAGGCCTTCGAAAAGTTCGGCGATGCGTTCATTGTCCATGATGCGATCATGTCACCCGGATTTCCCCTTGTCATCGCCGCAACCAAAACCATGCTGACAAGTTGAAAAGCCAATTCGTCGGAGTTCTTTCATGCCGCTTCTGCTCAAAGGGTCCTGCCGGTGCAATGCCGTCCGCTTCGAGGTGGAAAGCCACACGCCGGTGCCGTTCATGCTCTGCTACTGCTCGATCTGCCGCAAGCAGCAGGGCGGCGGCGGCTTCGCCATCAATCTCGGCGCCAATTTCGATACGCTGAAAATCACCGGCAAGCGCAATCTCGGCGTCTACCGCGCCGAGATCGAGGACGACGAGCATCCGCAATGCGAGATCTCGTCAGGTGAGCGGAATTTCTGCAGGAAATGCGGATCGGCACTCTGGCTCTACGACCCGACCTGGCCGGAGCTGGTCCATCCCTTCGCCTCGGCGATCGACACAGACCTGCCGAAGCCGCCAAGCAAGGTGCACCTCATGCTGAAATACAAGGCGAACTGGGTCGAGCCCGAGATCGGCGAGGATGACAAGACGTTCGACCTCTATCCCGAGGATTCGATCGCCAGCTGGCACAAACGAACGGGAATGTGGGTGGATTAGGCCTACAGGAGAAGGGAAAATCAGGCCGACGCGCGGGCCTCGGCCAGAGCCTTCAGGTCGGCCGGCTTGAGCTCAACCGATTCGCCGCAGCCGCAGGCCGAGCTCTGGTTGGGGTTGTGGAAGGTGAAGCCGGTGCGTAGCGTCGTCTGCTCGAAATCCATCTCGGTGCCGAACAGGAAAAGCGCCGCCTCGGGCGCGACGTAGACATGGGCGCCGTCGCGCTCGACATGGTCGTCCTTGGTGTTGGGTTCGGTCACCAGATCGACCGTATATTCCATGCCGGCGCAGCCGCCCTTCTTGATGCCTAGGCGAATGCCATGCGCGCCTTCACGCGTCGCGACGATCTCGCGCACCCGGTCGGCGGCCTTTTCGGTCATCGTGATGACGGCAAAGCGTCCCATGTCATTCTCCACTTTCGCGCGGGTTCAAGGCCCGCGGATCATTCTCACCTAAGATGGTGAACTTTTCTGCTCACTGCAACCAATTTGGATGTAATTTCAGTTGGCGACAATCGAAGTATGACGGGAGGCTGAATGCCGCTTGACACCAATCGAACAGTTGAATTTCGGTCATCTCCTGCTCGGCTCGGCCTGCTAGCTGTTTTATCGGTGGCGATGGCCACTTTGGGCATTGAACTTGGATGGGCCCCTCCAGGTAGCTTCGAGCAATTTCTTGGTTGGATAGTGGCCATATCGTTCACCGGCACTTTTGTGATCGCTGTGGTGCGTCTTTTCGATTTGAAACGGCCAACGCTAATTTTGTCGCCTAAGGGTTTTTGGGACGTCCGCCTGTCAGCAGAGTTCATTCCATGGAGCGTGGTGAAGCACATTTCTGAGCGGAGTTATCGGCGACAAAAGTTCCTTTTGGTGGAAGTCCTAGAGAGCGTCTGGCAGAGCCCCTCTTTGACCAAAATGGCGCGCTGGAGTCGAGGGCCAAATAGAGCGATGGGGTTAGACGCGATGTGTATTGGCACGAGAGACCTCGACGTCAAATTTGACGAGCTGTTCTCAGCGATCACAGCCTATGCCAAAGCCCATGGCGCCAAGGTCGACTAAGTTCAATACCAGCCCACCGCCACCTGCGCCTCTTCCGACATGCGGTCGGGCGACCACGGCGGATCGAAGGTCATGTTGACCTCGACGCCGGAGACGCCTTCGACGGCGCCGACGGCATTCTCGACCCAGCCGGGCATTTCGCCGGCCACCGGGCAGCCGGGCGCGGTCAGCGTCATGTCGATCTTGACCGAGCGGTCGTCCTCGATGTCGATCTTGTAGACGAGGCCAAGCTCGTAGATGTCGGCCGGGATTTCCGGATCGTAGACCGTCTTCAGCGCCGAGACGATGTCGTCGGTCAGCCGCGCCAGTTCGTCGGCGGGAATGGTCGAGGCGGAAACCACCTCATCAGCGGCCGTTTCCGGGGTGGTCTCAGCGGTATGGCTGGCATCATCCATGATCGTCACCCGAAGAACTTTCGCGCTTTTTCCAGCGCATCGGCCAAAGCGTCGACTTCGGCCCTGGTATTATACATACCGAACGATGCCCTGCATGTGGACGTTACGCCGAAGCGTTTCAACAGCGGCTGGGCGCAATGCGTGCCGGCGCGTACGGCAACGCCTTGCCTATCTATCACCATCGAGACGTCATGGGCATGAATGCCCTGCAATTCGAAGGAGATGATGGCGCCCTTGCCGGGCGCGTCGCCGAAGATGCGCAGCGAATTGATGGCGCGCAGCCGCTCATGGGCATAATCCTTCAGATCGGCCTCGTGGGCGGCGATGCGCTCGCGGCCGATCTTTTCCATGTATTCGAGCGCTGCACCCAGCCCGATCGCCTGCACGATCGGCGGCGTGCCGGCCTCGAAGCGGTGCGGCGGATCGTTGTAGGTGACGATGTCTTGCGTCACCTCCTCGATCATCTCGCCGCCGCCCATGAACGGGCGCATGCGCTCCAGCATCTCCTTCTTGCCGTAGAGCACGCCGATGCCTGAGGGACCGTAGACCTTGTGGCCGGTGAAGACGAAGAAATCGCAGTCGAGATCCTGCACGTCGATCGGCATATGCACGGCGCTCTGGCTGCCGTCGACCAGCACGGGAATGTTTCTCGCATGCGCGATGCGCACGATCTCCTTGATCGGCGTCACCGTGCCCAGCGCGTTCGACATGTGCGTGATGGCGACCAGTTTTGTGCGGTCGGTCAGCCGCTTCTCGAACTCTTCGATATGAAAGACGCCGAGATCGTCGACCGGCACCCAGACCAGCCTGGCGCCTTGCCGCTCACGGATGAAATGCCAGGGCACGATGTTGGAATGGTGTTCCATGATCGAAAGGACTATCTCGTCGCCCTCGCCGATATTCGGCATGCCGAAGCCATAGGCGACGGTGTTGATCGCCGCGGTTGTGTTCGAGGTGAAGACGATGTTGTCGGTGCTTGGCGCGTTGAGGAACCTCTGCACTATCTTCCGCGCGTTCTCATAGGCGTCGGTCGCGGCATTGGACAGGAAATGCAGGCCGCGGTGAACGTTGGCATACTCCTGGGAATAAGCGTGCTGGATGGCGTCGAGCACGACCTGCGGCTTCTGCGCCGAGGCGCCATTGTCGAGATAGACCAGGGGTTTGCCGTAGACTTCCCGCGACAGGATCGGGAAGTCGCGGCGGATCGCCTCGACGTCGTAAGGAATGTTTTCGACTTTCTGGTCCATTTCGAAGTCCTTGCCGCTCTACGCCGCGTTCCTTCCAACATCCCTCATCCGTCTTGGCGCTTCGCGCCAATCCACCCTCTCCCACAAGGGAGAAGGTTAAGCGCATCACCCGTGCGCGACGAACCAGCCGTCGAGCCTCGTTTCCAGCGCCTCGACGATCGCCTCGCCGTCCAGCTCCTCGATCACCTCGGCGACGAAAGCCTTGACCAGAAGACCACGCGCGGTCTTCTCGTCGATGCCGCGCGCCATCAGGTAGAACAGGTGGCTATGGTCGATCTCGGTGACGGTCGCGCCGTGGCCGCAGACGACGTCGTCGGCGAAGATTTCGAGCTCAGGCTTGGTCGAGAACTCGCCATCGTCAGACAGAAGCAGCGTGTTGCAGGCCATCTTGGCGTTGGTCTTCTGCGCATATTGGTGGACGTTAATGCGCCCCTGGAAGACGCCGCGCGCCCTTCCGGTCACCACGTTGCGGATCACTTCCGTCGACGCCGTATGCGGCACCGTGTGGTCGAGCACCATGGTGACATCCGTATGAGTGTCGCCGGCGAGCAGGTTGATGCCGCGCAGCGTGAAGTCGGCGCCTTCGCCGGTGGTCTTCACCACGACCTCCTGGCGCACCAGCTTGCCGCCTGCATTCATCACGAACAGCGTCAGTTTGGAATCCTTGCCGAGATACGCCTTGAACTGGGCGAGATGCGTCGCCGTATCCGGCTGCTCCTGCACGATCAGCCACGTCACGTCTGCGCCCTCGTCAAGCAGAAGCTGGCTGACGGAGCTGACGAGTGCAGCGCCCTCGCCCGTCTGGCGCTCGACAATGACAGCCTTGGCGCCGGCACCGACGCGGACGCCCAGGCGCACATGCGTCTGGCCGCCGGATTGGAGGTTCTGCAGTTCGATCGGCTTGTCCAGTTCGGTGCCGTCGGCAATGTCGACAAAATAGCCGTCAGCGACGAAGGCTGTGTTCAGCGCGCCGATAGCGTCGTCGGCGCCATAGGGATCAAGGCCCGGCGCGATGCTGCCGTCAGTCAGTTTGTCCGACAGGCGCTGCACGGCGATGCCTTCGATATCGGGCATTTTCGCGCTCGACACGCCGTTCAGCACCGGCAGAACAGCGGACCCTTCGACAACAGGAGCAATCGCGTTCGGAGCGGCCGCGGGATCGAAGTCCGGTACCGAAGTCAGCAGACGGCGCAGGTCGGTATAATGCCAGGACTCGATGCGCCGCGTCGGCAGGCCGCCCTTGATCGCCTCGATGGCGTCGTCGCGCTTCAGCATCACCGCGCCATCGCCGGGCAGCAGCGACAGCCGGTCGCCGAAGGCGTCGATCAATGCCGTTTCGGCCGGAGTTCGCTGGGGTATCGTGTGCATATTCATCAGTTCCGCCTCTGGCATCTCACGCGGCTTGGCCGATCACGCCGGCATAGCCATTGGCCTCGAGGTCGAGCGCCAGCGACTTGTCGCCGGACTTGATGACCTGGCCCCTGTAAAGCACGTGCACGCTGTCCGGCACGATGTGTTCGAGCAGGCGCTGATAGTGGGTGATGACGACGATGGCGCGGTCTGGCGAGCGCAGCGCATTGACGCCGTCCGAGACGATCTTCAGCGCATCGATGTCGAGGCCTGAATCGGTCTCGTCGAGCACGCAGAGCTTCGGTTCGAGCAGCTTCATCTGCAGGATCTCGGCGCGCTTCTTCTCGCCGCCGGAAAAGCCGACATTGAGCGGCCGCTTCAGCATCGCCATGTCCATGTTGAGCGATCCGGCAGCGTCCTTTACGCGCTTCAGGAATTCCGGGATCTTCAGCGGTTCCTCGCCGCGCGCCTTACGCTGCTCGTTCATCGCCACTTTCAGGAATTCCATGGTGGCGACGCCCGGTATCTCCATCGGGTACTGGAAGGCGAGGAAAATGCCCGCGGTCGCGCGCTCGGCCGGATCCATTTCGAGGATCGACTGGCCGTTGTAGAGGATGTCGCCTTCGGTCACCTCATAGTCCTCGCGACCGGCGAGGATGTAGGACAGCGTCGATTTGCCGGAGCCGTTCGGACCCATGATGGCGGCGACCTCGCCGGCTTGCACCGTCAGGTTGAGGCCGCGGATGATCTCGGTGCCGTCGTCGACGATGCGGGCATGCAGGTTCTTGATTTCAAGCATTTTTTCTTTCCTGAATATTTTGTCCGGCCTGAAAATTTTTGTCCGGTCAGCCGACCGAGCCCTCGAGGCTGATCCCGATCAGCTTCTGCGCCTCGACGGCGAATTCCATCGGCAGTTGCTGGATGACGTCCTTGACGAAGCCGTTGACGATCAGCGCGATCGCCTCTTCTTCCGGGATGCCGCGCTGCATGACGTAGAACTTCTGGTCCTCGGAAATCTTCGACGTCGTCGCCTCATGCTCGAACTGCGCCGTCGCGTTCTTGGCTTCCATGTAGGGCACGGTGTGCGCGCCGCACTGGTCGCCGATCAGCAGCGAGTCGCAGTTGGTGAAGTTGCGGGCGTTGGTCGCCTTGCGGTGCGCCGAGACCTGGCCGCGATAGGTGTTCTGCGAGAAGCCGGCGGCAATGCCCTTGGAGATGATGCGGCTCGACGTGTTCTTGCCGAGATGGATCATCTTGGTGCCGCTGTCGACCTGCTGGTAGCCGTTCGACACGGCGATCGAATAGAACTCGCCGCTGGAATCGTCGCCGCGCAGGATGCAGCTCGGATATTTCCAGGTGATCGCCGAGCCAGTCTCGACCTGCGTCCACGAAATCTTCGAACGATCGCCACGGCAGTCGCCGCGCTTGGTGACGAAATTGTAGATGCCGCCCTTGCCCTCGGCGTCGCCGGGGTACCAGTTCTGGACGGTCGAATATTTGATCTCGGCATCGTCGAGCGCGACCAGTTCGACCACCGCGGCGTGAAGCTGGTTCTCGTCGCGCTGCGGCGCCGTGCAGCCTTCGAGATAGGACACGTAGGCCCCTTCCTCGGCGATGATCAGCGTGCGCTCGAACTGGCCGGTGTTCTTCTCGTTCATGCGGAAATAGGTCGACAGTTCCATCGGGCAGCGCACGCCCTTGGGCACGAAGACGAAGGAGCCGTCGGTGAACACCGCCGAATTCAGCGTGGCGTAGAAATTGTCGGAGGTCGGCACGACAGAACCAAGATATTTCTGCACCAATTCCGGATGCTCGCGGATCGCTTCCGAGATCGAGCAGAAGATGACGCCGGCCTGCGCCAGCTCCTTCTTGAAAGTGGTGACGACGGATACCGAATCGAACACCGCATCGACAGCGACGCGGCCCGACTTATAGACATTGTCGCTGGCTTCTTCGAATTCCGATACATCGGTCTTCTGCACGCCGGCGAGGATTTCCTGTTCCTTCAGCGGAATGCCGAGCTTTTCGTAGACTTTCAGCAACTCGGGATCGACGTCGCTGAGCGAGGTCGGTCCGGGCGTGCTCTTGGGCGCCGCGTAATAATGGATGTCCTGGAAATCGATCTTCGGATAGTGGACGCGCGCCCAGGTCGGCGCCTCCAGCGTCAGCCAGCGCCGGTAGGCCCCCAGCCGCCATTCCAGCATCCAGGACGGCTCGTTCTTCTTCGCCGAAATGAAGCGGATGATGTCTTCGCTCAGGCCCTTAGGGGCCTTGTCCATCGCGATTTCGGTCTGGAATCCAAATTTATACTGATCGACGTCGATCTTTCGAACCCGATCGATCGTCTCCTGCACAGCAGGCATAGGCGTTCTCCATCCACGCCGGGGTCAAGGCCCGGCAGTTTTCAAACTATGGCACCGCGAAACGACTGCCCGTGAGGCAATCGAGGCGGCGTAAGTTTCATATAGTGCGTTCCCACCGGAAATTCACCCGGCCACCATGAAACGCACAGCTCTACCAGGCCGGACGGCCTGGTTCATTTTTCTTCGAGCATCGAATTTTCCGAAAACCGCTTCACACTTTTCGGTTCGATGCTCCTGCCGCGCTCAGGCGGCTTCTTCCCTGCCCGCCCTTTCCTTACCGGCTTGCCGCGAGGCAATACCCGCCAGCGCGGCGCGGAACAGTTCGATGTCCTCAGCGCTCGTTGCGTGGCCGATGGACACGCGCAAAGCGCCAAGGCTGTCACTATGCCCCATGGCTTTCAGCACATGGCTCGGACCGACCTTGCCCGACGAACAGGCGGATCCGGCCGACAGCGCCACGCCGGCCAGATCGAAGGCGATCTGCGCCGTCTCGGCCTTGATGCCCGCAATAGCGAAGAATGTCGTATTGGCAAGCCTCGGCACGCTGGTTCCAAAGATTTCCGCATCCGGCACCAGCGTTTTCACGATGGCCTCGATCTCGTCGCGGTGGCGAGCGACCGCATCGATGCTCTTCAACCCGATCAGGGCTTCCCGCGCCGCTGCGCTAAAACCGGCGATCGCGGCCGGGTTTTCGGTGCCGCCACGATGACCCTTTTCCTGGCCACCGCCGGCGATCAAGGGCCTTGGCATCATCAGGTCGGAGGCAGCGACGACGGCGCCAACGCCCTTGGGACCGCCGATCTTGTGCGAAGACAGAATCAGGTAATCGGCGTAACCTGCTGACATATCGAGCGGAATGCGGCCGGCTGCCTGGACGGCGTCGATAATCAGGATGCCGCCCGCCGCCTTGACGATTTCGGCGATGCGTTCGACGGGCTGGACGACGCCGGTCTCGTTGTTGGCGGCATGGATCGCCACCAGCGGCAGGCCGTCCACCTTGTCATGCGCGGCGAGTGCCGCCGCCAAGGCGTCCAGCCTGACGACGCCGTCGGCGTCGACGCCGATGCGCATCACCTGGGCTGCCAGAAATCGCCCGCCATTCAGCACACAAGGATGATCGGCTTCGCACACATAGACCCGACTCATACGGACAGCGCCGCGCCCCATCTGCCAATCCGGCGTCAGCAGCGTCGAGGCGGCTTCCGTCGCACCGGAAGTGAACACGACATGCTCGGGTTTAGCGTTGGCCAGCGCCGCGACATCGCGCCTCGCATTCTCGATCAGCCGCCGCGCGGCGCGCCCCTCGGCATGGACCGACGACGGATTGGCGGTGGCATCGAGCGCAGCGATCATTGCCGCGCGCGCCGTGGCAAGCAGCGGCGCGCTGGCATTGTAGTCGAGATAGGCGCGTCTTCCGGCCATTTTCGTTTCGATCGGTCCCTTCAACAGCCATTCCGCGAGGATAGCGCGTTATTTCCTTGAAATTCCTAGGCCAGCCGTCCTATTTACGCGACTTGCGGCGCGGGTGGCCGAGCCATGACATTTTTGGCCACCCAGTTTTGAACAATTCTAAACTAGCTTCTAAGAAGACGCTCGCCCTGCGTCAAGGCCTTGGGGAAGACTGGGGGCCAGAGGAAGAGTTGTTCCGGGCGCCGCGCATTCATATGCCAATTGGAGTATTTTATGCCTGAGGTCATTTTCACCGGTCCGGCCGGCCGCCTGGAGGGTCGCTACCAGCCTTCCAAGGAAAAGAGCGCGCCGATTGCCATCATCCTGCACCCGCACCCCCAGTTCGGCGGCACGATGAACAACAAGATCGTCTACGACCTCTTCTATATGTTCCAGAAGCGGGATTTCACCACGCTTCGTTTCAATTTCCGCGGCATCGGCCGCAGCCAGGGCGAATTCGACCACGGCACCGGCGAATTGTCGGATGCGGCCGCTGCACTTGACTGGGTGCAGTCGCTGCATCCGGATTCCAAGAGCTGCTGGGTCGCCGGCTATTCGTTCGGCTCGTGGATCGGCATGCAGCTTCTGATGCGCCGGCCGGAGATCGAAGGCTTCATCTCGATCGCGCCGCAGCCCAACACCTATGATTTCTCTTTCCTGGCGCCCTGCCCGTCGTCGGGCCTCATCATCCATGGCGACGCCGACAAGGTCGCGCCGCCAAAGGACGTGCAGGGGCTGGTCGACAAGCTGCACACGCAAAAGGGCATCACCATCACCCAGAAGACCTTGCCCGGCGCCAACCATTTCTTCTCCAATGATGCGGATCTCTTGCTCCAGGAATGCGCGGACTATCTCGACCGCCGTCTGGCCGGCGAGTTGTCCGACCCGCGGCCAAAACGGTTGAGATAGTCGGCGCACGGCAATGTACCAGCCCCCTCATTTCCAGGAAACGCGGCAGGACGTCCTGCACGGGCTGATCCGGACGCATCCGCTAGGCCTGCTGATTTCAAATGGAGCCGAGGGGCCGGTCGCGAACGCGATCCCGTTCCTGCTCGACGCCCCCTCCCCGCTCAACGCAGAGGCACCGCCGAACGGCAGGCTGCGCGCTCATCTGGCGAGGGCCAACCCGCAGTGGCGCCTGCTGGCCGACAGCCCGGCGTCGCCCGTGCTGGTCGTCTTCCAGGGCACCGATGCCTATGTGACGCCGTCCTGGTACGAGACCAAGCGCCAGACCGGGAAGGTCGTGCCGACCTGGAATTACGCTATCGTCCAGGTGCGCGGCACTGCCAGGGTGATCGAGGACCAGGACTGGCTGGCCCAGCAAATTTCCGACCTGACGGTGTCTCAGGAAGGCGCTCGCGAAGCCCCCTGGGCGGTGACCGACGCGCCAGCCACCTTCATCCAGTCGCAGATCAAGGGCATTGTCGGGCTGGAAATCGAGATCACGGACATGCAAGGCAAGTGGAAGGTCAGCCAGAACCGGCCCATCGCCGACCGCAGCGGTGTCGCCGAGGGACTCGAGAGCGAGGGCTCGAACTCGCCTGACATGATCCGGCTGGTCCGATCCTACGGCGGACTGGATAGCAAGTAGCGCCCCTCATGGACTGGTTGCCTCCGGGAAAAGCATCCGCGGCGGGCTTGCCGGCTTGCGCCACGTGGCGCGAAGCCTGAATGTCTTCTTGCGGATCGGCAATCCTGCCGCCGTGTGGCGGAAGATGAAGCCGAGCCGGGCGAAGATCAGCGCCGTAACGACGGTGCAGCCCACGCCGAGGCCGAAGCCCGCGATCGTATCGCTGGGAAAGTGCGCGCCGACCACAATCCGCGTCACCGCTATCCAGACGGTGATGGGCAAAACAACATATTTCCCCCACGATGGGAAAAGAAGCATCACCATTGCCGCGGCCGCGCCCATGTTCGCGGCATGGCCTGAGGGAAAACTGGCGAAATACGGGTCGAACTTCAATGGATGGAACGAGAACAACCCTATGTCCAAGGCTGGCCGCCCCCGGCCGAAGGCGTACTTCAGGACCGTTACCGTCAGCCCTGACAATCCGATCGCGCTCACCACGAAGAAGGCGAAGCAGGTCCAGTTGTACGCAACCATACGCCAACGCCTTGAAAGGGCTTGCCAGTCCAGCAGGTTGACCGGCACGAACAGCAACAAGGACGGGATGAGAAACCAGCCGCCCAACCCGAAATTGGTGAAAGCCTTGGCAAACGCCACGAGCCCGCTCGGCAAATGAGCCCGCCAGCTGACGAAAACGCCGTCCACGAAAACCATGACGGCAACCGTCAGCAGCAGATAGGCGGCTACCAGGGCCGGCCACGGAATCCTGGAATAATTGGCCGGTCGCCTCGCAAACCGGGAACGAGCGATCGCCACAGTTTGCTGGAGATTGCCCACCGACCGAGCCGGCAGCTTTCGAAGCAACTCAAGAACCGAAGCCCTGCGATCAATGCTCATGGCAAACCACTGAAGTCAGTCGGCGATCCGGTATAGACCAAGCGACATATTCTCCCCCGACGAATAATTGACGCCATCGATCCGAGCGACGCGGTTCGCCGACCTGCCCTGCCCCACCAGCAGGCCGTCCAGCCTCTTTTCTTCGCCGACCGGTGCCAGCGCCAGCGCGCAGGCGGGATCGGCAAGCAGATGTTGCGCAGTACCTTCGACATTGGTCAATATCGTTTTTGTGCCCACCAGAAATACCAGGCTCGGTTCGTGATACCCGGCGGAGGCGAGCACCGTCGTTTCGCAAGGTCGATTGGCGCGAAGCGCAGCCTCTATCTCGCGGCTCATCCAAATCGGCTTCCATGACGGGGCGATGACACCGAACAGCAAAGCATAGGCAATGCCCGCACAGATCGCGATTGCCCCGATGCGGCCGAGCGGCACTTGCAGCTGGCGGGAAAAGCCGAGATAGCCGGCCCCGAGCGCTGCAAGGGCTGCCGGAATGCTCCACCATGAGAACGCTCCGGTAAAATAGAGCGGCGCGGCGATGCAGAGCACCGCAAGGCCCGTTGTGACCAAAGCGAGACCAAAGGCGGTCGCCCACCACAACCATTTCTGCCAGCGCTGGAGCGGCGCATTCGCCTTCTCCGGCTTCAAGGTCAAAAGCCAGCCGACCATCAGAGCCATGCCGGGATAGGCCGGCAAGACGTAGTGCGGCAGTTTTGTCGGGATCAACTCGAACAAAAGCCAGAACGGGATGTACCAGGCAAGGCAGAAACGGAGCCGGGGATCGTCGCGCAGCCGGTTAAGGGCCTGGAGCCCGGCACCGACCGCGATCAGGCCAAAAGGCCACATGAACAGCGAATAGGTCAGCACATAGAAGCCGGGCGGTAGCCCATGGGATTCCTGGCCTTGCGCGACCTTGCCGAGCATATCCTTGCCGACGGCTTGCTGCAGGAAAGTGCCGCCGCTTTTCCAGGTGATGAGGACGAGCCAGGGCAGCACGATCAGCAACGCGAGAGCCAGGCCACGCCCCGCCTTCAGCTTCGACAGCCAGCGCCAGTCCCGCTCGAACGCGAACAGCACGGCGACCGTGAGCGCCGACAAGAGCGGCGCGATCGGGCCCTTGATGAGAATTGCCGCGCCCTGGGCTGCCCAGAAGATCCATGGCAAATGGCCGGCGACGGCTTCGTCCCGGCGCGAGGCCGCATAGATCTGCGCCAGCGCGCCTTGCGCCGCGATGCAACAGGCTAGCAAGACCGCGTCGGTCTTGGCGTCACGCCCTTCGAAAGCTGTCGCGAAGATCGCGGCCATGACCAGGCCGGCGGCCAGACCGGCGCTGGCGCCGAAAAGATTGGCACCTGTCCAGGCCGTCGCCACAACGGCGATGGCGATGCCAAGGGCCGAGACGAGCCGATACACCCAGACCGGTGCCGCAGGCCCCTCGCCGCTCAGCGCCACGGCCACGGATTGCAGCCAGTAGATTCCGATCGGCTTCTGGTAGCGGGAGCCCGCCTGGAAGCGAATGTCGACATAGTCGCCGGTCTCGACCATCTGCTTGGTGGCCTGCATGAAGCGCGGCTCATCGCGGTCGAGCGGCGGCATGGCCGACAGCCCCGAAACCGTCAGCAGCAGGCTGAACAGGAAGAGAAAAAAATAGGTCCTGCCCGCCACGTCAGCCTCGTCCCGTTCACTTGCCTTATGCAGGCAGGTCGCTCAATCGACCTTCGTCATCGCCGCCTTGCGCTCGTTGGCGATCAGCCAGAGATTGCGGATGTAAATGAACAGGCCCAGGGACTGGCCGGCGATGAAAACCGGATCCTGCCGCTGGATGGCGTAGATCAGCAGCAGGCCGCCGCCGCCGAGCGAAAAGAACCAGAAGGCAATCGGCACGACGCTGCGCTTGGCTCTTTCCGAGGCGACCCACTGCACGACGAAACGCATCGAAAAAAAGAACTGGGCGACGAAGCCGAGCAGAACCCATGCATCGAATTGCTTGACGAAGACCTCGTGAAGCCAGGTCGCCAATTCCTGAAGCACGTTAGCCATGCCTGATTTCCTCTGTTCTTGGCATTCTCCGGCGCCTGCGGCGCAGCCACCAGACGCCGGCGAGATCGAGCACGCCTTGCAGGCCGCGATCGAAAATCCCGTAATTCGACTTGCCGTGGCGGCGGGAGCGGTCGACGACGTCGCAATGCACGACCTGGTACCCTTCCTGGATAACGAGGGCCGGAACAAAGCGGTGCGTGCCATCGAAGAACGGCAATTTCCTGAGGATGTCGGTATGGATCGCCTTCAGGCCGCAGCCCGTGTCGCGGGTCTCGTCATGCAGGATGGCGCCTCTCAGCCAATTGGCGAAACGGGACGCCAGTTGCTTGATCCTGCTGTCGCGGCGCTTCAGGCGCTGTCCCTGCGCCGCACCGAACTCGGGGCCAGCCTGCCGCAGCGCGTCGACCAAGACCGGAATATATTTGGGATCGTTCTGGCCGTCGCCATCGATCGTGGCGACGATTGCGCCGCGCGCCGCCCATGCCCCCGAACGCACCGAGAGGGACTGGCCGGCGGATTTCCGATGCCTGAGGTGGCGAAGCGGAAACGGGCGAAGTGCTGCCTCAGCGGCCAACACCGAAGCGGTGTCGTCGGTCGAACCGTCGTCGACGACGATCACCTCGAAATCGCGCCCGGCCATCGCCGCCCCGATCTCGTCAAGCAGAAGCGGCAGGTTCGCCGCCTCGTTCCGGCAAGGAATGACGATGGATATCTCCGGCATGTCTTGTCGGGCTCTGTCACAGGATATGGCATTCGATTCGATGCCGTGCGGTGCCGTTCCAGCGGGCGAAGGCCGCAAGAACCCGCTGGCGCGGCGCCTCATTACGCCAGCCGAAACGATGAAGCAAGCATACCGGACGTCGTCCACGCGGGCCGCAAAACCGGATTCCCCTTTTTCTCATCGCGCTTGGATGCTAAACGCCCGCGTTCACGCATACCACGCCCCAACAGAAGCAGCCGGGCGCTTTCGGGAAAGATAAAATGTCCGCCTTCAAATCCGATTTCCTGCGCGTCATGAGCGAGCGCGGTTTCATCCACCAGATTTCGGATGATGCCGGCCTCGACCAGCTTTTCGCCAAGGAAACGGTGACCGCCTATGTCGGCTACGACGCCACAGCGACCAGCCTGCATATCGGCAATCTGATTTCGGCGACCATGCTCTATTGGCTGCAGGAGACCGGCCACCGGCCGATCGCGCTGATGGGCGGCGGCACGTCGATGATCGGCGATCCTTCCTTCCGCGACGACCAGCGCAAGCTTTTGACGCCCGAGGCCATCGCCACCAACATCGAAGGCATCAAGCGCATCTTCGGCCGCATCCTGCGTTTCGGCGACGGTCCGGGCGACGCGATCATGGTCAACAATGCGGACTGGCTGATGAAGCTCAACTATGTCGAATTCCTGCGCGATGTCGGCCGGCATTTTTCGGTCAACCGCATGCTGACCTTCGACAGCGTCAAGCTGAGGCTCGATCGCGAACAATCGCTGTCGTTCCTCGAGTTCAACTACATGATCCTGCAGGGCTATGATTTCGTCGAGCTCAGCCGGCGCTATGGCTGCCGCCTGCAGATGGGCGGGTCGGACCAGTGGGGCAACATCATCAACGGCGTCGATCTCGGACACCGGATGGGCACGCCGCAACTCTACGCCCTGACCACGCCGCTGCTGACGACGTCGTCAGGCGCCAAGATGGGCAAATCGGCCACGGGCGCGGTCTGGCTGAACGGCGATGTGTTCTCGCCCTATGATTTCTGGCAGTACTGGCGCAACACCGAGGATGCCGATGTCGAGCGCTTCCTGAAGATCTTCACTCGGTTGCCACTGGACGAGATCGCACGGCTCGCCGCCCTTGGCGGCTCTGAGATCAACGAGGCCAAGAAGATCCTCGCCACGGAAACGACGGCCATCGTGCACGGCCGCGAGGCGGCCGAGCAAGCCGAGGAGACCGCACGCAAGACGTTCGAGGAAGGCGCGCTCGCCGAAACGCTGCCGACCGTCGAGGTTGGCAAGACCGATCTGGAAGGTGGCGTCGGCATATTGTCGCTGCTCGTTACCGCCGGCCTTGCCGCGTCCAACGGCGAGGCGCGGCGGCATATCCAGGGCGGCGCCGTGCGCCTCAACGACCAGTCGGTATCCGACGACCGCCGGGTGGTGACGCTTCAGGATATGAGTCCGGAAAACGTCATAAAGCTTTCACTGGGCAAGAAAAAACACGTTCTGGTGCGGCCGGTTTGAGCGGAGGCTGACCTATCCCGATAGAATCGGGATGGGGGTCCATCTTTTGTTTGGCCACGATTGCCCGCCAGTTAGGGTCAGGACTCATTGATCCAAAAGATGAATGCTGCGGCGAAGGCAATGGCTGACAGGAAGGTGTGAGCGCATCGGTCGTAGCGGGTGTGGATGCGACGCCAGTCCTTGAGCCGGGCGAACATGTTCTCGATCTTGTGGCGCTGTCGGTAGAGGATTGGATCGTATACGTGCTTTGTGCGGTGTTTGGCATGAGGAGGAATGCACGGCGTGATGCCTCGATCTGCCAGCGCCTGCCGGAAGGCAGCGGAACTGTAGGCCCTGTCGGCGAGCAGGAAGCTGGCGTGCGGTAGCTGCTCGAGAACTGCGGCAGCAGTCTTGTGATCGTTGGCCTGTCCCTCGCTCAGATAGAGTAGCAGCGGCCGCCCCTTGCCGTCGCAAACCACCTGCAGTTTGGTGGTCAGCCCGCCCCGGCTGCGTCCGATACATCGGGGTAGAGCCCCTTTTTGAGCAGGCTCGCCGCCGTTCGATGCGCCTTGAGATGAGTGGCATCGATCATCAGCCTCTCGGTACCGCCACCTTGCGCGGCTAGCTCGGCCAAGATGCGGTTGAACACGCCCAGCCGGCTCCAGCGGATGAAGCGGTTGTAGATGGTCTTGTGCGGACCGTAGCCGGCAGGGGCATCTCGCCAGCGCAATCCATTGCGGATCACAAACAGGATGCCGCTCAGCACCCGCCGGTCGTCCACGCGTGGAACCCCATGCGAAAGCGGGAAATAGGGCTCAATCCGGCGCATCTGCTCCGGGGTCAACATCAGCAAATCAGTCAAGGTGGCATCCTCCTGCCACCTTGAATCATCACCCAGCCGACAACTCAACCAATTAATGGGTCCTGAGCCTAGCTGACGTTCACCCAGCAAGCGTGATGGCTGCCTTGGGTCGCATCGAGTCGTAGCGCGAACGACCGCTACGGAAAACCGCCCATGAATGTCAGCAAATGGCGCTCGGTGCTCGTTGCCGACGACCCGATTCAAACGACAAGGTTCGGCGCTCCTTGTCCTGCTGGTGCAAGCGCTTCCCCGCCTCCGCACCGTACCACGGTTGGATTCAGCATCTTGCCGGAACTCACGATAATCGTCATCCTTACCTGTCCGGCGGCCAGCGTTCCGATCGGTCGTCACGGAGTGCCCCCTTGCAAGAAGACGACGCCGCAAACGCATTCCAAGAGGGGATCCTCGCTTCGGTGGTTCGCTCATCGCTAGACTGCGTGATCGTCACGGACGAAGCCGGATTGGTTGTGGAATTCAACCCGGCGGCCGAGGCGACCTTCGGCTATTCGCGCGCTGAAGCGGTCGGCAGACAGATCTCGGAGCTCATCGTCCCGCCGCATCTGCGCAAGGCGCACGCAAACGGGCTTGCGGCCTATCTTGCGGGTGGCGCCCCGCTGTTGCTGGGGCGTCGCACAGAGCAGACTGCCATGCGGGCGAACGGCACCGAGTTTCCGGTGGAACTCACGATCACCGAAGCCCGGAGCGGCAAACGTCGCTTCTTTACGGCGAGCTTGCGCGACCTGTCGCAGCGCCACGCTGCCGACGCAGCTCTGCGTGCCAGCGAAGCTCGGTTGGCGGCGTTCATGAAGCATGCTCCAGTAGGCATGTACCTGAAGGATACCGACGGGCGCTATCTGGTCGCCAATCCGGAAATGGGAAAGGTCTTCGGCCGGCCGGCTGAGCGCGCGGTCGGATTAAGCGCGGCCGACATTTTCGGGCCCCAGGAGGCCGCGATGATCGCGGAAAACGATCGCCGCGTGCTGGACTCGGGACAGGCGATTGCAGTGGAGGAATTTCTAAACAACGCGGTCGACTATGCCTGGAGCCTTGTCGTCCGCTTTCCCGTTCTGTGGGCCGATCAGCAGCAGGCGCGCATCGGCGGCTTCGATATCGACATTACCGAGCAGAAGCGCGCGGCCGAGCGCCTGCAGCAAAGCGAGCGGCGCTTTCGCGAGCTCACTCACCATCATCCGGTTCCGGTCGTGTTCATAGACTCGCGAACAAGGCAGCTGATTAACGCCAATCCCGCGTTCTGCGAGATCATGGGCATAGGCCCGCTTGACGAGGACCGCTTCCGGCGGCACCGCTGGTTCGCCACGCGGGAAGACTATCGGCGCCTCAAAGCCCTGTCACGTCAGCAGCCGCGCGCCGACGGCGTGGAGGCGCAACTTCGCCGTCTGGACGGCTCCGTCTTTCCCGTGTCGCTGAGTTGGCGCCACATCGAGATGGACGACCGACCGGTGATCGTCGGCAGCATTCTTGATCTCACCGCAACCAAGGCGGCTGAAGCCGAACTGGCGCGGTCGCGCGAGGCGTTGGCGCAGAGCGAGCGGCTCAACGCACTTGGTTCGCTGCTTGCCGGCGTTTCGCACGAACTCAACAACCCCTTGGCGGTCGTCGTCGCGCAGGCCAACTTGCTGGAAGAATTTCTTGCCGGAACCGCCCACGCACAGCGGGCCGGCAAGATCAGACTCGCCGCCGAGCGCTGCGCGCGCATCGTGAAGACCTTCCTGGCAATGGCGCGACAACGCCAGCCGGAGCGCCGCAGTACCGACGTCAACGATCTGATCCGCGCAGTTCTCGACATCGCCGGCTACGGTTTGCGCACGGCGGGCATCGAGGTGCAATGCCGGCTCGCCGAAGGCCTGCCATCTTTGGAAGTCGACCCTGACCAGATGCATCAGGTGTTCTACAACCTGATCGTCAACGCGCAACACGCCCTGCAGGAGATTCCGGCACCGCGGCGGATCGAGATCGAAACGTCGCTTGAAGGCAATGACCTCCAGATCGTGATCGCCGACAATGGCCCCGGTGTGCCTGCCGAGATCCGGAATCGCATTTTCGATCCATTTTTTACCACTAAGGCGCAGGGTGCGGGCACCGGGATCGGACTCGCTTTCTCGCTCGGCGTGGTGCAGTCGCACAATGGACGGCTGGCGCTGCTTGACCGTGCGGATGGCGCGCATTTCCGGTTGCTGTTGCCGGTGGAGGCCTGCACTTCGTCAGATTCAGTCGAAGGTGTTGCGGCGCACTCGGCCGCGGGCATCGGTTGTACCGCCCTTGTGGTCGATGACGAGCGGGAGGTTGGAGAAACGATGGCAGAACTACTGCAGGCTGAAGGTTTTGCCGTCAGGATCGTCGAGGACGGCGCCGGCGCCAAGGCAGCGCTGACGAGTGCTGTTTTCGATGTGATCTTTTGCGATCTGCGGATGCCGAACACCGACGGCCCCGCCTTGTTCGACTGGGCCTGTCAGGCAATCCCGGGCATAGCGGAGCGATTCGTTTTCGTTACCGGCGACACGCTCGGCAGCGCTGCGGCGCGCTTCCTTGAACGGGCCGGTCGACCAGTTGTCGAGAAGCCGTTTTCGCGCGATTCCATCCGTCGGGCACTAAGCTCGTTGGCAGACGTTCCGTGCTAGCCAACGACCCTCTTTGCGCGCTGGCGTCTTCGGACAACATGGCAGCTTCAGCGAACACGCCGCAGTTCAGCTGCTCGCGCATAAAACCTTCATCATCGACACTGCGTTAGAATACGTGTGTTTCACGAAACTCGGCCCGCAATTCGATCAACCGGTCAGCGACCGGGAAGACCTTCCCGTGGGAATTTACCGATACTCAAAAATCGACCTGAAAATTCCAGGCGCGATTACCGACAGCGGATTGACGTCCAGTTTCGGCTTGTTGGCGTCGCCCCTGAGCCGGTAGGTCACGCCGATCAGGCCGCGGTCGCGGCCGTTGCCGAGCAGCGCGCCGAACAGCGGCAGCTCGCCGAAGATGCGGTTGAGGCCATAGACCGGCATGAACGTGCCGGTCAGGTCCATGTTGTTGTCCTGGTCGTAGAGCGTGCCCTGGAAAGTGGTGCCGATGCGTGGGCCGCTCAGCACGCCATTGGCCAGCTTGAGATAGCCGGTGCCCTTTTCGATCTCGGAAAAGCCGCGCTCGAACTGCACTCTCGACGTGTCGATGTTTGCTTTGACGGCTTCGTTGAGGCTGCGGCTGTCGCCCGCCGGCGTCGTTGATACGAGCGAGGCGAGTTTCGGCTCGTTGACGACGAAGAAATTGCGCGAGTCGACCTGGCCCTTCATCGGTCCATCGCTTGCCCCGGCGAGCGCCAGGGTGATCGAACCGCCCTCCATATGCTCGTAGATGTTGAGGAAGCGCAGGATGGCGCCGGCATCGGCCGACGTCATGTTGAGAGCACGCCTGCCGTCGCCGGTCGTATTGCTGATCTTTATGGCGGCGCCCGAACTTGCCGTGGCGCTCACCTTGAGCCCGTTCACCCTGGAGCCGGCGGCGCTGTAGTCGAGCTTCAGGTTCGACAGCGTCTCGTTGTGGAAGCCGGTCAGCGAATTGACATCGGCGCTGACGGAAATGGCGCCGGAACCGGTGGCCTTGGTGGCAGTGTCGACGTCGGAGGTGAATTGCCTGATCAGCGAGCGCGCGTCCAGCGCGTTGCCGTTGATGTCGATCGCATAGCCCTTACCCGATCGTTTCACCGACACGGCGACGTCGTCCCCCCGATTCAACCTGACCTTGGCGAACCGCGCCGAGGACAGCGCGCCGCCGACCAGCGCTACGTCGCCGTCGATCGAAAAAGTCTTTCCATTCAGCTCGAAGTCGGACAGCGTCGTGGTGTCGCCGGACCTGGTCATGGCAAAGCTGACGTTGGCGGGGATGCCGGGTCCCTTGCTCCAGCCTGCCCAGGGAATGTTCAGCCTGGCATTGGTCAGGTCCGCCGAAACAGCCTCACTGCTGCCGCCGCTCTTGTCGACCGCAACCTTGATGGTTCCGGAAAGCAGCGCCGACAAGCCAGGCATGGCGGTCGCACGCGTCTTGTCGTCGAGCACCAGCGCCACTTTCCGGCTGCGTGGCGGCCCGCCGTCTCTCAGTGGCTCGACCAGGTCGAGCTCGGCTGGAAGACCGTTCAGCAGCGCCTTGGCGGAAATCACGGCCCTATCGGGCTGAACAGTGATCGAACCGTCGGCATCCGTCACCGTCTGGCCCTCGAACGGCTTGCCCAGCGACAGCCCCTTGTAGTCCAGCGCCACCAGCCAATCGAGTTTCGACGAATCCACGCCGGATTGCAGCGGGATGTCCGCCTTAACGTGGCCGGTCACCGTGCCGGACAGGTCGTCCGGCAGCAGGCCGACATGGCGCATGGCGTTGATCGGCTCGTAGGAGGCGAGCTCGGCGATTGCAGACGCCTCGCCGGCAACGTCGATGTCGAGCGCGCCGATCACCGGCGGGCGGTTGGCCGCCTTGACCGTCATCGTGCCATTGCTTGCCGCCACCGTGCGGCCGCTGGCCATATAGACGCTGCCCGACGACAAGGCGATGTCGACATCGTTGCCGTGGAATTCGACAACGCCCACGGCATCGCGTATCGGCGGAATTTGACCGGCCGTATCGAAGCGCGATCCTTCGATCTGAAAACGGCCGAACACTTCATCCGATGAAAGCGGGATGCCATTGCCCAGGCGCCCCGGCACGACCTGGAACTGCAGGCTGGCGTCGACGACGCGGCCGCCGAACAGGTTCTTCAGCACCCAAAGGCGGGCCTTGCCCGCAGAAAACCAGGGCCACAACTGCTTGACATGCGAGACCGGCATGTCGTGAACGTTGAAGGCAACAGATATGCCCGGCACCTTTCCCCTAGCGAATGCGACCGAAGCCGTACCCAGCGCCTCGCTGGCGGACCCGGACCTGATCCCGATCTGCTCGGCCACGAGCTTATGGCTCCTAGTCTGGTAGACGCCGGCGACGCGGGCGATGAAATCGAGCGCGGGTTCGGACGATTCCGAAGGCGCCAGCGTCGAACGGTCGCTGGTCAGGTCGTAGCGATAGGACGGCTCCTCGCCCGCTGTTCCAGTCGCCGGCTTCGGCCCGATCGAACCGGCGAAATCGAATGTCGAGCGACCCGTCCTCACCTGCAGCCGGTCAACCTGGATCTTGTTGGCGCCGGCGACAAGCGTCGCATCGAGATCGACGTCGGCCGAAAGCTCCCCGGCACGCGGGCCGAAATCGAGCACGGAACCGGCGAGCGACACCGACGCCGTCAGCCGCGACGCGTTCTCGCCGGATCCTTCCGATCCCGCCAGCTTCAAGGCAATCGCACCCGTCTTCCCGCCTGCCGCTGCCGCGGCCGCGTCGGCCTCCGCGATCTCGACGTTGGCATCCAACGCCGTTACGCGCCGCGTCGTCGTATCGCGGGAGGCTGAGGCAGCGATGGTGAGCGCCTTGCCGTCGATATCCGCATCCGATGAAAACTTCATGCCGCCCGGCCCCGACTGCGCAACGGTGGCATCGGTGATCCTGACCAATTTGACCGACCCGGCCTCGGGCAGGACGAGGTCGACATTGCTGAGGTCGATCCGGCGCATCTGATCCTCCTGCACCGTGTCGAGCGCGTGATTGATGTTGGAGAAGACCGCATCGGCCAGTCTTTCCGGATCGATGAGACCGTCCTCATTGCGCAGCGCCACCGTCCAGTCGCCACCCGACGGCATCGCCGCCATCACGATGCGCGCGTCGGAAATCCTGGCGCTGGTGAGCCGCACCTCGCCCGAAAGCAGCGGCATCAGCCGCATGCCGAAGCGGACCCGCCCGGCATCGGCCATCGGCTTGCCGTCGGCGGTCTTGAGGCTGACGTCGCTGACCTGCAGCGCGATGAAGCTCGATCCGTCGAGCGTGAGGCGGGCCGGCCCGACCGCAACATCGACGTCGACGCCGGCCAATTTCTCGATAGCCGTCTCCGCTTCGGCCCGCAGCCGCTCGGCGCCGAAACCGGACATGCCGATCACATACACGGCGACAGCGGCCAGCAGCACAAGGGCGATCAGGCCGGCAAACAGCCGCGCAAGAACACGAACGCCGCGGCCGATCGACGCCTGGCCGAGCGGCGGTACGCGGCACGCGGACGGGAAGGCCCCCAGGTCGGTGATCTCGTCACGCCTGAATCTGATCTTCTCGTGCTGCGGCTGCTCCTGATCCACACAATTTTCCGTTGAACGAACTCGACCGTGGACGAATCCCGATTTGACATTATATCGATGCGGCTTGGCGCGTAACCACAAACAAGGGCATCGATATGGCTGATCTCGACATGGGCGATCCCGCGCCGCAATTCGACCTTCCCCGCGACGGCGGCGGATCGCTCAGCCTCGCGGAATTACTGGGAAGGCCGGTCGTGCTTTACTTCTATCCGCAGGACGACACCACAGGCTGCACCAATGAGGCGATCGGCTTTTCGCAGCTGAAGCCGGAATTCGAGAAGGCCGGCGCCATTGTGATCGGCCTGTCGCCGGACAGCGTCCGCAAGCACGACAAATTCAAATCGAAACATGGCCTCACCGTCGACCTTGTCGCCGACGAAGAGCGCAAGGTGATCGAAGCCTACGGCCTGTGGGTCGAGAAGAAGCTTTACGGCCGCCGCTATATGGGTGTCGAGCGCGCCACCTTCCTGATAGGCAGCGACGGACGGATTGCCAGGATTTGGCGCAACGTTCGCGTCAAGGGCCATGCCGAGGCGGTGCTGGAAGCCGTCCGCGCGCTTTGACGGTGACGCCGGCAGCAGCCTGAAAGCCTCGTGTGAATGGTGAGGCGCCGAAATCTGCACCTCGTGTCCTCACGCCAATTCGGCTGCAACCCATGGGCTGCAAGGCGTTGCGCGCAAGCAACCGACCGTTAACCTTAATGATGTGTAATGAGGCTTGTCGTTGGTGTCGTAACGAAAGCTTGGTCCCGTGAACGCAGCCGGTCAGTCAACAGTCTTTGGCAGGCGCAAGGAGCCCCACACGGTCATTATCGCCCGGGGCAACGAGATAAGGCATTTCACGATACGGCCATGGGTGGCCGCGTTTTGCGGCTCCGCGCTGGCGGCGATGACGATAGGCTATCTGCTGGCGACCTCCTACCTCGTGCTGCGCGACGACCTGATCGGCGCGACCACGGCGCGGCAGGCGCGCATGCAGCAGGCCTATGAGGACCGCATCTCCGCGCTGCGAGCCCAGGTCGACCGGATCACCAGCCGCCAGTTGCTCGACCAGCAGCTCATGGAAACCAAGGTTGGCGAACTGTTGGAACGACAGAGCCAGCTCAGCCTGCGCCATGGCCGCCTCGGCCCGATACTCGAACGCGCCGGGAGCGACGTCGGAACGCCACCCGCCGCGGGCCCTGCTGCTGCGTCCGCAAAGCCCGACCAACGCGCCGACGCGACCGACGCCCAGCCGCAGGCCTATTCGGTCGCCAGCGTCGGCGCCAATTTTGGCGGCGATACCCCGCCGTTCTCCTTGTGGTCGACCCGCTCCGATCCGGCGCCGAGCAACACGGCGGCCGATCGTGCCGACAAGCTCTTCGTGTCGATCAACGAGTCGCTCAAAGCCATTGAAAGCCAGCAGCTCACCCGCATCACCGCGCTTGCCGACAACGCCTACAGAAACGCCGATGCGATTTCACAGGCGCTCGAATCGGCAGGCCTGCCGGTCGACAGTGACTTCGGCAAGAGCGATGCCGGCGGCCCGCTCATACCGCTCGACAGCTCGATGGTGTTCGACAGCAAGGTAAGAGAACTCGACGAGGCGCTGGACGCGCTCGACCGCCTGAAGACGGAGGCGCGACGGCTGCCGCTCGCCAATCCCGCCCCCGGCCGCTCCGTCACCAGCCCGTTTGGCGTACGCACCGACCCGCTCCTCGGCACTGCGGCGTTGCATTCGGGGATGGATTTCAGGGCGCCGACCGGCATGCCTGCCAAGGTCACGGCGCCTGGCGTCGTCGTCAAGGCCGGCTGGAACGGCGGCTATGGCCGCATGGTCGAGGTCGACCATGGCAACGGCTTTGCAACGCGCTACGGGCATCTCAGCAAGATCAGCGTGACCGTCGGTGAAAGGCTCGACGCCGGCGATGTCATCGGCAAGACCGGCAGCAGCGGCCGTTCGACCGGCCCGCATCTGCATTACGAGGTCCGCCACAATGGCGAAGCCATCGACCCGCTGCGCTTCCTGAGGGTCGGCAAGAAGGTCGCGCAGTATCTTTAGCGGCTCTAGTAGCCCGCCGGCGAAGTCGAGTAGGCTTAGGCCAACCTCGAGGTTGCGACTTGCAAACAGTATTTATTTTTGAATTCCATTTGACTGAATAAATCTTTGGTGCGAACCTCATGCCTCCTAGGGGCGCAAGAGATGGCACTGCGGGGGACCAATCAGGAATTCGGGCGGCCTTACAACAGGCGCATCGTGCTTGAATCCATCCGCCTTCACGGTCCGATCGCCCGTGGCGACATTGCCAGGCGGGTCGGGCTCACCGTGCAGACGGTATCGACCATCGTTCGCGAGTTGGAGGAGCACGGCTATGTCCTATCCACGCGCGAAGAGCCGCGAGGGCGCGGGCTGCCTCCGGCGACCCTGCGGATCAACCCGGAAGGCGGCTATGCCGTCGGCATCCACGTCACCCCCTCGGGATCAATGCAGCGCTGATCAATCTAAGCGGAGACGTGATCGAGAGCACCTACCGCGAAGCCCCCAACGCAACGCCCGATCATGCCTTCGACCTCATCGGCGCGATGGTGCTCGAGTTGACCGGACTGCGGCCTGGCGGTCGCGTTCTCGGCATCGGCATGGCGCTGCCCGGCCCTTTCGGCGTGGAGTCGATGAGCTTTATCGGCCCGACGACGATGGCCGGCTGGAAAGACGTGGCGCTTCGGGAACGGTTGGAAGCCTCGACCGGGCTGCCCGCATTTTTCGAAACCGACATGGCGGCTGCCGCCATGGGCGAGCGCCTGTACGGCCTCGGAGCAGGATATTCCGAATTCTACTATCTTTATTTCGGGGTCGGCCTCGGCGGCGTCATGGTTCATGACGGAAGCGCCTTGCGCGGCGCCTGGGGAAATGCCGGCGAGATCGGACACATCCCTGTGGTGCCGGGTGGCGAACCTTGCCCTTGCGGCAATCGCGGCTGCCTCGAACGATACCTCTCGCTCGAAGCGCTGCGGCGCCGCAACGTCGGCGACGCCGAATGGGTTGATGAAGTCGGTCCGATCTTCCGCAACGCCATCACCATCATCGAGAACCTGTTCGATCCCGAAACCATTATCCTCGGCGGACTGGCGTCCACCGATCTGCTTGAACGGCTGGCTGGTTCGGCTGCGAACCTTCCCAACTCGGTCTCGGCGCGAGGAGACCGCACGACGCCCCGTGTCACCGTCGCACGCGGTGGACAGCATGCGGTGTTGCGCGGGGCCGCGGCCCTTGCTGTCTCCGGCGTGCTTTCGCCACGCTTCGGCCAGATATTCACGACCGAACGCGAACGCGGGCGCGATCTCCTGCAAAGCAAGGGGATCGCGGCATGAGCGGAGCTCAGCCTGGCATGATCGGAGCTCAGCCTGGCATGAGCGAACCTCTGCTGGTGCTTGACAACGTCACCAAGAACTATGGCGCGATCGAAGCGCTCAAGGGGATCAGCTTCTCGATCGGCAAGGGCGAGGTGGTGGCGCTTCTGGGCGACAACGGCGCCGGCAAATCCACATTGGTCAAGATCATCGCCGGCGGGCTGGAGCCGACCTCTGGCCGCATGCTGTTCGAGGGACGAGAATTCCTGGCCAAATCTCCCGCCGAGGCCAAGGCCGCGGGGATCGAGACGGTCTACCAGGACCTTTCACTTTGCACCAATGTCGACGTGGTGGCCAATTTCTTCATGGGCCGTGAGATCACCAGGAAATTTCTTGGCGTTCCCGTGCTCGACGAACCCGCCATGGAGCAGGTGGTCAAAAAAGCCCTCGCCAGTGCCGGCACACGCATCCCTTCGCTCAGAACCAATGTCGAGCATCTCTCGGGCGGCCAGCGCCAGGCGATCGAGCTCAATCGGTTCGTGCATTTTGGCGGCAAGCTCGTGCTTCTCGACGAGCCGTTCGCGGCACTCGGTGTCGAGCAGACGCGGCGCGGTCTCGACATGATCCGCCAGGTGGCGAGCCAGGGCATCGGCGTCGTCATCATCACCCATATCATGCAGCAGGCCTTCCAGGTCGCCGACCGGATCGTGGTGATCCGGCAGGGCGTCGTGGCGGGCGATGTCGCACGCAATAAAACAAGTCCCGATGCGGTGATCAACATGATCACCGGTGAGACGCTTGCCGGTGCCGGACCGGCAAGCTGAGGGACAAATGAGGGGTCCGGCGCAAGAGGAGCGAACGACATGAAGAAAATACTTCTTTCCGTCTTCGGTATCCTGGCACTGGCCTTTGCCACGCTCACGCCGGCATTCGCCCAGTCCAAGGGCACCGTCTACTATATGGTTCCGACATTGCTCGACGAATTCCAGACCGGCTCGGTAAGCGCTCTGGAATTGTTCCTGAAGCAGGTCGGCTACGAGATGAAGACGCTGAACGCCGATAACAAGACCGACGCTCAGCAATCGCAGATGAACGACGTCATCGCGCTGAAGCCGTCGGCGATCATTCTCGCCGCCGTCGATTTCAATGCCCTGAAACCGTCCATCGAGGCAGCGCGCGCCGCCGGCATCCCGGTTGTCGAATTCGACCGCCAGATCACCTCGACCCCGTCAGACTTCACGTCGGTGGCGGGAACCGTCGAGATCGGCCATGTCGCAGCTGGTCAGACCGAGAAGCTCTTGAAGGCGAAGAACGGGTCGGTGAAAGGCAAGATCCTCCAGGTGCTCGGCGATCCTGGCGATCCCTACACGCTCGACATCCAGAAGGGTTTCGAGGAGAAGATGAAGGCGTTCCCGGACGTCACCATCATCTCGGTTCCGGCCATGCAATGGGAAGCCAGCAATGCCGGCACCATCGTTGCGGACCAGATGCTCGCCAACCCGGACATCGATCTGATCTTCAGCCACGCCGCCCATCTCTCGGTCGCAGCCGTCGCCTCGCTCGAGGCCGCCGGCAAGAAGCCGGGCGACGTCATGCTGATGAGTTCGAACGGCGCGCCGGTCGGCCTCGACCTGATCCGCAAGGGTTGGCTCAACGTCGAAGTCGAGCAGCCGCTTTACGCCCAGGCCGCCGCCGTCGCCATGTTCATGGACAAGGTCGTCAACAAGCAGGAGATCAAGCCGGGTGAATACGAAGTGCTCGGCCTGAAGTCGACCGTGACCACGGAAGCCTGGGGGCCGAACATCAAGATCCCCGGCGCTGCGATCACCAAGGAAAACGTCGACAATCCGGCCTTCTGGGGCAATATGAAGCCACCCTCCGACACCGTGAAGCCGGTCGAATAGCCATGTCGCCTAGTGCTCCGGGCCACGCCGGCCCGGAGCCCATACTCTGCAGGTCCGGGCGTCCGAACGGACGCGCAGGGGACGTTGCAGCGATTTCAATCCGCGCATGATCCCGAGAATCGATTGATTTTCGGGGGCCACGCGCCAGCCGGATCAGCATATGAATCCCCGCACGCGCCACGCCCTGGAGTTCGTCCTCGACAACCTCGTCTGGTTCATGCTGGTCTTCGTGCTGGTGGTCTTCTCCATCTTCGTTCCGAATTACTTCCAGCTCGGCATATTCGCCAACATCGTCGAGGCGTCGAGCGTGCTCGGCGTCATGTCGATCGGTCTGGCGCTCGTCATCATCACCGGACACATGGACCTGTCGGTCGAATCCGTGGCGGCGCTCAGCGCCATGGCGGTCGGCATCCTGTTCTGCTCGGCAGGTATCGGCCTTGGCGTCCAACTGCACCCCGAATGGCTGATGGTCCCGGTTTCGCTGCTGCTTGCCTTGACCGTCGGCGGCATCATCGGCGTCATCAACGGCTACCTGGTCGTGAAGGTGAAGATGAGCGCTTTCATCATTACGCTCGCGTCCTACATCTGGGTGCGCGGCCTCGTGCTGGTTATTTCGGGCGGCCGCTCCGCACAGGATCTTGCGCCGGCGATCCGCTGGTTCGGCATTCAGCGCCTGCTTGGCTTGCCGCTCACCGCGTGGATCGCCATTGCGTGTTTCGTCGTCTTCTCGCTGATCATGGCCAAGACACCCTTCGGCAGGCATCTCGTCATGATCGGCGGCAACGAGACGGCAACCTTCCGCGCCGGCATCCGCGTGAACCGCAACCTCGTCATCGCCTTCGTTCTTGCCGGAGCGATCGCCGGCCTCGCCGGCTGGCTGCTAGCAATCCGCACGTCGGGCGCCACGGCCAATCTCGGCGTCGGCCTGCTGTTCAACGCCTTCGCCGCCGTCGTCATCGGCGGTGTCAGCCTGAAGGGCGGCGTCGGCACCTTGCCCGGCGTCTATGCCGGCGTGCTGTTGCTGTCGTCCATCAACACGGCAATCAACCTCATGGGTCTTCCGGCCAACTTCACCCAGGTGATCCACGGCCTGCTCGTGCTTGCCGCCGTGCTGCTCGATGCTTTCAAGCAAACCATACGCCAGAGGCTGGCATGACCGGGCGTCTCGAAGAGAAGGTCGCGCTGATCGTCGGCAGTGCGCGCGGCATCGGCAAGGGCATAGCACAACGCTTCGCCGAGGAGGGTGCGAAGCTGGTCCTGGCCGATACCGAAATCGAGGCAGGGCAAGCGACCGCGGACGAGCTCGGCGCTGCCTTCATTGGCACCGACATCTCGCGGATGGCGGATGCGGAGGCCGCCGTCGCCCTGGCGCTCGACCGTCACGGCCGTCTCGACATCCTGGTCCAGAATGCCGGCATCTATCCCTGGCAGCTCATCGAGAACACCAGTCCGGACGATTGGGACCGGGTCATGGCCGTCAATCTGCGCGGCACCTTCAATGCAACGCTTGCAGCACTTGCGCCGATGAAGGCGCAACGCTTCGGGCGCATGCTCTACACCTCGTCCATCACCGGCCCGCACGTCACCAGCCCCGGCCACGGCCACTATGCCGCCAGCAAAGCGGGCATCAACGGCTTCATCCGCTCGGCGGCGCTCGAATTCTCCGGCTACGGCATCACCGTCAATGGCGTCGAGCCCGGCAACATCCTCACCGAAGCAATCCAGCTGCATCGCGGCGCGGCCTACATCAAGAACATGGAAGACTCCATCCCGCTCGGCCGGCTCGGCAGCCCGCGAGACGTGGCCAATGCCTTCCTGTTCCTCGCTTCGGACGACGCCAGCTACATCACCGGCACGACCATCGTCGTCGACGGCGGGCAGCTGCTGCCCGAAGGCAAGGATTTCCGGCTGCTGCCGCCATGACCTTCGATTTCGGCGACGGCTTTTTCCTGCGCCAGGCAACAGCGGCCGATCATGCAGCACCCGCCATGATCTGCCTCAAGAGGACGTGGCTTTGCGATCATTGGCATCATGAGATGGTTCGTCCGTAGCGACGAGTTGGGCGTTGACGAAGGTGAAAGGTGTGGTGCGTGACCGAGACGGTTCTCTATTTCGCCTACGGATCAAACATGGACATTCGCCAGATGACCGAGCGCTGTCCCGGTGCCGAAGTCGTGGGCACGGGTTATTTGCCAGGCCATGCCCTGTGTTTTCCCAGGATGTCTGTGAAACGCAATTGCGGAGTGTCGTCGGCGGAACCACTGGAAGGGGCCGAAGTCTGGGGCGCCGTCTACCGCTTGACGGCCTTCGACCTGGCTCTGCTCGATCAGAAGGAAGGCTACCAGCCGGGCCGGAACAGGAACCTGAACAGCTACACTCGGCTTCCCGTAACGGTGACGATGAATGGCGTGGCAACCGAAATGCAGACCTACTTTGCCGAACGGCAAGCAGGGACGTTTTTGCCGGACACGGCCTACCTCAGGCATATTCGGGATGGCGCCAGACATCACAAGCTGCCAGATGACTATTTGGCCCGGCTTGAGGCGCTGGCCTCAAGCCAAGAGGCTTGACTGCTTGTGCAGGCGAACGGCCAGAGCAACGTCGGTCGCATAGTGGCGGTAATTGGTGGGCGATGACGGGCTCGAACCGCCGACATCTTCGGTGTAAACGAAGCGCTCTACCAACTGAGCTAATCGCCCGCTCCGGGCCGGAGCTTTAAGCAGTTAGGACAGGCTTCGCAAGGCCAAATGAGCGCGCGATGCCCTCGCCGCCGACTGGTTTCGGCAACAAAGTTCGGCTTGTCAAAAAACCTTCTCCTGTTTGCTGTTATGCTGTCACGGTGCGCTTGACACCCAGTGGCGAACCCCTTATCCACCGCCCAACGACGAACACGGCAAACACGTGCTCGTCTGTGCGCGGGTGTAGCTCAGTCGGTTAGAGTGCCGGCCTGTCACGCCGGAGGTCGCGGGTTCGAGCCCCGTCACTCGCGCCATTTCTCAATCACTTGGCCGGTTGGGTGGATGAAGACTCTGAATGCCGGACCGGCAGTTCAGAGTGCTGCTGTTGCCGATCGGCCTATGTTGCCGGCCAGCCTTGCCGATCTCGCACAACCTCCTTATGTCTAGTTGCAAGGGGATGGAGTCCCCCAAAACCGTCCGCAAGGGCTGATGACTCCTGCCGCGTGGAGACGCGCGGTGGGAGCCGGACGATTGGACCGACCCGCCGCGCCGCGGGTTTTTTGGTGCCCGAACTCCACGCACCCGCAATTGCCGGTCCGGCCGGAAGGAGTGTGCGATGGAAAAGGTCTGGCTGGTTTCGAAGCGCGGCGATGAGCTGCCGGCAAAGCCATCGTAGCCATCGGTATTCCGAAGCATGAAGGACATTCTCGAAGGCTTGGTGTGGATCATTCTGGGCAGCGCTGTCGGCGGCCCAGCCCGGTACTTCGTGTCCGGTTTGGTCGGCCGGCACATCGGCGAGACGTTTCCCTGGGGCACAATGGTGACCAATGTCAGTGGCGCCTTCGTCATCGGGCTGCTCGCCGCAGCGGCGATCGACGGGACGTTGCCGACGCCTGCCGCCTGGCAATTCGCCGTCACCGGATTTCTTGGCAGCTACACCACCGTTTCCTCGTTCAGCGTGCAAACGCTGGCACTCGTTCGCGATGGCCAGTTCCTCCGGGCCGGCGGCAACGTGATCTTGTCTCTCATTCTCTGTCTGTCTGCGGTGGCGCTCGGATATGCGGTCGGCTCCATCATGTTGGGTGCGGGCGTATGAAGCGAACCGAGGAAATCCAGGCTGAGTCCTTGCCATCATCGCACCCAGGCAACGCCCGACGGTGGGCAGTCCCTGAGGCCGTGAAGCTCTATCTGATCGTTTCGGCCGGCTCCGTCATCGGCAGTGTTCTGCGCGCCCTTGCGTCGATCGGCACCCTCGCCTGGCTTGGTCCTGGTTTCCCCTGGGGCACCTTGCTCGTGAATGTCATCGGTTCGTTCGTCATCGGCTTCTATGCGACGCTGACCGGTCCGGGCGGACGTGTCTTCGCCGGGACGCGCCAGCGCCAGTTCGTCATGACCGGAATTTGCGGCGGGTTCACCACTTTTTCGATGTTCAGTTACGAAACGTTCCGTTTCGTACAGACAGGCAGCTGGCCGATGGCAGGACTGAACGTCGGCGTCTCGATCACGACCTGGCTCGTTGCAGTGTGGCTCGGCCACATGGTCGCATCGCGTCTCAACCGGTTGGGAGGAGTTTGAACCATGCAGATACCAAGACAGGCGGTGCTTTTGCGCATTTTCATTGGCGAGGATGACAGGGACGACGGTCACCCGCTCTACGAATCAATTGTGCTCAAGGCCCGCGAAATGGACCTGGCGGGCGCGACGGTGTTGCGGGGCGCCATGGGCTTCGGCCATTCGAGCCTGCTGCACACGGCAAAAATCCTCAGGCTTTCGGAAGACCTGCCGCTGATTGTCGAGATCGTCGACAGCGAGGACAAGATCAATGGCTTCCTGCCCGTGCTCGAAACGATCATGAGCAGCGGCCTGGTGACGTTGGAGAAGGTCCAGGTGCTGCAATATGGCGTAGATCGAAATTGACATACCCCATCTCCGGCACCGCGGACGTGCTGCCAGGGCCTGATAGAGCGGGATGCGTTCAGACCGGACGGCGTTCCGTGCAGCTTCAGGTCCGGGACCGATCTCACCCCCTGGCGAGCAAGGCCTCGACCTCCTCCAGCGTCGGCATCGACGGCGCCGTGCCGGGCCGCGTCACCGAGATGCCGGCGACGGCGCAGGCGAAGCGGACCGCCTGCAGCGGTTCCACCCCTCTCGCAAGTGCTGCAGCAAGGCCGCCATTGAAGGCATCGCCTGCCCCGGTCGTCTCGACCACAGGGCCGGCGTTGACCGCGTCGATATGGTCGGAGCGCCTTGCGTCATGCAGCAGCGCGCCCTTGTCGCCGAGCGTCACAATGACCGCGCCGACGCCCTTTTCGAGCAGATTGTCGGCGGCGCGGCGGGCGTCGTCGATGGAGGAAACCTTGATGCCGGTCAGTTCCTCGGCCTCGGTCTCGTTGGGCGTGACATAGTCGCAGAGCGCATAGATGCGGTCAGGCAGGCTTGCCGCCGGCGCCGGGTTGAGGATGGTCGTCACCCCTGCCCCGCGCGCGATCTCCAGCGCCCGCAGCGCCGCCCCGATCGGCTGTTCGAGCTGGGTGACGAAGACGCCGGCCGAGCGGATCAGGCTGGCATGCGCCTCGATGTCATCGGGCGAAATCAGCATGGCGGCACCGGGACTGACGATGATGGCGTTGTTGCCGGTCGTCTCCTCGACGAAAATATAGGCCGCCCCCGTGTAACTCTCCGGCGTATCGATGACAGCGCTCTTCACGCCAGCCTGCGCCCAGGTCTGCCTGGCCATGTCGGCAAAGGGATCGAGGCCAAGGCGCGTCAGGAAGGTGATGTCGGCGCCGAGCCGGCCGGCCGCGACCGCCTGATTGGAGCCCTTGCCGCCCGGGCCAAGCGTAAAGGAGGTGCCCAGGATGGTTTCGCCCATGCGCGGCTGGCGGGCGGCGCGGTAGGCGGTGTCGGCGACAAAGACGCCCAATATGACGACAGGCTTGCCTGGCATGCCGCTACTCCGCATCCGGCGGCACGACACCCTTGCGGAAGGCGAAACAGCCATAGAAGCGGCGCTCGCCGGTCTGGATGACGCAATAGGACTTCTTGGCGCGCTCGTAGAAGGCGTAGCGCTCGACCGAGATCATCGGCCAGGCCTTGCCCTCCGCGGCGTCGATCTCTCTTTGCACTTCCGTCTGTACGGGTGGAATCTCATCCGGCTTGCCGACGATCTCCATGCGGGCGGCCGCGTCGTCGACGAAATTATCCAGCGGATAGAGCGACAGCACCGCCTTGACCACATCCGCGGCCGGCGCGTCGATGCGCAACAGCTTGCCGAGCACGGTCTGGCGCGCCACCGAATCGGACGGGAAGTTGGTGTCGGCGATGATCAAATCGTCGCCGTGGCCCATCGCCCGCAGCGCCTGGAGCACGTCGGCGTTGAGCAGCGGATCGATTCCTTTGAGCATGGCATTCCTCCCGAACGGGTTCTTTTTGATGAAAAATCAGAGCCGGCGGCCGGTCTCTGCGTCGAAGAGATGGACCTGGTCAAGCCGGGGTTTCAGGTGCAGCGTGTCGCCGGGCTTGAAGTCGTGGCGCTCACGGAACAGCGCCACCATCTCGCCGTCGCCGAAGCGCAGGAACACCAGCGTCTCAGAACCGGTCGGCTCGACCACCGAAATCTTCGCAGGCACGCCGTCAGGGTGGATTTCGAGATGCTCGGGCCGCACGCCGTAGACGACATTGCGCCCGTCCTCCACGGCGCTGCTCGCGGCAATCGGGAACGGCGCTCCCGATATTTCGACGACTGGCTTGTCGCCCTTGCGCACGACACCCCTAAGCAGATTCATCGACGGCGAACCGATGAAGCCGGCGACGAACAGATTGGCCGGCCGGTCGAACAGTTCCAGTGGGGCGCCGACCTGCTCGATGCGGCCGTCGCGCATCACCACGATCTTGTCGGCCATGGTCATGGCTTCGATCTGGTCGTGCGTGACATAAATGGTGGTGGTCTTCAGCCGCTGGTGCAGTTCCTTGATCTCGGTGCGCATCTGGACACGCAGCTTTGCGTCGAGATTCGACAGCGGCTCATCGAACAGGAACACCTGCGGGTTGCGCACGATGGCGCGGCCCATGGCGACGCGCTGGCGCTGCCCGCCCGAAAGCTGGCGCGGATAGCGCTTGAGATAGGGGTTGAGGTCGAGGATGTCGGCGGCGCGCTTGACCCGCTCTTTGACCACCGCCGGGTCGGTCTTGCGCAGCTTCAGCGCAAAGGCCATGTTCTGCTCGACCGTCTTGTGCGGATAGAGCGCGTAATTCTGGAACACCATGGCGATATCGCGCTTGGCCGGCGGCAGATGGTTGACGACACGGTCGCCGATGGCAATCGTGCCGCCCGAAACGGTTTCCAGCCCCGCCACCATCCTGAGCAACGTGGACTTGCCGCATCCCGAAGGACCGACCAGCACCACGAATTGCCCGTCGGCGATGTCGACGCTGACATCGTGCAGGACCTTGACGGTTCCGAACGCCTTGGCCACATTGCTGATCGCGACTTGAGCCATTGGCCCCCCTTTCGTTGCGGTGAAGCTAAACAACGCAAACGGCTAGAGCAAGTCGGTCTCTTATAGATAAAAACCCATTCTCGTTGACACCGCACTTGGTTGTGAGAATAGTGAAACGGCTCGGGTTATGACCCTGTTCCGAGCGCGCCGGCACGCTAGTCGGACCACGGAAATCGAAGCGTCGCGGGAGGGAAAATTGGGCCGCTAATTCTAGGAGCCGCTGTCGTTGGGGAACACGTCCAGCGCTCCAAACATCCGAACGATCACCGTTGAAATTCTGGGAGGAATAAATGAAAGTCAGCCTTTACAACCAATTCATGCGCGCGGGTGCAACCCGGCGCGATATCCTCAAAGGAGCGGCCAGCATGGCCGCGATCGCGGCGGCATCCGGCGCCGGGCTTGGCGCGCTGACGCGCCCGGCTTCCGCCGCAAGCGAGCTGCGCGCGCAGATTCTGCAGATCCCCGGCGTCGGCAAGGGCCAGCCGACCGATGCCGACTTCCAGCAGGTCGGCGAGCTTTGCCTGGAGGCGACCAAGGCCAATGTCAAGGAAGGCGAATTCGCCGGCGTCCAACTCACCTTCATGGGGCTCAACAACCAGAACCTGCACAATGTGCTGTTTCGCGGTTTCCTGAAGCCGTGGGAGACCTATACCGGCGCCAAGATCAACTGGATCGACCTGGCGCAGGCGGACTACAATGCCCGCCTGCAGCAGTCGATCGCCACCGGCACCGTCGATTTCGACATCATCGAGATGGGCGCGCCGTTCGAGGGCGATGTCTGCGGCAAGGGCCTGACCTCCGAAATGCCGGACTGGGTCAAGGACCAGATCGACATGAAGGACGTCGTGGCCTATCTGCAGCCGCCTGTCGGCACCTGGGACGGCAAGCAGTACCGCGTGACCGTCGACGGCGACGCCCACAACTTCAACTACCGCACCGACGTGTTCGCCGATGCCGACCTCGCCGCGGCGTGGAAGGACAGCGGCGGTGGAGGAGAATGGGGCGTGCCGAAGACCTGGCAGCAGGTGCAGGCCGTGACCAAGTTCCTCAAGGGCAAGCAGTTCCAGGGCCAGGACGTGTTCGGCTATCTCGACGCGCCCAAGGCCTGGGGCGGCTTCGGCTTCTACTTCCTCGGCAGCCGCGCCAGCGCCTATGCCAAGCATCCCGACGACAAGGCCTGGCTGTTCGACGCCGACACGATGAAGCCGCGCATCAACAATCCGGCCTGGGTGCGGGCGATCCAGGACGTGATCGACGCGCTGCCTTCCGAGCCTGCCGACCAGATCAATGCCGACCCGAACACCACCGCCTTCCAGCAGTTCCTGGCCGGCACCGGTTCGATGGTCACCTGGTGGGGCGACGTCGGTTCCAACGTCAAGACCAACGATTCGTCGGTCGTCGGCGACCTCACCGGCTTCTCGATCCTGCCGGGCTCGGATGACGTCTACAATTCCAAGACCGGCCAGTGGGACAAGCTCGCCAGCGGCCCGAACTATGCGCCGAACTGCGCCTATCTCGGCTGGGGCGTGTACGTCATGGCGCGCGTCGATAGCGACGAAAAGAAAAAGAAGGCGGCATGGTCGGCCGCGGCCCATCTCGGCGGCAAGGACCTGTCGCTCTGGTGCGCGGCGTATCCGTCCGGCTTCCAGCCCTACCGCAACTCGCATTTCGACATTCCGGAATGGGTGGCGGCCGGTTACGACGAGGCGTTCATCACCTCGTATCTGAAGTCGGAGGCCGACAGCTACAACCATCCGAACGCCGCGATCGAGCCGCGCATCCCCGGCATCTTCCAATATTACAGCGCCGCCGAGGACATCCTTGCCAACACATTCGCCGGCAAGATGACGGCGCAGGAAGGCGCCGACGCCATCGCAGCCGCCTGGGAGAAGCTGACCGACCAGATCGGCCGCGAAAACCAGGTCAAGCTCTACAAGGCCTCTCTGGGCATGTAGGCTGAAACCACAGTGAACCGTGGTCCGGCGACGCGAAGCCGCCGGACCGCAGCTTGACCGGCCAGCCGGTCATAGAAGCCTTCAGTGAACGGACGAGACGCGTGGCTGACCAGACTTTGCCCACGAAGGCGTGGCCGGCAAACGCCGCTCCATCCGATCTGATACCGCCGGGCCGCAAGCGGCTCGGCAGGGCTTTGATGGCCGTCGCGACGCTCGGCCTGCTGGCGGTGATCGCAGTTCAGATCCTGTACAAGACAGAGGTCAACACCATCGGCTTCGAGACCTGGCGGCCGGTGGTCTATGCCTATGTGCTGTGGGGCGTTGCGCTCGGCGTCGGCCAAGTGCTGACGCGCGGCGAAGACGGCCAACGCGCGCTGTTCCTGCTGCCGGCGCTGCTGTTCACCATCGCCATGGTGATCTTCCCGACTCTGTTCGGCTTCTACATCGCGCTCACCGACTGGAACCTCAGTTCCTTCTCCGGCAGGAAGTTCAACGGGCTCGACAATTTCTGGCAGATGGTGGCCGATCCCTACTACCGCAACGCGCTGTTCAACATGGTGCTCTATGTGCTCGCCGTGCTGGTGGAGTACGTCATAGCCTTCGGCCTCGCCCTGCTGCTCAACGCACAGATCCGGGCGCGCAAATTCTTCCGCGTGGTCTTCCTCATGCCGTTGATGCTGTCGCCGGTCGCCGTGTCGTGGATGATCGGCAAGTCGCTGATGGAATACCGGTTCGGACCGGCCGCGGCGCTGGCGCGCCAGCTCGGCTGGGAGAACCCGGCCTTCTTCTCGAATCCGATCACCGCACGCATCTCGATCATGGTGCTCGATGCCTGGACCTTCATCCCGTTCATGATGATCATGCTGCTCGCCGGCCTTCAGGCGATGTCGCGCGAAGTGCTCGAGGCCGCCAGGGTGGACGGCGCCAACGCCTGGCAGACCTTCTGGCAGGTCACCTTCCCGCTGATGCTGCCGGTGTCGGTAACGGCGATCATCCTGCGCATCATCTTCAAGCTGAAGCTTGCCGACATCATCATCACCGTCACCTCGGGCGGCCCGGGCGGCGCGACCGATTCCGTGTCGAGCTTCATCTATCGCGAGTATCGCGACCGTTCGAATGTCGGCTACGGCACCATGCTGGCGATGGCCTACCTCATCATCATCATCGTGTTCGTGACGTGGCTGTTGAAATTTGCCAACCGCTTCGTGCGCAACGTCAACTGATTGGGGCGGCGACATGAGCGTTCAGACCACCGACTATGCCGCTTCCGAAATCCGCTCGCCGGCGAGCTTTGTCGCCAACCGCGTCTTCATCTACGGCGCGCTGGTGTTCTGGGCCTTCATCTGCCTGTTCCCCATCTACTGGACGATAACCACCTCGTTCAAGACCGCGGTCGACGTCACCCAAGGCCATCTCATTCCGTTCGTCGACTTCCAGCCCGACTGGAAGGGCTGGCGCTCGCTCGGCCTGTCGCCGGATTCTATCTTCCGGGTGTCGACGGTGCGCGACGAGTTCATCAAACGCTTCATGAACTCGGTCGTCACCTCGGTCGGCGCATCGAGCCTCGCCATCGTCATCGGCAGCCTCGCCGCCTACGGCCTCACCCGCTACCGCTACAGATTCGCCTGGTTCAAGAATGAGGACATCTCCTTCTTCTTCCTGTCGCAGCTGATCCTGCCGCCGGTGGTGCTCGCTTTGCCCTTTCTCGTGCTTTACCGCGAAGTCGGCATGCTCGACACGCGCATCGGGCTGATCCTGCTCTACACGCTGATGGTGCTGCCGATTGTCATCTGGATCATGCGCGACCAGTTCAATTCGATCCCGGTCGAGCTGGAGGAAGCCGCCCTCGTCGACGGCCTGTCGATCTGGGGCGCCTTCTTCCGCATTGTCATGCCGATCGCGCTGCCGGGCATGGTCGCCGCCTTCATCCTGGCGATGGTGCTGTGCTGGAACGAGTATTTCTTCGCCGCCCTGCTGACCTCGACCGACGCCAAGACCATTCCGGTCATGGTGGCGAGCCAGACCGGCTCGCAAGGCATCAACTGGTGGTCGATGGCAGCACTCGCCACCGCCGCCATCACGCCGCTTGCGGTCATCGGCATCGCGCTGGAGCGCTATCTGATCATGGGCATGACGGCGGGTGCGGTGAAATAAACGATTGATCCTCGCAGCTTCGTCTTCCCTTCGAATGCCGCGACTGTGAATAGCCTTGTGATGCTGGCGGGACAGAGTGGGGCGCAGGATCGCTACGGCTTTCTTTCTGAGCCCCTTGCAGCTCGAAATGGAGCATTAGCGCGACAATATCGCCCGCAAATGCTCGAGGATCATGGCGACGCCCCTTTGCCCCAGCTCCGCCGACGCGTCTTTGGCGGTCGCCGTATACCAGCTCTTGTTGTCGGCGAAGTGGCCGGCGTCCACCGCTTCCGGGCATAGCGCCAGCATCAGCGACGTCTCGCCGATGCCGGCATGATCGAACGGATATTGGCCGTTCATCGTGGCCGGCATCAGCGAATGCACCTGCACCCAGTTGAAGAAATTGGCGCCCTGCTCGGCATAGTAGCTGGCCATTGTCTCCGAGCCCCACCAGCCCTCGCCGCGCTCCTTCTCGAGAAAGCGGAAGATCGCCTGGCGGCCAGCGGTCTTGAAGGCGAGATCGGTCGGCATGCCGGCGGCAAAGTTCTCGGTCTGGTGGTGAATGATGGCGTGGATGTTGCGGAAGCCGATGCGCAGCAGGCTGTAGAACAGCTCTTCGCCGAACGGTGCCAGCGCATTGCCGCCGACTTGCACCGAGCCATTGCCCTCCGGCGGCGCCACCGCGTAGCTCGCCGCGCCGTAGTAGAAGGGTGGCAGGATGACGATGTCGGCTTCCCTTTCGAACAGTTCCAGGATCTTGACCACCGCCAGTGTGTCCATGCCGACGGCCATGTGCTCGCCATGGTATTCGAGCACGCCGAGCGGGAGCACGACCGGCCAGTTCTCGGCGATCGCCTTGCGGATCTGGTGCGGCAGCATCAGTTCGTAGCGCATGGCGCAATCCTGAACAGATCTGTGTTGGTATTCGTCATCATGGCGGGCCACCAGCTTGCCGGCATCAAAGCCCGTCCGGATTTTTTGGTCACATCTTCCCCGAACAGCTTGTTTTTGCTCATGCTATCACCGCGAAAATCCGTGTCCAACGGTCGCGAATGCTTTTGATGTGCCACTGGCATGATAGTGTCGGGGCAAATGCGAAAATGAGGAACGGCAGGACATGAAGACACGGCATTTCGATCGCATCGGCAATGGCGGCATCGCGTTCACGGAACTCGGCTTCGGCACGGCGCCGCTCGGCAACCTCTACCGCGCCGTCTCCGACGAGAACGCCAACGCCACGCTGGAGGCGGCATGGCAGGTCGGCTGCCGTTACTACGACACCGCGCCGCTCTACGGGCTCGGCCTGTCGGAAACACGGCTCAATCCGTTCCTGCGCTCGAAAAAGCGCGACGACTATGTGCTGTCGAGCAAGGTCGGCCGCATCATGCGCGCCTGCCCGCCGGACCAACGCACCGGCATCGGCAAATTCTTCGACACGCCGTCGCGCCGAGAGGTCTACGACTACAGCTATGATGGCGTCATGCGCTCGTTCGAAGCCTCGCTGGAACGCCTCGGCGTCGATCGCATCGACATCCTTTTCGTGCATGATGTCGACATCTTCACGCACGGCAGCAAGGAGGCCTCGGATCAACGCATCGAAGAGTTCATGCGCTCGGGCTATTATGGGCTGCTTGCCCTGCGCGACCAGGGCGTCATCAAGGCGTTCGGCGGCGGCATCAACGAATGGCCAGTTGCCCAGACACTCGCCGAGCGTGGCGACTTCGACCTTTTCCTGCTTGCCGGGCGCTATACGCTGCTGGAGCAGGAAGCGCTGCAATCCTTCCTGCCGCTATGCCAGAAGCGCGGCATCGGCATCGTTCTCGGCGGGCCTTATAATTCCGGCATCCTGGCAACCGGGCCGAAGCCCGGCGCCTTCTACAATTATTCCGAGGCGCCGCAGGACATCATCGACCGCGTCACACGCATCGAGGCCGTCTGCAAACGCCACGGCGTGCGCCTGATCGAGGCGGCGCTGCAATTTCCGCTGCTGCACCCTTCGGTCGTGTCGGTGATCCCCGGCGGCCAGCGGCCGAGCGAGGTCGAAAGCAACCGGTCGCTGCTCGACGCGAAGCTGCCATCGGAACTCTGGGCCGATCTCAAGAAGGAAGGGCTGCTACGCGCGGATGCGCCGACGGCATAGGGCGTGTCGAGCTTCAGGTGATGCGGCCTGACCTGAATCTCAACACACCCGGCAGGACGCATAAAAAGAAAAGCCGGGCATGCCCGGCTTTTCTGATCTCTGAAAAGGGTAAGAAGGCGCTTAGTTTACTGCGTCCTTGAGGCCCTTGCCGGCCGAAAACTTCGGCACGGTGCGCGCCGGAATCTTCACTTCCGCACCGGTCTGCGGGTTGCGGCCGGTCGACGCGGCGCGTTTTGACACGGTGAAATTTCCGAAGCCGACAAGCCGGACATCGCCGCCCTTCTTCAGTTCGCCGGTGATCACGGAAAACACCGCATCGACCGCCGACTGCGCGTCACCCTTCGAAATACTCGCGGCATCGGCGACAGCGGACACCAGTTCGTTCTTGTTCATAAAAATTCCCTTCCATGAGAAAACCGGAACATAACGACTCGTCCGGCAGGAAACGGACTTTAGAAAGAAGCGCTTCTGCAACCAAGTCGAAAAGCGCCAAAAAAATCGAAAAAAGCCCGGAATTCCGGGGTTTTTCACATGAAAAAGCCGGGCTCGGGACCCGGCTCTCTCTTTGTGCATTGCAACTTTAGCAATAGCTAACGCATGACCCCGAAAACCGGTTTCGGTTTTCGCTGCGGACATGCGCAGACTCAAAGGCGTTAGAGCGTCCTTTGCGCGTCCAATTGGACGCGCGGCGCTCTAATGAGCAAGCGACTTGCCGGCGTCGTCTCCGGCGTCCACGGTAGCCGGCGCATTGACCGGTTCGGCCCACTCGATCGGCTCCGGCATGCGCACCAGCGCATGACGCAGCACCTCGCCGACTCGCGAGACCGGAATGATCTCCATACCGCTCTTCACGTTGTCCGGAATCTCCGCCAGATCCTTGGCGTTCTCTTCCGGGATCAGCACCTTCTTGATGCCGCCGCGAAGTGCTGCAAGCAGCTTCTCCTTGAGCCCGCCGATCGGCAGCACCCTGCCGCGCAGCGTGATCTCGCCGGTCATCGCGACATCGGCCTTGACCGGGATGCCGGTCAGCACCGAGACGATCGCCGTCGCCATCGCCACACCCGCCGACGGTCCGTCCTTGGGGGTAGCCCCCTCCGGCACGTGGACGTGGATGTCGCGCTTGTCGAACAGCGGCGGCTCGACGCCGAAATCGATAGCCCGCGAGCGGACATAGGAGGCCGCCGCAGAGATCGATTCCTTCATCACGTCGCGCAGATTGCCGGTCACTGTCATGCGGCCCTTGCCGGGCATCATGACGCCTTCCACCGTCAGCAGCTCGCCGCCGACTTCCGTCCAGGCAAGCCCGGTGACGACGCCGACCTGATCGTCCGCCTCGACCTGACCGAAGCGGAAGCGCGGAACACCAAGGTAATCGGCGAGATTGTCCGCCGTGATGTTGATCGTCTTCTTTTTCGTCTTCAGGATCTCGGTCACCGCCTTGCGGCCGAGCTTCATCAGCTCGCGCTCCAGGCTCCTGACGCCCGCTTCACGGGTGTAGGTCTGAATGATGCCGCGGATCGCGTCCTCGCCGACGGAGAACTCCTTCGGCTGCAGCGCGTGATCGCGGATCACCTTGGGCATCAGGTGGCGCTTGGCGATCTCGACCTTCTCGTCCTCGGTGTAGCCGGCGATACGGATGATCTCCATGCGGTCCATCAAGGGCGCAGGGATGTTCAACGTGTTCGCCGTCGTCACGAACATCACGCTCGACAGGTCGTATTCGACCTCGAGGTAGTGGTCCATGAACGTCGAGTTCTGCTCGGGATCGAGCACCTCGAGCAAGGCCGATGACGGGTCGCCGCGGAAATCCTGGCCCATCTTGTCGATCTCGTCGAGCAGGAAGAGCGGATTGGATTTCTTCGCCTTCTTCATCGACTGGATGACCTTGCCGGGCATCGAGCCGATATAGGTGCGCCGGTGCCCACGGATCTCGGCCTCGTCGCGCACGCCACCCAGCGCCATGCGGATGAATTCGCGGCCGGTCGCCTTGGCGATCGACTTGCCGAGCGAGGTCTTGCCGACGCCGGGAGGTCCGACGAGGCACAGGATCGGCCCCTTCAGCTTCTTCTGGCGGCTCTGCACGGCGAGGTATTCGACGATGCGGTCCTTGACCTTGTCGAGACCGAAATGGTCGGCGTCGAGCACGTTCTGCGCGTAGGCCAGATCCTGCTTGACCTTGGAGTTCTTGCCCCACGGTATCGACAGGATCCAGTCGAGATAGTTGCGCACGACGGTTGATTCAGCCGACATAGGCGACATCGTCCTGAGCTTCTTCAGTTCGGCTTCCGCCTTTTCGCGGGCCTCCTTGGAGAGCTTGGTCTTCTTGATGCGCGCCTCGATCTCGGCGGCCTCGTCGCGGCCGTCCTCGCCCTCGCCGAGCTCCTTCTGGATCGCCTTCATCTGCTCGTTGAGGTAGTATTCGCGCTGCGTCTTCTCCATCTGGCGCTTGACGCGCGAACGGATGCGCTTCTCAACCTGCAGGACGGAGATTTCGGCTTCCATGAAGCCCATCGCCTTTTCCAGCCGCTCCTTGACCGAAAGCGTGGCCAGCATCTCCTGCTTCTCGGGGATCTTGATGGCAAGATGCGAGGCAACCGTATCGGCGAGCTTGGAGTAGTCGTCGATCTGGCTGGCGGCACCCACCACTTCGGGCGAGATCTTCTTGTTCAGCTTGACGTAGTTCTCGAAGTCGGTGACGACGGACCGGGCCAGCGCCTCGACCTCGACCTCTTCCTCCTCCGGTTCGACCAGCACCGCGGCGCGGGCCTCGTGGAAGTCGGGACGGTCGGTGAACGAGACGATTTTCGCGCGCGAGGCGCCTTCGACCAGCACCTTCACAGTGCCGTCCGGCAGTTTCAGCAATTGCAGCACATTGGCGAGCGTGCCGATGTCAAAGATGGCATCGGACTCGGGATCGTCATCGGCGGCATTCATCTGGGTCGCGAGCAGGATCTGCTTTTCCTGACCCATCACCTCTTCCAGCGCCTTGATCGACTTTTCACGCCCGACAAAGAGCGGAACGATCATGTGCGGGAACACCACGATGTCGCGCAGTGGGAGGACTGCGAAAACGCCGTCGCTGGGAGCCTTGGATATTTTGGCCATTGTCCAACCTTTCATATCGCAGCCGCCAATCGGCCAGCCGCGAATCTCATATTAACGACCGAGGGTCGTTCCGCCTACCACCGTTTGTGACGGGAGTTTTACAGCACAGAATTCGGCACCACGGCCTTCCCCCGTTAGTTGGAGGCACGCGGGGCAAAGATCAAGGGTCAACACGAATCCGTTCATCCAATCGCCGTATCCGCTCATCACAATGAGGCACGTCCGTAACAGCAAACGGCGCCTCGCGGCGCCGTTTCACAAAAGTCCATTGCCGGCTCACGTCAGGCGCTGACGTTGCCCTTCTTTTCCTTCTGCTCGGAATAGATGTAGAGCGGCCTGGCATTGCCGGACACCACCTCCTCCGAAATAACCACCTCGCGCACACCTTCCAGCGCCGGCAGCTCGAACATCGTGTCGAGCAGGATCGCTTCCATGATCGAGCGCAGGCCGCGCGCGCCTGTCTTGCGCTCGATGGCGCGCTTGGCGATCGCCGACAGCGCGTTCTCGTGGAAGGTCAGATCGACATTTTCCATCTCGAACAGCCGCTGATACTGCTTGACCAGCGCGTTCTTCGGCTCGGTCAGGATCTGGATCAGAGCCGGCTCGTCGAGATCCTCCAGCGTCGCCAGCACCGGCAGGCGGCCGACGAACTCGGGAATGAGGCCGAACTTCAACAGATCCTCAGGCTCGACCAGGCGGAAAACATCGCCGGTGCGGCGATCCTCGGGCGAAGCGACGGTGGCGCCGAAGCCTATCGAGGTCTTGCGGCCCCGGTCCGAGATGATCTTGTCCAGCCCGGCGAAGGCGCCGCCACAGATGAACAGGATATTGGCGGTGTCGACCTGCAGGAATTCCTGCTGGGGATGCTTCCTGCCGCCCTGCGGCGGTACGGAAGCGACCGTGCCTTCCATGATCTTCAGCAGCGCCTGCTGCACGCCCTCGCCCGACACGTCGCGGGTGATCGAGGGATTGTCGGACTTGCGCGAAATCTTGTCGATCTCGTCGATGTAGACGATGCCGCGCTGGGCGCGCTCGACATTGTAGTCGGCAGACTGCAGGAGCTTCAGGATGATGTTCTCGACATCCTCGCCAACATAGCCGGCCTCTGTCAGCGTTGTCGCATCGGCCATGGTGAACGGCACGTCGATGATGCGGGCCAGCGTCTGCGCAAGCAGCGTCTTGCCGCAACCGGTCGGGCCGATCAGCAAAATGTTGGACTTCGCCAGTTCGACGTCGTTGTTCTTGCCGGCATGCGCGAGGCGCTTGTAGTGATTGTGGACGGCCACCGACAGCACGCGCTTGGCGTAGGGCTGGCCGATGACGTAGTCGTCGAGAACCTTGAGGATCTCCTGCGGGGTCGGCACGCCCTCGCGCGACTTCACCATCGAGGTTTTGTTCTCCTCGCGAATGATGTCCATGCAGAGCTCGACGCATTCGTCGCAGATGAACACCGTCGGGCCGGCGATCAGCTTGCGCACCTCGTGCTGGCTTTTGCCGCAAAACGAGCAATAAAGCGTGTTCTTGGAATCACCGCCGTTGTTGCCGACCTTGCTCATTTTCATGTCCTTTCATAGCCGCCCGCCGATGGTCTGGTTGAAAGGGCGCATATTCAATCTATCGCGGGAAATCGCCGCCGCCAGTGTCCCGGCTCCCGCAACGCATTCCATACGAAACACATATCAGAAAACGTCGCAATGATTCGCACCAACCCCACACGAAGCTAAGCCGTCGAAAATCAACATAGGCTTAACGTAGGCAATTGCTCCCGTCGAGGGAACAGCCAATTGTGGCCGAAATGCCGCAAGCCGCGCCAAAAGCGTGTTTTCCCGCCATCCAACCGCCACCGGGCTTATGCGGCGGCAACCTCAGCCGGCTCGCGCGACGAAATGACCTTGTCGATGAGGCCGAAATCCCTCGCCTCGTCAGCGGTCATGAAGTGGTCGCGGTCGAGCGTCTTCTCGATCTCGTCGTAGCTCTTGCCGGTGTGCTTGACATAGACCTCGTTGAGACGGCGCTTCAGCTTGATGATGTCCTGTGCGTGGCGCTCGATGTCGGAAGCCTGGCCCTGGAAGCCACCGGAAGGCTGGTGGACCATGATGCGAGCATTCGGCGTCGCGAAACGCATGCCCTTCTCGCCTGCGGTGAGGAGCAGCGAGCCCATCGAGGCCGCCTGGCCGATGCACAGCGTCGACACCGCCGGCTTGATGAACTGCATGGTGTCGTAGATCGCCATGCCGGAGGTGACGACGCCCCCGGGCGAATTGATGTAGAGGTTGATTTCCTTCTTCGGATTCTCCGCCTCGAGGAACAAAAGCTGCGCGCAGACCAGCGTCGCCATGCCGTCCTCGACCGGGCCGGTGATGAAAATGATGCGCTCTTTCAGCAGCCGCGAGAAAATGTCATAGGCCCGCTCGCCGCGATTGGTCTGTTCGACCACCATCGGAACGAGGTTCATGTAGGTTTCGACGGGGTTCTTCATGGACTATCCCTTTTCAAAGGTGGGATTCCGGCGCCGGGGGGATATTAGCACATCGGGCAGAATCGGTTCTGGATCGTTGTCCTGTAAATAGGATGTCGGCTCACCCTAGCGCAAGGCCGCCTCTCCTAGCCATCCGGTTAAGTCGAATCAAGTCTTCCGCACAGGATTCGCCCGAAGCGGTACCGGCTGCTGTTGAAGCGGCGTGGCCGCGCCGTCGAGTAGCAGTTTCTTAACCGCGTCGCTTAACGAAATGTGTCGAAATCGCTTTCCCCCGATCCGGCTTCCCTTACAATTCAACGTTGAACTTGTGTTTTGAAGTTCAAACAGGGGGAGTGCCATGATTGGGAAAGCTGCTTCCTTAACCATTGCCGGCCTAGCTGCTCTCGGCACGGCGTCAGAAACGGCTGCCGGCGGCAGCGCCATCGAATGCTACCAGCAGGTCGACAGGCCGGCCGTGTATGAGACCGTCTACGAAAACGTGCTGGTCAGCCCCGGTGGCCAGCGGGTCGACTATGATCCGCCGATCTACGGGACGCGCGAGAGCGTCGAGCAGACCGCGCCGGCCCGCGTCACTTATGAGGTGGTGCCAGCGGTCACGCGCACCGTGTACCACACGGTCAAGGTGGACGACAGCGGCTATGTCTGGGGATGGCGCATAATCCACGGCCGCAAAGTGCTGTGCAAGGTGTGGCGCAAGGCCCGCTATGCGCGAGTCTCCGAAACCTTGGTGGTTGAACCCGAACGCGCAAGGCGCGTGGTCATCCCCGCCGAGTATGAGAGCGTGGCCCGAGAGGTGCTGGTGCGGCCCGAGCAGCGGCGCGTCATCGAAATCCCCCCGTCCTACCAGACAGTGGCACGGCGGGTGCTGGTCAGGGAAGGCTCGTTGGGCTGGCGGCGTGTGCATATACCCAGGCATTGCCGGTATTAGGTCAGGCCGTTTCGGCCCGCAGCCACGCCTTCAAGCCGGCGACGTCGCCATTGCCGATGGACGCTGCAACGCGCCTGCCGACCGCCGCGCCGAACTTGTAGCCGTGACCGGAGCAGGCCGAGACAACAAGGCATCTGCCCTTCTCATGCGCCAGGAACTTCTCGTCGGCGGTGAAGGTGTAGGCGCAGGTGACGACCTCGGTCACCCTGTATTCCTCGATACGGGCGATCGGCGGTGAAAACAGGTTGCGGATCGCCTCACCCTCGCCCGCCACCGGCTTGCGGTTCCAGTCGGCATCACTGGTCGGCACCTTGTGCAGGCCCGAGCCGAATTTCATGCCGGCGCCACCGGAGGGCGGGATCATGTAGCCGTCGGTCGTGCCGCCGACATCGAGGATAACGGGTGCCGCCTGCCATGCCGCTTTCAGACCCGCCGGCGGTTCGACATAGGCGAGCGCGGTTCGGTATGTGGTCAACTCACCGCCCAGTTCCGGAAATAGTTTCAGCACCCAGGCGCCAGCGGTAACGACGATGCGGTCGGCCTGCATCGTGTCGCCGCTTTCAAGCACGACGCGGCCGGCCTCGGCGTCGACCTCCGTCGCCTTGCTGTTTTCGTAGACATTGGCGCCGTTGGTTCGCAGCCATTCGGCGAGGCCCGCCGCGATCTTGCGGCAATGCAACGCGCCGCCTTGCGGCGAGAAGAAAGCGTAGCGAAAACTTCCGGTCTCGAGGAATGGCCAGCGTGCTACGGCCTCGCTCGGCTCGATCATCTCGAAGGGAAAACCGCCGGCCGCCAGCCCGTCGCGCATCTGCTCGGCGTCATCACCCTCCTCGCGCGAAATGCAGATGAAGCCACGCGGGTCGAGATGGTTTTCGCCGAGATCGGCCCACATATCGTCCCAGGCTTCATAGGCCTCGGTGATCAGGCGGCCATAGCCTGCCGCTGCACCATAAGCGCGGCGGATGATGCGATGATGGTCGCCCGAGGCAGCGAGCGGATTGGGGATCGGCCCCTGCTCGACGATGGAAACGCTGTGGCCGGCCTTGACGAGCGACCAGGCGGTCGAAAGGCCTGCAATGCCCGCGCCGACAACAATCACATTCATCAAATCAGACTTTCCGCAGCTGTTTCGGCTGGCTCAATGATGAGGACTTTGGCGGCCAACATACGGTCTGGCACCAGGGAGGCAAGGCGCGCTATTGGTCAAAGATGATGCCAGACTATCTCGTCTTCGATCCCTCGACGCGCCATCTGCGGCTCGATCCGCACGAGCCGGCGTTTTTCCAGAACCCTTACGATGCCTATGCCTTCATGCATGGCGCATCGAGCGCCTTCTTTTGGGAGGAGTTCGGCTTCTGGTGCGTTGGCGGCTTCGACGACGTCAACCGGCTGCTGCGCGACCGCCGCTTCGGCCGCCAGAACCCCGCCGGCATCCCCGACAGCCGGGGCATCGGCCAGGATCGCGCGCATCTCAGCGCCTTCGACGGCGTCGAGGCCAATTCGATGCTGGAGCTGGAACCGCCCGTGCACACCAGGCTCAGGACACTGGTCAACCGCGCCTTCGTCTCGCGTCAGGTCGAGCGGCTGCGGCCGCGCGTCGAGGCGCTCGCCAACGAACTGATCGACCGTTTCAAACCGGACCAGGTCGATCTGCTGCCGGCGTTCGCCTCACCTTTGCCGATCACCATCATTGCCGAAATGCTCGGCGTGCCGGTCGAGATGGGGCCGCAACTGCTCGACTGGTCGCATCGGATGGTCGCCATGTACATGCACGGCCGCACGCGCGAAACCGAAGAGACGGCCGATCGCGCGGCGCGGGATTTTTCGGACTTCCTGCGTGGCTATGTCGCCGAGCGGCGCAAAAACCCCGGCGATGATCTTTTGTCGCTGCTGATCGCGGCGCAGGAGGACGGCCAGAAGCTCTCCGAGGACGAGTTGGTGTCCTCGGCCATCCTGCTGCTCAATGCCGGCCACGAGGCGACCGTCCACCAGACCGGCAATGCGGTGCGCTCGATCCTTGCACAAGGTGGCGACCCGCGCCGCTTCTTCCCGTCGCCGGAGGCGACCGCGGCAACCGTCGAGGAGTGCCTGCGTTTCGATGCGCCGCTGCACATGTTCACGCGCTATGCCTATGAAGAGATCGAAGTCGGGCCTGGGATCGCCCTGCGCCCTGGCGAGACGATCGGCCTGCTGCTCGGCATGGCCAACCACGACCCGGCGGTTTTTGCCGAACCCCTCGCCTTCAGGCCGGACCGCGCGGATCAGAAGAACGTCTCGTTCGGCGCCGGCATTCATTTCTGCATCGGCGCGCCGCTCGCCCGGCTCGAATTGCAGGTGTCGCTGAAAACCTTGTTCGAGCGGCTACCGCGGCTCCGTCTTGCCGAGCAGCCGCGCTTCCGCGACACCTATCATTTCCATGGGTTGGAAACGCTCGCCGTGCACTTTTGAGAACTGCGGACCCGAGGCCGAGAACGCATGCCCGAAAAGATGAAATTCGCTTTCTTGCAAGAACCTCCTTTCTGTTTCACCGACGCTGCCGGAGGTGTCTCAGGCTGCGACGTCGAGCTCGCGCACAAGGTTTGCGAAATGTTGGGGCTGGGAGCCTTTTTGCCTGTTGAGACCGAGTTCGCCAAACTGCTTCCCGGACTGGCCGAGGGCCAGTGGGACATGACCACCGGTCTGTTCGTCTCGGACGAACGCAAGAAATCCGTCGATTTCACGCGACCGATCTGGGTCCTGCAGGACGGGTTGCTGGTCGCGAAAGGCAATCCGCGCGAGTTCCGGGGCTATCGCTCCATCGCCGCAGATGAGGAAGCGCTGATCGGCGTCATATCGGGCCAGATCCAACATCAAACGGCTCTGCAAAATGGCGTTCCGCCCCAGCGGATCAGGATATTCGCCACGCAAGCGGGCGCGGCCGATGCCGTCGCTGCCGGCGTGGTGCATGCCTATGCAAGTGTCGCCATGGCGCATCGGGGCTATCTGGCTCAGCGCCTCGACGCGCCTCTTGCGGTCATCGACGTTCCGGCAGCCGAAAAACAGCCAGCAGCCGGCGCGTTCGCGCTCGCCAAAGGCAATGCGATCCTGCGCCAGCGCATCGATTCATGCCTCGATGGTTTGCTTGGAAGTCCCTGGCACAGGGCCATGGTGTGCGGATACGGATTTTCCGATACCGACATCGATCGCCTTCTGTGAAGCCCGATGCTCCAATGCATGTCGCCCAAAAGTGCGCAGCGGTTTTGGGGCAACGACATGCATAAAAACAACAAACTTAAAGCGCGTCGCATGAATCCCTTCAGACGTGACGCGCTTCAAAGGCGGATAACATACTCCTTGCGAGTCGTTTCAAGCACTTCCCAGCTGCCCGTGAAGCCCGGCCTGAGCACGAAACTGTCGCCGGCCCTGACGGTGCGCGCCTCGCCGCCGTCTTCCGATATCACCGAGACGCCGGACAGGATGTGACAGAACTCCCACTCGTCATACTCTATGCGCCATTTGCCCGGCGTCGCCTCCCAGATGCCGGCATAGAGCCCGCCGTCGCGTTCCTCGACATTCCAGGTGCGGAACGTCGGATTGCCTGAAATCAGTCGATCCGGCGCCGGCGCGCCAAGTTCCGGTTCGACGCCGCCGACGCCGACGGAAAGAAATCTTGGCGCGCTCATGGAAGCTCCTTCCAGCATGGATCAAACCTTGCCAAGGGCCTGTTCCAGATCGGCGACGATGTCGTTGACATCCTCGATGCCGACCGAAAGCCTGACCGTATCCGGCCCGGCGCCGGCCGCGACCTTCTGCTCGTCGGACAGTTGCCGGTGCGTGGTCGATGCCGGGTGGATGACCAGCGACTTGGTGTCGCCGACATTGGCGAGGTGGGAGAACAGTTCGAGCGCCTCGACAAATTTGATGCCCGCCGCATAACCGCCCTTCAGGCCGAAGGTGAACACCGCACCGGCGCCAAGTGGCGCGTACTTCTTCTGCAACGCGTTGTTCTTGTCGCTGGGCAGGCCGGGATAGGACACCCAGGCAACCTGGGGATGGTTGGACAGCCAGGCGGCGACGGTGACCGCATTGTCGCAATGGCGCTGCATCCTGAGCGGCAGGGTTTCCAGTCCGGTCAGGATCAGGAACGCATTGAAGGGCGAGATCGCCGGGCCCATGTCGCGCAGGCCCAGCACGCGCGCGGCAATGGCGAAGGCGAAATTGCCGAAGGTCTCGTGCAGGACGAGGCCGCCATATTCGGGGCGCGGCTCCGACAGCATCGGATATTTGCCGGATTTCGACCAGTCGAAGGTGCCGCCGTCGACAATGGCGCCGCCGATCGAATTGCCGTGGCCGCCGATGAACTTGGTCAGCGAATGCACGACGATGTCGGCGCCATGCTCGATCGGCCGCACCAGATAGGGCGAGGCCAGCGTGTTGTCGACGATCAGCGGCAGACCGTGCTTGCGGGCGATGTCGCCGATCTTCTCGATGTCGACGAAGACACCGCCCGGATTGGCCAGGCTCTCGATGAAGATCGCCTTGGTCTTGTCGTCGATCTGGCTCTCGAAGGTCGAGATGTCGTTGGTGTCGGCCCAGCGCACCTGCCAGCCGAAATTCTTGAAGGCGTGGCCGAACTGGTTGATCGAGCCGCCATAAAGCCTTGTCGCGGCGACGAAATTGTCGCCGGGCTGCATCAGATTGTGGAAGACGAGCACCTGCGCGGCATGGCCCGACGCCACGGCCAGCCCTGCCGTTCCGCCTTCAAGTGCCGCGATGCGTTCTTCCAGCACCGCCTGCGTCGGGTTCATGATGCGAGTGTAGATGTTGCCGAAGGCTTTTAAGCCGAACAACGAGGCGGCATGGTCGGCATCATCGAAGACAAAGGAGGTCGTCTGGTAGATCGGCGTGACACGCGCGCCCGTCGCCGGATCGGGCTTGGCGCCGGCATGGACGGCGAGCGTGTTGAAACCGGGCGTGCTGGTCATCGAATACCTCCCTGAATGGTGAATGGTGAATGGTGAATGGTGAATGGTGAATGGTGAATGGCAAAGTCGGGCAGCCCTACCCTGATTGCAAGCGGCTCATATACCGCTTTGCCCGCCTTCCAGAAAAATCCTTCTATTCACCATTCACTATTCACCATTCACTACCTACTTCTGGCGAACGCCGAAACTCTGGAATCCCGACCGCATCAGCGGCTTCTTCGACGACAGCACGCCGGAATTGACGCCGGTCCAGCCGATCTCGCCCGACAGCTTGCCATATTCGATCTTGGGGCAGCGATTCATCACCACCTTGATGCCGGCGGCTTCGGCGCGCGCGGCGGCCTCGTCATGGCGCACGCCAAGCTGCATCCAGATGACTTTCGGCAGCGGATCGAGCCGCAGCGCGTCGTCGACCACGCCCGGCACTGCCGCGGAGCCGCGAAAGACGTCGACCATGTCGATCGGCTCGGGAATGTCAGCGAGCCTGCTATAGGTCATCCGGCCAAGGATTTCCTTGCCGGCCTGGCCGGGGTTGATCGGGAACACCGAAAACCCCTTGCCCAGCAGATATTTCAGCACGAAATAGCTCGGCCGCACATCGTTGGCGGATGCGCCGACCATGGCGATGGTCTTCACCGAATTGAGGATGCCGGCGATATAGGCATTGTCGTAGGCGTCGTGATTCATGCCTCGTCCTCATACAGCGCTTCGGCGAGAAAACCATCCGGATCGCTGCAGAAATTGCGCATCATGCGGAAATGATCGGTGTCATGGAAATCGGTCGGGTCGAGCCCGAACCGGCTGATGCGAAACAGCCGCGCCCCGGGACAGGCCATCAGCAGCGGCGAATGCGTCGCCATGATCACTTGCGCCGTGCCTGACAGATCCATCCGCCGCAGCATCTTGAGAAGCTCGATCTGGCGCGTCGGGGAAAGCGCGCTTTCAGGCTCGTCTAGAATGTAGATGCCTTGCCGGCGGCAGCGCTCCTCGAAGAAGCGGATGAAGCCCTCGCCATGCGACCAGGACAGGAAATCGGGCGGCGCCTCGTGAGCGTCCAGCGCCGCCTGATCGAGGTAGCGGGCGACGGAGTAAAAGGATTCGGCGCGAAAGAACCAGCCAGCGGTGACCTTCGGCAGCCAGTGGCCGCGCAGCGTGTCCGCCAGTGCCGCGCCGCTCTTGTCGATGGCGCGGGAGTGGTCGATGGGCATGTAGCCCTTGCCGCCGCCGGCCTCATCGTATCCGGCCAGAGCGCCGATCGCCTCGAGCAATGTCGACTTTCCGGTGCCGTTCTCACCGACAATGATGGTGATCGGCGTGGTGAATTCGAGCTGGAATTCCTGGCTGCGGAAGATCGGCAGGTTCCAGGGGTATTTTTCCCAGTCGGCGACCCGCGACGGCTCGAGCAAGATGCGTTTGAGATAAGGCGCCTTCAGCCGCGTCAGTTGCTTGCGATACGCCATCTGGAAGAAGGATCAGCCCGGCAGCGAAATGCTGCCGTCTTCCGCGATCGGAAAGGCCGGATTGTGCGCCACTTCCCAGATATGCCCGTCGGCGTCGGCGAAATAGCCGTACCAGCCGCCCCAGAAAGCGCGGCCGGCCGGCTTGACGATACGACCGCCGGCCTTCTCGGCCATCGCAAGCACGTCATCGACCTCCCTGTCGGAGCGGGTGTTGTAGGCAAGGTAGATGGCGGACGGCGCCGTGCCGAAGGTGACGCCTGAATCCGCTTCGGCGCTTTCGCGCGGAAACAGCCCGAGAATGACGCCACCCATCTGGAAGAAGGCGACGCCATCGGTGATCCCGGCATGACGGGTCAGGCCCATCGCCTCATAGAAGCGTGTGGCGCGGTCGAGATCGTCGACGGCGATGGTGATGATGGAGACGCGGGGTTCCATAGCTAGGCTCAGGACCCATTAATTGGTTGAGTTGTCGGCTGGGTGATGATTCAAGGTGGCAGGAGGATGCCACCTTGACTGATTTGCTGATGTTGACCCCGGAGCAGATGCGCCGGATTGAGCCCTATTTCCCGCTTTCGCATGGGGTTCCACGCGTGGACGACCGGCGGGTGCTGAGCGGCATCCTGTTTGTGATCCGCAATGGATTGCGCTGGCGAGATGCCCCTGCCGGCTACGGTCCGCACAAGACCATCTACAACCGCTTCATCCGCTGGAGCCGGCTGGGCGTGTTCAACCGCATCTTGGCCGAGCTAGCCGCGCAAGGTGGCGGTACCGAGAGGCTGATGATCGATGCCACTCATCTCAAGGCGCATCGAACGGCGGCGAGCCTGCTCAAAAAGGGGCTCTACCCCGATGTATCGGACGCAGCCGGGGCGGGCTGACCACCAAACTGCAGGTGGTTTGCGACGGCAAGGGGCGGCCGCTGCTACTCTATCTGAGCGAGGGACAGGCCAACGATCACAAGACTGCTGCCGCAGTTCTCGAGCAGCTACCGCACGCCAGCTTCCTGCTCGCCGACAGGGCCTACAGTTCCGCTGCCTTCCGGCAGGCGCTGGCAGATCGAGGCATCACGCCGTGCATTCCTCCTCATGCCAAACACCGCACAAAGCACGTATACGATCCAATCCTCTACCGACAGCGCCACAAGATCGAGAACATGTTCGCCCGGCTCAAGGACTGGCGTCGCATCCACACCCGCTACGACCGATGCGCTCACACCTTCCTGTCAGCCATTGCCTTCGCCGCAGCATTCATCTTTTGGATCAATGAGTCCTGACCCTAGTCGTCCGACCATTGCGGCTTGCGCTTGCCGATGAAGGCGCCGATGCCTTCTTCGGCGTCGCGCGCCAGCATGTTTTCGACCATGACGCGGCCGGTATAGGCATAGGCGTCGGCCAGCCCCATCTCGGCCTGCGCGTAGAAGGCTTCCTTGCCGGTCTTGACGACCAAAGACGATTTGGCAGCAATGGTTTGCGCGTATTTGGCGACAATCTGATTCAGGTATTCGCGCGGCACGATGCGGTTGACCAGGCCGAATTCCTTCGCCGTCGCCGCGTCGATCGTCTCGCCGGTCAGAAGCATCTCCATGGCGTGCTTTCGCGAGACGTTGCGCGACAGCGCCACCATCGGCGTCGAGCAGAACAGGCCGATATTGACGCCTGGCGTGCAGAAGGTCGCCTCATGCGAGGCGATCGCCAGATCGCAGCTTGCGACCAGTTGCGCCCCGGCCGCCGTCGCCAGGCCATCGACCTCGGCGATGACAGGCCTGGGATGGCGCACGATCGCCTGCATCAGCGCCGCGCAAGCGGAAAACGTTTCCTCGAAGAACGCCTTGCCGCGGTCGGCGTCGGCGCGGCGCGCGGTCATTTCCTTGAGGTCGTGCCCGGCGCAGAACACCTTTCCGGCCGCCGCCAGGATGATAACGCGGACGGATTTGTCAGCCTTGGCCCGGTCGAGTTCCTCCATCAGAGCCGCCATGACTGAAAGCGACAGGGCATTGGCCGGCGGATTGGAAAGCGTGAGGCGCAGGATGCCCTTGTCCAATCTGGTGACGACCGGACCTTCGGTGGCAGCCGGTTTGATGGCAAGGATTTCAGCCATTTCTCTAAACCTCTTCGTCGACCCGCAGCGCATTCAAAGGCCATGGAACAAAAGAACTAGCACGCTGCCGATTGAAGAACAGTCGTCAGACGTGTTTTCTCATGAGCAACAATTGGCCCAGCCGTCTCGTTCGACAAGCGGGCCGGTACGGCACGTCGGCACCCACCAACGGTGAACATAATGCCCGAGCAGAACAATCTCAAACCGGTGCTGACTGCCGAGCAAGTCAACGCGCTGATGGAAACCGTCTACCCCCAACTCAACGATACGTTCCGTTTCTATGAGGCGACCGATGTGTTTCCGGGCGGCTGTACGGTGCGCCTCAATGCCGACGAGCGGCATTTGCGCCCCGGCGGAACCGTGTCGGGCCCGTCGCTGTTCACGCTTGCCGACATAGGCGGCTATGTCTGCGTGCTTTCGCATGCCGGGCCGGATGCACTTTCGGTCACCACCAACCTCAACATCAATTTCGTCCGCAAGGCCGAGGCCGGGCCGATCGACGGCCATTGCCGCATCCTGAAGCTGGGCAAGAGCCTGATGGTGTTCGACATCGACATCGTCGCCGGACCGGAGGGACATACGGTGGCGCACGCCACGGGCACCTATTCGATCCCGCCGAAGCGAGCGCTGTCTTGAGACGCCTTGGGGGCTGCAATGAAGAACTATTTCGCATTGGTCGACAAAGATTCCGACAGCGCGTTCGGCATCCGCTTTCCAGACATTCCCGGTTGCTTTTCGGCTGCGGACGCGGTGGAAGACATCGTACCGAATGCCGTTGAAGCACTGCGATCGTGGGCGGAAGATATGCCCGTTCCCAAACCGTCCAGCCACGAGGCGATTGTCGCGCTTCCGGATATACGCAACGCGCTCGCCGAAGGCGCCTATCTGGTTTCGGTGCCGCTTAAACCTATGTGGTAAAATAGTACCTTTAACTCAAGCCTTTGTTTTTGCGTCGCTTTATACGATACTCGTCTTTTAATTCGCCTTGACGCCATAACCGCCCTCGCCTATAAGCCGTCACGAAGCAGCGGCCCGCACAGGCCGCCGTTTTGTTATTGGCGGCGGGCAAGCGCTCTCCTTCAATCCAAGCAACAAGAAACGCCTTTCTCCTATTGTTCGAAAATGGGGAAGGTCCGAACCGAAAGCAGAAATCCATGGCAACCTTTTCGCAGAAGCCTGCGGATGTGGTGAAGAAGTGGGTGCTGATCGACGCCGAGGGTCTCGTCGTCGGCCGTCTCGCCACTGTCATCGCCAATCATCTTCGCGGCAAGCACAAGCCCACCTTCACTCCGCATGTCGACGACGGCGACAACGTCATCGTCATCAACGCCGACAAGGTGGTGTTCACCGGCAAGAAATTCACCGACAAGGTCTATTACTGGCACACCGGTCACCCTGGCGGCGTCAAGGAACGCACGGCACGCCAGCTGCTCGAGGGCCGTTTCCCCGAGCGTGTCGTCGAGAAGGCCGTCGAACGCATGATCCCGCGTGGCCCGCTCGGCCGTCGCCAGATGAAGAACCTCCGCGTCTATGCAGGCACGGAACATCCGCATGTCGCCCAGCAGCCCGTCGTGCTCGACGTGGCCAAGCTGAACGCCAAGAACAAGAAGGTTTCGTAAGATGGCTGAGCTTTCCTCGCTCGCAGAACTCGGAACTGCAACCGGCAACACCAACACACAGCCGGCCGCACCCGTCCACGTCCAGAAGCTCGACAAGTCGGGTCGCGCCTATGCCACCGGCAAGCGCAAGAACGCCATCGCGCGTGTCTGGGTGAAGCCAGGCTCCGGCAAGATCGTCGTCAACGACAAGGAATTCGCGTCCTATTTCGCGCGCCCGGTCCTGCAGATGATCCTCAACCAGCCGATCATCGCCGCCAACCGCGCCGGCCAGTACGACATCGTCGCCACCGTCATCGGCGGCGGCCTGTCCGGCCAGGCAGGTGCGGTGCGCCACGGCATCTCCAAGGCGCTGACCTATTACGAGCCGGCGCTGCGCGCCGTGCTCAAGAAGGGCGGCTTCCTCACCCGCGACAGCCGCGTCGTCGAGCGCAAGAAGTACGGCAAGGCGAAGGCCCGCCGCTCATTCCAGTTCTCCAAGCGCTAAGCGTTACGCAGCTTCAGATCTTCGAAAAGGCCGCCTCCAGGCGGCCTTTTTCCTTTGGCGGCCTTCATTTCAGGCGTGGCTGGCTGGTGCCTTGACGAAGTCGATAAACGCTCGCAGCGGGGCGGGCACGAGGCGTCGGCCGGGATAATAAAGGAACGGTCCCGAGAAGCTCTGCCACCAGGATTCGAGGACGGGTTCGAGCGCACCGCTCTCGAAGTGAGGGCGAAGCCAGTCTTCGAACAGGCTGACAATGCCGGTGCCGGCGATGGCCGCATCGACGGCGAGATCGGCCGCTCCGCCCAGGGTCACCAGGAGCGGGCCGGTTGGATCGACCCGCACAACCTCACCGTCGCGTTCGAACTCCCACGGCGGCATCGCACCGCTGGCGAAGCGGCCGCGCAGGCAGGCATGACCGAGCAGCTCGCGCGGGTGTTGCGGCCGGCCATGACGATCCAGGTAGGCAGGGCTGGCAGCGGTGGCAAAGCGTTGCAGGCGCGGTCCGATCGGCACCGCGATCATGTCCTGTTCCAGCCGCTCGTCGTAGCGGATGCCGGCGTCGCAGCCGGCCGCCAGCACGTCGACGAAGCTCTCCTCGGCGATCACCTCCAGCCGGATGCCGGGATAGGCGGCGAGGAACCGCGGGACGATCGCGGGCAGGACCAGCCGCGCAGCGCTGACCGGCACATTGAGGCGCAGCGTACCTGCCGGCCGATCGCGAAAACCGTTGACCACGTCAAGTGCCGCCTCGACCTCATTCAGGGCCGGGCCGAGCCGCGCCAGCAACCCGACGCCCGCTTCGGTCAAGGCGACGCTGCGTGTGGTGCGGTTGAGCAGCCTGACACCGAGCTGCGCCTCAAGACGGCGCACCGCCTCGCTCAAGCCCGACGCGCTGCCGCCGCTTGCACGCGCGCCTTCGCGAAAACCGCCGGCGCGCGCCACCGCCAGGAAAGCATTCAGATCACCAAGTTCGATATTCACTGTTCGCTATTCCGCACAAGCCGTGCGGATAGTAGCGGATTATCAGGACAGCGCACAGCGACTATTTCTGCCCCATCAATCGAAGGAGACAGACCATGTCCAGCATCGACAAGTCAGGCACTTTCCCTCTCGGCGACCGCACCGTGAAGCGGCTCGGCTACGGCGCCATGCAGCTCGCGGGGCCCGGCGTCTTCGGCCCACCCAAGGATCGCGACGCAGCCTTGGCCGTGTTGCGCGAGGCCGTGTCATCCGGGGTGAACCATATCGACACCAGCGACTTCTACGGCCCGCACGTCACCAATCTGCTCATCCGTGAAGCGCTCGCGCCCTATTCCGACGACCTCACCATCGTCACCAAGATCGGCGCCCGTCGCGGCGCCGATGGCGCGTGGCTCCCGGCGTTCTCTCCCGAGGAACTGACGCAGGCGGTGCATGACAATCTACGCAATCTCGGGCTCGACGTGCTGGACGTGGTCAACCTCAGGATCATGTTCGACGTGCATGAACCCGCCGAAGGGTCGATCGAAGAACAGGTCGCCGCGCTGGCCGCTATGCAGCAAAAAGGCCTGGTGCGTCACATCGGGCTGAGCAACGCCACTTCAACGCAGATAAGAGAAGCACGGCGGATCGCCGAGATCGTCTGCGTGCAGAACCAATACAATCTGGCGCACAGGGGCGACGATAACCTGATCGACGAACTTGCGCGTGAAGGCATCGCCTATGTCCCGTTCTTTCCGCTCGGCGGCTTCAGCCCGCTGCAGTCGTCTACCCTATCCGGCGTCGCTCAGCGCCTGGGCGCCACGCCCATGCAGGTCGCACTCGCTTGGCTGCTTCGCCGCGCGCCCAATATTCTGCTGATCCCCGGCACCTCGTCGGTCGAGCATCTCAGGGAAAACCTCGCCGCAGCCGAACTCGATCTGCCGGACGATGCTCTGAGCGAACTGGACGGCGTGGCGATGGCCGTCTGACGGCGCGCAGGAGCCGTCGACGCTTCATCAGCGAAAGGTCACGGCTGTCACCCCACCCGCGCCTGCGGCGCGACCTCCCCATCAAGGGGGGTAGAGCGCCGCGCCTTACATTCATTCAGAGCACCGGTGCCTGCCACCCTTTGCGGACCAGTCGGCGAACGGGGAAGCTGCCGCGACCTTCTACCTCCCCTCGATGGGGAAGTCGGCGCGAAGCGCCGGGTGGGGTGAAGCGCGGTGTCGGATTTCCTAGTTGATGCTCGCCGTGTTGGCGGACTCGGCCGGCCGCGCTTCATCGCGATAAGGCACGCGGTAGCCGTTCGCCGCCAGCCAGTCGATGGCCAATTTCGGCTCGTCGGTCTGGATGATGGTGGCGCCTCGCTCGGCCCAGAAGCCATAGGTCTCGCGCGGTAGACTGGCGAGCACCGCCAGTTCGTCGCCGCGACCGCCGGCAATGAAGCCGCCCGGCTTGTTGACGATGGCATAGGTATTGGCCCAGATGTGCCAGTCGCCCCTTATCGCCGCCGCGCGCATGCGGGGGCTGAACAGCGGCCCGCCGGTCTCGGTCAGCGTCTCCGCGCCGGCCCGCCAATTGATCAATTCGATTGCGGGCGCCGAAAAAGCTCCGCTGACTTTCTCGGCGAAGCCTGCATCACGCACCGCATCGTCGGCGATGATCGGCATGAACTGGAAACCGCTGCCGATCGCACTCATGGCCACTTTCACTGCGGCAATCCTCTCAGGATTCCACAGGTTCTCCTTGACGATCACCTGTTCGGCCATGCCCAGATCGCGCGCGACCGCGATCATGCCGGCCAGGCTATCGACGTCGAGCTTGTTGTCGATATTGACGAGGATCCTGTCTTTGGTCGCCATCAGCATCTCGCGCAGTGTCGAAACCGGCTCATCGGTGACGGCGCCGGTACCTTCGATCACCAGCCTGCAGGTCTTGAGTTCAGCCAGCGTGCGCTTGACCACCTCGCCCTTGCAATTCGTCGTGCGGTCGAGCCAGCTGTCATGCACGACGACGTACTGACCGTCCTTCGACCGCCTGACGTCGACCTCTACGATTTCGGCACCAAGCACGATCGATGCCTCCACGGCGGCGATCGAGTTCTCCGCATAGAGCGTCTTGCCGGCCTGCATGCTGCCGGCGCGGTGTGCCACCACCATCACATGGTCGCGCCACTGGTTGGCGTGCTCGAAACGGTCGAGAATCTGTCTGGCGCGTGTTTCGCCTGCCGATGCATGGCCAACGGAAACCGTCAGCGCGGCGGAAAGCAGAAGGCTCAGCCAGGTTGTTCGCATGAGAATCGCTCCGTACCGGATCGACACCCGGTTAAGCGACGCACGTGACAGCCCAGTGAACGAAGCCGGCTTCGTAAACGCTGGAAAGTCAGATCACTGCGGCCATTCCTGCACCTCATACGATAATGGCAATCGGCAGGTTGCCGGCAATCAGATTGCCGAAATCGATGCCGCTGTGGCGGTCGGTGTGGCTGACCTGGCGCCCCATATCTGTTCCGCTCCCCGGCCGACACCCGGCCACGGCTGGCTACTTTCGGTTGTATTCGTGATTATCTGCGCAATTGCCGGGTCAGCCCACGTGGGCTCGCCCGGCAAGCAAGAATTTGTGACCGGGCTCGAATGGCCCTGCTCTCCGGAAGGGGGTCGCATTTCTGAGAATTATGTCCAATAAGGTTGCGCGTCGACGCACAGGAGATCGCTTCATGCCGAACACGAACATCGACCACGCCTTCACCGCCCGCTCCAGGACGGGCGCTTCCTTCGAGCCGACCTATGCCGGCGCGCTGTCGTTCATGCGACGCAAATACACGAAGGACGTGAAGGGCGCGGATGCGGTGGTGTGGGGCATCCCCTTCGACGCCGCCGTCACCAACCGGCCGGGTGCGCGCTTCGGGCCGCAGGCGATTCGCCGCGCCTCGACCATCCTCGACAACGATCCGCAATATCCGTTTTCGCGCGATCTGTTCGAACATCTCGCCGTGGTAGATTATGGCGATTGTCTGCTCGACAGCGGCAATCACCAGAAGACGCCCGGGACGATCGAGCGCGAGGCGGCAAGGATCCTGAAGTCAGGCGCCTTCCTGCTGTCGCTCGGCGGCGACCATTTCGTCACCTGGCCGCTGCTCAAGGCGCATGCCGCCATTCATGGGCCGCTGGCCTTGGTGCAGTTCGACGCCCACCAGGACACCTGGCCAGACGACGGCAAGCGCATCGATCACGGCTCCTTCGTCGGCCGCGCGGTCAAGGAGGGCATAATCGACCCCGACCGTTCGATCCAGATCGGCATCCGCACCCATGCGCCTGACACGTTTGGCATCAAGATCATCTACGGCCACGAAGTGGAGGAAATGCGCGCGTCCGATATCGCCTATGCCATCGTCGACCGCACCGGCGGCAAGAAGACTTATGTCACCTTCGACATCGATTGCCTGGACCCGGCTTTCGCACCCGGCACCGGTACACCGGTCGCCGGCGGGCCGTCCTCGGCAAGAATCCTGTCGGTGCTGCGCCAGCTTACCCAGATCGACATCGTCGGCGCCGACGTCGTCGAGGTTGCACCCGCCTATGATCACGCCGATATAACGGCAATTGCCGGCTCGATGGTGGCCATGCACTATCTCGGGCTGCTGGCGGAACGTAAGGCCCGGCTCGAAGAGCTGAACAACGGCAATCACAGTGCTGCAGGATTGAATCAGGCAAGCGGCATATAGTTTTGAAATACCAGGGAATTCAGGCAGGCAATGAAACCGAAAATCTTCATCGACGGCGAACACGGCACCACCGGCCTCCAGATCAGGGCGCTGCTTACCGAGCGTGGCGACCTGGAGATCATCTCCATTCCGACCGAGCGCCGCAAGGAAACGGCAGCTAGAGCCGAATTCCTCAACGCCGCCGATATCGCGATCCTGTGCCTGCCGGACGCAGCCGCGAAAGAAAGCGTTTCGCTGATCACCAGCGACACCACCAAGGTCATCGACGCCTCGACCGCGCATCGCGTGGCCGAGGGCTGGGAATATGGTTTCGCCGAAATGGACAAGGACCAGGCGAAGGCGATCGCCAAGGCGAAGCGCGTCGCCAATCCGGGCTGCTGGCCGCAAGGTCCGATCGCGACGCTCAGGCCGCTGGTGGCGGCCGGCCTGTTGCCGCCGGATTTTCCGGTCACCGTCAACGGCATTTCGGGCTATTCGGGTGGCGGCCGCCCGATGATCGAGGACTATGTCGCCAAGGGCGAGGATGCGTCGGAATTCCTGCCCTACGGGCTGACCCTGCAGCACAAGCATGTGCCGGAGCTCAGGACCTATGCGAAGCTGTCGCATGATCCGATCATGCAGCCGGCGGTCGGCAATTTCGCGCAAGGCATGATCACCGTGGTGCCGCTGCAGCTCGGCGGCCTCGACTATGTGCCGACCGGCGCCGAGCTTCATGCTGTCATCGCCGACCATTTCGCCGCCATCGATGGCGGCGTGGTCGAAGTGGCGCCCTACGCGCATCTGGAGCGCGTGCCGGAGATCGATCCCGAAATCTACAACGGCACCAACCGGATGAAGCTCTATGTCTTCGCCAATGACGACAGAGCCCAGGCGCTGCTGCTCGCCGTCTACGACAATCTCGGCAAGGGCGCCTCGGGTGCTGCGGTACAGAACATGGATTTGATGCTTGGCCTCAAGCTCTGAATGGACGTTCCGGCATTTCCAGAACGCTGGAAGGTCAGCGCGCCAGAACTGATTGCAGAAACCTTCAGCAGCCGCATCTGGAAGGTTTTTCGCGACGACGGCTCGCCGGCGATCGTCAAGGCCCTCAAGCCTTTCGACGACGTCGAAGACGAGTTGCGCGGCGAGCATTTTCTCGCCTGGCGGCGCGGCGAAGGCGCCGTCCGCCTGCTCGGCCGCGACGGTCACCGCATGCTGCTCGAATACGCCGGCGACAGGATGCTGTCACACGACCTTGCCGAACATGGCGACGCCGCCGCGACCGAGATCGCGGCCGAGGTGATGGCAAGACTGTTTTCGCCGTCGAAGCACCCTGCCCCATCGGATCTCCAGCCGCTGCGGGCACGGTTCTCCAGCCTGTTCAAGAAGGCGAAGGCCGATCGCGACGCCGGCGAAAAGAGCCTCTATGTCGAAGCGGCTGCGACCGCGGAACGGCTGTTGGCCGACCCTGCCGACGTGCTGCCGCTGCACGGCGACCTGCATCACGGCAACATCATGAACGGACCGCGCGGCTGGCTGGCGATCGACCCGAAAGGCGTTCTCGGCGATCCCGGCTTCGATGCGGCGAACATGTTCTACAATCCGCTCAACCGCGACGACCTTTGCCGTGATCCGCTGCGGATTGCCAACATGGCCGAGATGTTCTCCAAGACGCTCGGCCAGACGCCGTCCGCCATTCTCGACCACGCCATCGCCTATGGCTGCCTGTCAGCCTCATGGCATCATGAAGATGCCAACGCGGTTGAGGAAAGCCGCGAATTGTCCATCGCCATGGCGATCCGGACGGTGCGGTTCAGCCTCTGACGGCGATCTCGTTGGGCAGCGGATAGGGGCCTCGTGTGGCTCGCCAATGCGCCGCGGCAAAGCCCAGCAGGATAAGCGCGAATGCCTGATGCGTCAGCGCCATGTGCAGCGGCACGTGCATCAGCAGTGTGCCGATGCCGATCACGGCCTGCACCAGCACCAGCAGAAACAGCAGCGTCGCGCGGCGCGCATGCGTTGTCGCGGGCTGGCGGCGATGCGTCGCGATCATGTGCCAAAGCGCGGCGACGAAGATGATGTAGGCGCCGAGCCGGTGGATGAACTGAACCGTCTTCGGGCTCTCGAAGAAATTGCGCCATGTCGGCTCGAGGATCATCAGATCGCCGGGGATGAGCTGGCCGTCCATCAGCGGCCAGGTATTGTAGCTCAGGCCGGCATCGAGCCCGGCGACCAGCCCGCCGAGATAAATCTGGATCAGCGCCAACAGCACCAGAAAGCCGGCCAGGCGCTGCGTCGAACGATCGGCGGCGGGCTCGGAATGGGGAGCGAGCCCTCGCGCCACCACCATGATCGCGGTGAAGATAAGCGCGGCCAGCGTCAGATGCATGGCCAGCCGGTACTGGCTGACGGAGACCCGGTCGACCAGCCCCGAGGCGACCATCCACCAGCCGATCGCGCCCTGCAGGCCGCCGAGAACGAGGATACCGGCCAGCTTTGGGCCAAGCCCGCGTTCGATGCGGCGCGTCGCCCAGAAAACACCAGCGGCAAGGCAAAAACCAGGCCGATACCGCGCGCCAGAACCCGGTGCACCCATTCCCACCAGAAGATCGACTTGAACGCTTCGATGCTCATGCCCTTGTTGAGCTCGGCATATTGCGGGATCTGCTGGTAGCGCTGGAACTCCTCCTGCCATTCGGCGTCGTTGAGCGGTGGAACGATGCCGTGGATCGGCTTCCATTCGGTGATCGACAGGCCGGACTCGGTGAGCCTGGTGGCGCCGCCGACCAGCACCAGCGCAACCAGCACCAGAAGCACGACATAGAGCCAGCCGCGCACCAGCGCCCGGTTGTGCAGGTCGCGTTCGCGGGCCACATAAGGCGCGGCAGCTGATATGGCAGCCATGGGTTCGTCCCGGCAGGTTGGCGTCGCGGATTGGTGAACCATCGCAACTCAACTGGCAAGACCGGACAGCGCGGCACGCCGTCGCGCTGCGCCTGGGTTGCGCGGTTCCTCGGTTAGGCCTAAGCGATACCCGTCAACGAGATAGCGAAATGCCCATTCGCCTGAAGAAGCTGATCGGAACGTTCCTGCTGGTGGCGCTGGTCATTGTCTATGCGCTGGTCGCATCGATCGTGGCGGTTGCGCAACTGGCCGAATCGGGACCGTGGACGCATTTCCTGTTCTTTCTGCTCAGCGGCATGCTCTGGGTGCTGCCGGCCATGGGCATCATCAAATGGCTGATCCTTGAGCCCCCACGGCCGAAGGGCTGAGATTCGCCGTCGCTAGATTGTCACCACCATCTTGCCGGCATTGGCCAGCGGCGTCGTCACACCCGACAGCATCGTGCGGATATGGGCAACGCTCTGGTAGCGGCCGTTGACCGAAATGCGCGGCAGCGCTTGCAGGAAGTTGGCATGTTCGGCGCGCAGCACGCCGTGGCGTGTCGTCACCGCCGAGGCATAGCCGGCGTCGCGGACAAGGCCGACTTCGCGGCTGCCAACGGCGCTGGCATAGCCATAGGGATAGGCGAAATGGCGCGGCACCTCGCCAAGTTCCGCCTGCAATATGCGCCTGACGTCGTCGACCTCGTGCCGCGCATCTATCTCGGGAAGCCGCTTCAGATTGCGGTGGTTGACCGTATGCGCGCCGATCGTCACCAACGGATGCCCGGCGATAGTGCGGATCTCGTCCCAGTTCATCAGCGTGCTCTGGAGCGGCCCGTCCAACTCGATGCCGTTCGACCGCGCCAATTCACGCAGCACCGCGCGCTGGTCCTCCTCGCGGACCTCCAGCGTCAGATAGGCCTGCAGGCGCGCAATGGCCTGGAGTTTCTTGCCCGGGGTCGAGCAGTCGATCTTCATGCGGCCTTGCGGCGTCGGCAGGGTCAATTGATCGCGCGCGTTGACGATGTCCTCGACCGCCTCCCACCAGAGATCGGCGGCGCCGTTTATCAGCCCCGGCGCGACATAGATGGTGACCGGCGCGCCGTGCTTTTCCAGCACTGGCAGCGCTTCGGTCATGTTGTCGCGGTATGCGTCGTCGGCGGTGATCGCTGCGAACTGGCCGCCCTTGCCGCCGGCCTTGATGCGTTCGATCGCCTCGTCCAGCGTGACGAATGCATAGCCGTTCGCCTTCATGTCGGCGATCACGGCGTCGAGGAACTCAGGCGCGATGTTGAGATGCCGGTTGACGCTATCAGGCTTTTCCGGCGTGGCGGTGACCCGGTGCAGCATCAGGATGGCGCCGATGCCGCCGACAAACGGCTTTGCCAGCGGAGCAAGGCCGGTATAGCGGACGACGTTGAGCGCCAGTTTCCGGATCGCCTCGCCCCCGTCGATCATTCATTCACCTTTTGCGCCTAGGCTCATTCGGGCACGGAATGCGCCTACGCGAGCCCCCAATCGCGGTGAATACGCCCTAAAGGATTGAGGTATGGTTGACGCCATCGCGTCATTTGACGGCAATCAGCTCGAAGCCATGGAGGCTGCGCCGCGCGCGTTGGATCATGCCGGCCTGTCGGTCTCGGTCGCCGACGGTGCGGCATTTGCAGCCTATGCCGAGTTCTGTCGTTCGGCGCTGTTTGCGCCCGCGCAGAGCCCGGCCTGGATCGTGAACTGGGCCAGATACGCCGAAGCGGACGCCGTTTTGGCGACACTGAATGCTGAAGGCCGGCCGGTTTTTTCGCTGGCGCTGGAAGTCACCCGCAGCGGGCCGTTCCGCGTCGCCCGCTTCATGGGCGGCCGCCATGCCAACGGCAATTTCGCCGCCACCGACCCGTATTGGCTGACCAAGGCGGATGATGCGGCAATCCGCTCGACCCTGGCGGCGATCGCCAGGGCGCGGCCGGACATCGACCTCGTCGCTCTTGAACGGCTGCTGCCCGATCTCGACGGCATCGCCAATCCGCTTGCCTCGCTTCCGCATTTTCCGAGCCCCAATCTGTCGCTGGCCGTCGACTTGGCGGGAGGTTTTGATGCGCTGCTCGCGCGCGCGAGCGGCAAGCGCAAGCGCAAGAAGCACCGCTCGCAGACGCGCAAGTTCGAAGCCGTCGGCAACCATCGCCGCATCGAGGCCCGGACGGCGGACGAGGTCAACCGACTGCTCGATGCGTTTTTCGAGATGAAGGAATCCCGCTTCCGCAAGATGGGCATCGCCAATGTCTTCGGCGACCCGGAGGTTCGTGCTTTCTTCCGCGCGTTGTTCGTTGAAGCGCTTTCCGACGACAAGCCGCCCTTCGTGCTGCACGGGCTCGAGGTCGCGGGCAAGCTTCGCGCCGTCACCGGATCGAGCCGCTCCGGCAAGCGTCTGATCTGCGAGTTCGGGGCGATCGCCGAGGACGACCTCACCCATACCAGCCCCGGCGACTTCCTGTTCTTCGACAACATCCAGGAGGCCTGCGAGAGGGGGTTCGACGTCTATGATTTCTCGGTCGGCGACGAACCCTACAAACGGCTGTGGTGCGATATCGAGACCCAGCATTTCGAGGTCCTGATTCCGCTGACGTTGAAGGGCCGCGCGCTGGCGCTTGTCCTGCGGCAAGGCGCGCGCCTGAAAGCCTTCATCAAGAACAGCCCGACGATCTGGAAGCTGACCAAGATGCTGCGCCGCAAAGCAGTCGGACAGGCCATGCCGGCGGGCGAGGATGACAACTAAGCAACGTCGGACATGGATCTGCCGACCGAGCATGTCGCAGATGCGCCAAATTCCGGACTGTGGCGACTAACGTCGCGAAGGGTCGTGCTTGAATCGCCAAGCCGGTCCTTGCAAAGGCGACCACAGTTACTCTGTTGACAAGTGGTAAGTGGGTGGCTTTCGACAGCCCTGTACTTTGGTTTCACCATTGCCGGTCGCGAGCGGGTATTTGATCGTGCCGTGAGCCGACAGAGCTGTTATCGTGGCCCTCGCACCGGAGGGGAAATCATGCGGATCGCGGTGATCGGTTCAGGCGGCATCGGCCGCCATCTCGGCGGTTGGCCGCTGACGAAGGTGAAACGTTCATCGCGCGCAGTGCCGCCTCGAACACGATCGAGGCGCTGCAAGGTGTTAGCAGCATCAGGACCCGCGGCAAACGATGAGTAACGCCAACGTCCTTGATGCGGTAGTAATCGGGGCAGGCTGGGCCGGCCTGGGTGTCAGCTATTGGCTGGCACGACGGGGCCTGCGCCATAGCGTATTGGAGCGAGGCCGCATAGGAGAGACATGGCGCGCACAGCGATGGGATTCATTTCGGATGAATACCCCCAACGTGCAGACCGTTATGCCAGGCGACTGCTATGACGGCCCAGATCCGTCTGGTGCCCTGACGCGCGACCAGTTCGTCGCTCTCCTCGAGGACTTCGCCAGGCGCAACGCGCTCCCGGTCGAACCGGATACTGCGGTGACCGAACTTTCGCGCGCGCACGAGAACGGCGCGTATCGGCTAACCACCTCACGTGGCACGCTTTTGGCGCGGAACGTGATCGTCGCAAGTGGCAGCCTGAATTGTCCGGTGCGGCCAATTTGGGCCGCTGCGTTACCGCCTGTCCTTCGCCAGATCGACGCTTCCGGCTACCGCAGCGCTGCGGATCTCCCCGATGGAGCGGTGCTGGTGGTCGGAAGTGGCCAATCGGGTGCCCAGATCGCGGAGGAGTTGGCGGAAGCAGGCCGAACAGTCTTCCTTGCCACCAGTCGTGTCGGACGGCTGCCACGGCGCTACCGAGGCCGCGACGTCATGGTCTGGCTCCTCGAATGTGGGTTTCTCGACGTGCGACGAGAGGAGGTCATTCGACTTGCGGGACGCATCCCGCCTCGCGGTGTGCTTGGGTCGGTGCATACGATAAGCCTTCAAGCGCTCAGCGCCCAAGGTGTCGTGCTTCTTGGGCGATTGACTGGCGTCGAGGATGGCGGCCGCCTCTCGTTCGCCGACGATCTCGAAGCGAATGTTCGCTTTGCAGATGAAGCCTCCGACAACATCAAACGCCATATCGACGAATATATCAGCCGCGCTGGAATCGATGCACCCGTTTCGGAGCCCGACCCGGCGGAGACGGTCGCGATACGTCAGCCAAACCCGACGATCGGTTTGCTTGATCTCTCCCGGTCCCGCATAACGAGTGTAGTGTGGTGCACAGGCTTCAAGGGCGATTTCAGTTGGGTGAGACTTCCCGGGGCGCTCGATGCCGCGGGACAGCCTGTTCACGAGGATGGCGTGGCCGCCCTGCCAGGCCTCTACTTCGCCGGGTTGGATTTCGCCTCCACCCGCAAGTCAGGCATAATATTGGCGATCGCCGAGGAAGCACCTCGCCTTGTCGAACACATCGTAGGGCATTCGTGACGGCCTGGACACTAAACCGCCCAAGGCAAGCAGCCGCTTTGCGCCACCACCTCAGGCCGCCGAGCGCCGTCCGGGCATCGGCGTTCCTGGCGTCTCATGGCCGACCGGCGTCACCAGCGTCAGGTCGGGATAGCCGCTCTCGATCAGCTCGATCGCGGCCTGCGCCACCTCGTCGTCCGGCTCCAGCATCGACAGGAAGACCTCGGTGCCCTCGCCCACCAGGCGGCTGATGCCTTGCGCGTCGGTGGGTCCGCATTCGACCACGACCAGATCGTAGGCAGTGGTCAACGACTGCATGATGATCGGCAGCCGGTCGGCGGCGCGCATGGCGCGGACCGGATCGGCGGTGCCGACGGGAATGACGTGGCAGTCCGAATAGAGATCGGGATGGATCACGTCGCTGAACACCGCTTCGGAGGCGAGCAGATTGGTAATGCCCGGGAAAAGCCTGCTGTCCAGCATCGGCCGCGAGGCGGCGCCCGAAGCGGTGAGATCGAGCAGGAGCACACGCAGGCCGGCGTCCGAGACCTCGCGCGCCACCAGGACCGCCGAGGCGGCAGCCTCGTCGCCTTCCGGCGAGACGAATATGGCGCGCGCGGCACCACTGGCGATCAGTTTTTCAGCTGCATGCTCGATGTCGATCTCACCCAAGGTCGCACGCGCCGGTACTGGCTCGGCGAACGCCTGCTCTTCGGAGGCCGGCTCTTCGGCCGTCGCGATCATATCGGGGGCCGCTGCAGCATAGGGCATCGCGGCGGTATAGGGCTTCGCGTCGGCTTCCGGCTGACGCTCCTCTGTCTCCTGGAGGACAGTGGGTTCCTGGCGGACAGCCGGCATCGCGACCTGTTCGATCCGCTCGAAGCGAGCGCCGGTGGCCGGCCGCATGGCGCGACCCGAAAACAGCTCTTGCAGAAGCGTCACGATCGCCATGAGCAGCAACGAGCCGACCAAGGCCGCACCGGCAATCGGCAGGATCTTCGGGAAATAGGGCTCCGACGGCGCCACCGCGCGGGAAAAGACACGGGCATCGACCGGCAGATAGTTGCTGTCCTTGCGCGAGGACGCCTCACGGTAGCGGGTCAGGTAGGATTCGAGCAGTTGGCGCTGGGCGGTCGCTTCGCGCTGCAGCGCATCCAGTTCGACCTGCTGGTCGCCGGCGCGCGCCGATGCGGCCTTCAGCGTGTTGACGTCGGCGACAAGCTGGTTTTCACGGGCCTGGGCGGTCTGCGCCTGCGTCATCAGGCCTTTCATAATCTTTTCGGCCTCGTTGCGGATCTGGCGATCGAGATCTGCAAGCTGCGATTTCAGCGCCCGGATGCGCGGATGATTGTCGAGCAAGGAGGTGGAGAGGTCGGCGATATTGGCGTTGAGCTCGACCTGCCGCTCGCGCAGGCGCTGGATGAGCTCGGAAGACAGCACCTCCGGCACCGCATCCAGCGAGCCGCCATTCTGCAGCGCCCTGCGCACGCTGTCGGCGGTCGCTTCCGCCGAGGCGCGATTGGCGCGCACCCGCGACAGTTCGCTCGACAGTTCGGAAAGCTGTTGCGTGGCGAGCACCGAATTGTTGCCGCCCATCAAGAGATCGGACTGGGCGCGATAGCTTGCCACCTTGGCCTCGGCATCCTTTACCCGCCTCGACAGGTCGGCGATCTCAGGCGCCAGCCAGTCGGTTGCGGCGGAATTCGATTCGGTCTTGGCATTGCCCTGGACGGAGATGTAGGCGTCGGCGATGGCGTTCGGAATTTCGGCGGCGAGCCTGGGGTTTTCCGAGGAGAATTCGATGACGATAACGCGAGACTTTTCAACGCGGTAGACGTTGAGCTTCTCGCGCATCGTCTTCAGCACGCGTTCTTGCGGCGGAATCTCGTTGGGGTCGCTTTTCAGGCCGGCGATGACGAGCAGACGGCTCAATACCGGCATGTCCGCCGTTTCGTCGAACTCGGGAAGCCGCGACAAATTGAGCTTCTGCGCCACCTGCTTGAGGATGTCGGTCGAGGAAATGACCTCGACCTGACTGGTCACGCCTTCCTCGTCCAGAATCGGCTTGTCGTTGTCGTTTGTGCCGTCGGGGCGCGTGTAAACCGATTCACGCGTTTCGATCAAAAGCCGTGTTTCGGCCTTGTAATGCGGCGTAGCGAGCCAGGCGAGCGCTAACGCCAAGCCGGTTACAACCAGCGCGACGACAAGAATGCGAAGCCAGTTCCTCGCAAGGCTTGCGAAGAGCTGCCTGAGATCGACGTCGACATTTGCGGCCGCGGATTGAACGGACATGCATCCTGCTCCGGTACTTAAAGCGCGTCGCGTTTGAACAGATTCATGCGACGCGCTTTAAGGTCTTGTTTTCATGCATGCCGTTATCCCAAAACCGCTGCGCACTTTGGGCGACATGCATTGGTCACGATGCACCGTAAACAACTATGGTAACTCAGCCGTTAATATCGCGATAAGCCTCTGTTAGGGTTTACTGGCAAGCGGCAACAAAAGCATCAGAATCGGCCATCTTTCATCCGTTGCCGCCACTTCGGCAGCGCGCCTTTACCGGCCATTAACCCTAACGGGACGATAACGGACCCCGATCCTCAGGGTTTGCCGCGGTGTAACGGCGGCCAGTCGAAGGTACGTGTCCGGTCATGAAAAGCACTGCTTCCCTCTTCCGCGCGCTGCTCACCGTGTCGTTGCTTGCCGGCTGCTCCAGCTACCGGCCGGCGCCGGCAGCCTTTCATAAAACGCTCGACCAGCCCTATCGCCTCGGCGCCGGCGACCGGGTCCGCGTCACCGTGTTCGAGCAGGAAGGATTGACCAACATCTACAGCGTCGACCAGTCCGGCTACCTGTCCATCCCGCTCGTCGGCGCCGTGCCGGCGCGCGGCCACACTGCACATCAACTCGAAGGCGAGATCGCCGACAAATTGCGCCAAGGCTACCTGCGCGACCCGGACGTTTCGGTCGAGATCGACCGGTACCGGCCGATCTTCATCATGGGCGAAGTCGGTGCCGCGGGCCAGTATTCCTATGTTCCCGGCCTGACCGTGCAGAAGGCGATTGCCATCGCCGGCGGGTTCAGCCCGCGCGCCAACCAGGAAAGCGTCGACATCACCCGCGACATCAACGGCAAGGTCATGACCGGTCGCGTGCCGACCTCCGACCCGCTTCTGCCCGGCGATACGATCTACGTCCGCGAACGCCTGTTCTAGACCCACGTGGCGGACACTCTCAGGATCGTCCACTGCTTCCGCTCACCTGTCGGAGGGATTTTTCGTCACGTGCGCGACCTGACCGAGGCGCAGGTAGCCGCTGGGCATTCCGTCGGCATCGTCTGCGATTCGACGACGGGCGGCGATTTCGAGGAACATCTGTTCGAACAGATGAAAGGCACAATGGCGCTCGGCATCCATCGCACGCCGATGCAGCGACATGTCGGGCCGGGCGACCTCGCCTCAGCCTGGCGCACCTTTGGGATCATCAAGGAATTGCGGCCGGACGTGCTCCACGGGCACGGCGCCAAGGGTGGCGCCTATGCCCGCCTGTTCGGCTCATTGTTGCGGGTATCAAGGTCTCGCGTAGCCCGCCTTTATTCGCCTCATGGCGGCTCTCTCCACTATGACGAGACGACCGCCACGGGCAAGCTGTTCTTCGCGCTCGAACGGTTCATGGCGCGTTTCACCGACTATCTTCTGTTTGTCTCCGATTATGAAAGGCAGACATATCGCAGGAAGGTCGGCGAACCACCCATCCCGAACAACCTTGTCTACAACGGGCTACGCGCCGCCGAGTTCGAGCCGGTGCGGGTCGAGCGGAATGCAGCCGATGTCCTCTATATCGGCATGATGCGCGACCTCAAGGGACCGGACATCTTCATCGATGCGCTGGTTCTTGCCGCAACGCGGCTCGGCCGCCCGTTGAAAGCGGTGATGGTCGGGGACGGCGACGACCTGCCGCGCTACCATGCACAAGTGAAGCGGCTCGGGCTCGAAGGCCATATGCGCTTCCTGCCGCCGATGCCGGCGCGCGAAGCCTTCGCGCTGGCCGAGTTGGTCGTCGTTCCCTCGCGCGCGGAAGCCATGCCCTACATCGTGCTGGAGACGCTCGCCGCCGGCAAATCGATGATCGCCACCGCCGTCGGCGGCATACCGGAAATCCTGGGCGCCGGTTCTCCTGCGCTGATCCGGCCCGATCCGCGCGAACTCGGCGACAAGATGAGTGCGGCGCTGGCCGACCTCAAAGGCTACGGCAACCTGATGCCCGATACCATCAACCTCAAGGCGCGATTCGGCGCCGACGTGATGGCCGGCGCGATCGAGACGGCCTATTTCGCCGCGCTCAAGCGCTAACCCCAAAGCCGCTCCAAAGCCACCAGTTGTTTCAAGGGTTTCTTAGCTCTCTTTTGCTACTCACCTGAGGGAAGCTTTGCGGATACACCATGAACGAGATCGACCCCGCGCGCCGCTTTTCGATAGAGGCGGTGCGTAAATTCGACGGTCCTCCCGAGAGCCCGACGTCCGGCGGCATGAATGACGTCGCCCGTCAGGTCGCGACGCAGTACCGGCGCGATACCATGTCGCCGATCATGGTCAGCGGCGTCCTGCGCATGGTCGAATTCGCGCTGCTGTTCCTGTCAGGTCTCAGCCTCTATCTCCATTATGTCGGCTTCTTCAACCATCTCGCCTGGCAATATCCGCTGACGATCGCCGCCGCCTCGTTCCTCGCCGTGGTGCTGTTCGACGTCACCGACTGCTACCAGATCGTCTCGCTGATGCGGCCGATTGCCAATTTCGGCCGTCTCCTGCTGGTCTGGGCCGGCACCTTTGCCCTGATGGCACTGACGGCATTCATCATGAAGATGTCGGAGGATTACTCGCGCCTGCTTTTCGGCACCTGGTTCGTCGTCGGTTTCGTGCTGATCTTCGGCCTCAGGCTCATGATGTCCAAGCTGATCCGGCGCTGGGCGCGCGACGGGCGCATGGAGCGTCGCGCCGTCATCGTCGGCGGCGGCACGGCGGCGGAAGTCCTGATCCGCTCCGTCGAAAAGCAGCCTTACAACGACATCCGCATCTGCGGCATCTTCGACGACCGCGGCGACAAGCGCTCGCCACCCATCGTCGCCGGCTACCCGAAGCTCGGCACCGTTTCCGAGCTCATCGAGTTCGCCCGCATCGCCCGCATCGACATGCTGATCGTGTCGCTGCCGCTGACCGCCGAATCGCGCGTCCTGCAGCTTTTGAAGAAGCTGTGGGTGCTGCCGGTCGATATCCGGCTATCGGCGCATTCGAACGCGCTGCAGTTCCGGCCGCGCTCCTATTCCTACATCGGCTCCGTGCCGATGCTCGATATCTTCGACAAGCCGATCAACGACTGGGATTCGGTCGCCAAGCGCGCCTTCGACATCGTCTTCTCGATCATCGGCATCATCGTGTTCTCGCCGGTCATGCTGGCGACCGCGATCGCCATCAAGCTCGACAGCAAGGGACCGGTGCTGTTCCACCAGAAGCGGCACGGCTTCAACAATGAGGTCATCGAGGTCTACAAGTTCCGCTCGATGTATACGGACAAGGCGGACCCGACGGCCAAGCAGACGGTGACCAAGAACGACCCGCGCGTCACCCGCGTCGGCCGCTTCATCCGCAAGACCTCGATCGACGAGTTGCCGCAGTTCTTCAATTCGCTTTTCGGTTCGCTGTCGCTGGTCGGCCCGCGCCCGCACGCCATTGCCGCCCAGTCGCACAATCTCCTCTACAATGAGGTGGTCGACGGCTATTTCGCACGCCACAAGGTCAAGCCCGGCGTCACCGGCTGGGCGCAGATCAATGGCTGGCGCGGCGAGATGGACACCAACGAGAAGATACGCATGCGGACGGAGTACGACCTCTATTACATCGAGAACTGGTCGCTGCTGTTCGATCTGAGGATCCTGTTCCTGACACCGGTCCGGTTGCTCAATACGGAAAACGCCTATTGAGCGCCGTCACGCGCGAACTGCCGCCGGCCGTGGTCAACGCCAAGCTGATCGCGCTGATTGCGTCGGGCGCGGTTTTCCTCGGCGTCTTCCTGTCCGGTTTCGTCATCGACGAGCCGGCGCCATACGACCTCTACATGGCCGGGCTGATGGCGGTGTGGACCCTGTTCGGCCTGCGCATATCGCGCGCGGCGGCGCCGCTGCTGGTGCTCTTGGTGATCATGAACATCGGCGGCATGATCTCGATGACCCAGATGTCGGATATTGCCAGCACCCCGCTCTATCTCTCGGTGTCGCTGTTCCTTGCCTTCACCGCGGCTTTCTTCGCCTCGGTGACATCGGTCCAGCCCAGTCTCTACCGGTCGATCTTCCTGGCCTATGTGATGTCGGCGGTGCTGACCTCGATGCTTGGTATAGCAGGCTATTTCCATGCCTTCCCTGGGGCGGAGATCTTCACCAAGTACGACCGCGCCACGGGCGCCTTCCAGGATCCGAACGTGTTCGGGCCGTTCCTGGTGCTGCCCGGCATCTACCTGCTCCATCTCCTGCTGACAGGCCCAGTCTCACGCATGCCCTTGCTGGCGGTGCCGCTGCTGATCATCACGGCCGGCATTTTCTTCTCCTTCTCGCGCGGCGCCTGGGGCATGTTCGGCGTTGCGGCGATCCTGCTCACCGGCGCTCTGTTCCTGCAGAGCGCCAGCGGCATGTTCCGGCTGCGTGTCGTCGTCATGACCGTCGCCGCCATCTCGCTGCTGGTCGTCGCGATGCTTGTCATCCTGCAGCTGCCGGGCGTCTCGGAGATGTTTTCCAGCCGCGCCCAGCTGGAGCAGAGTTATGACACCGCCCGCCTCGGCCGCTTCGCCCGCTACACGATCGGTTTCCAGATGGCGCTGGAGCATCCGCTCGGCATCGGCCCGCTCGTCTTCGGCACGATTTTCGGCGAGGACACGCACGACATCTGGCTGAAGATGCTGATGGACTATGGCTGGCTCGGCTTCGTGTCGTTCCTGACGCTGACGTGCTGGACGATCGCCGCCGGCTTCCGCATTCTCCTGCGCGACAGGCCGTGGCAGCCCTATCTTCTGTGCGCCTATGTCGCCTTCATCGGCAATATCGGCTTGGGCACCTTCATCGACATCGATCATTGGCGCCATGTCTATCTGCTGCTCGGACTGATCTGGGGCGCCATCGCGCTCGAATACCGCCATCAGCGGCAATTAAGGCCGGCGGCGCAGCCCATGCCGGCGGCTGCAATTCCATCTGGCAGAAAAGCCGCCGAATTCGGTTGACCGGAACCGGGTTATCACGATACATCGCGACCGGTCCGGAGTGTAGCGCAGCCCGGTAGCGCACTTGACTGGGGGTCAAGGGGTCGTCGGTTCGAATCCGGCCACTCCGACCATTAAGTCCTTGAAGCCCAAGGCTTATTGAAATCCGGGGAAACTAGGGACGCGCGAGAACGGGAAATTAGGGCCTTCGAGGCCTTTCCTTTCCGGCCACCGTGGCTTTTTGGAGCCGCGCCCTCCAGCCGATCAGTTCGCGTCAAGCCCACCACCAGCTCAGCCTTTTTGGTATCACACGCGATCGATATCGAAACCAAATGGGGGATCAGGTGTGGGTGGCCCACCGAAACCGGCATCGAATGTAGCCGGCAAATACTCCCATGAGCGCGCATGACGCACGTCAGGACTCAGCTATCTTTAGGTGCGGGAGTGCCTAACTTTCGCCTGACCGGCGCCGCCAGGCATCCCCTATACCTGCAGCGCCGGTCACCCTTTGTTCTTGCTTCCCGCACGGACGCGCTGCGGCGCAATTCCACCGACCATGGCGGGCGGCCCCCTTCTCGAAGGCGGCCGCCGCCGTTGGACCGGCCGCAAAAACGGCCATGCGATCCGGGGTCGAGAGCTCGCCGGTTCGAATTCGGCCGCTCCGACCATGTTGAGCAGATACTCTGGTGTCGCTGTTACGAGACGGGTCGATTTTCCGCGGATTGTGCCAGAACGGCTGTATCGATCAGCGCGTTTTCCGGAAGCCGAAGCGCAGAGGCTATTCGTCGAAGCTTCGACGGGTCGGCACTCCTGCCGTTTTCGATGTCCGCGATCTCATCGACCGCCAGGCCGCACGTCAGGGACAGCTCTTCCATGCTGTATCCCCTGGTTTCCCGGATGGCTCTGAGGGCGCTGTGATCAGGCACAGCTTCGATTGCCGCCAGTTCGGAGATGGGCTCTTTTTTTGCTATGTGGGGCATTGGCAACTCCATGGGCTGAAAGAGTTTGATCAAATAATGATGTTGCCTGGAACGGTTGCGAGAATGCCCGGTCATTAACGATTTGCCAAGCACCAAAAAAACCGTCACGGCATCGTGATACCGACCAGTGCAGACTTGGCATAGGCCGCAGCGACGCCGGCGCGGGATGCCATTCCGACCGGGTTCGTTCGACTGGCCGATCGCCGACCTGTTTGACGGCTCCGAGCCGCTCGCTCGTCAAGCGACTGTCACTGGCCGCCAGCCGTTTTGAGAGATCGGATCAGCAGCGGGAACTTGATGCAAGCGCAAACGCGTCAGGGGCCGCGAATTTTTCTGAACGCACGTGTGAACCTTTCCTCTGAGAGCCGCACCAAGATGGCATGGACGCCAAGAAGGCGATCCCCAACCAGAAGGACGCCAGGACGGCGATCCTCGATCCAGAGAAGGAAATGCTCAAATGACCAATATCTCGAACTTCAAGCGCCTTTCGCTCGCCGCGGCCATCGTCGTCTCGGCCTTCGGCTCGATTTCCGTTCCGAGCTCGGCCTTCGCCGACGGCACCATTCCGAGCGGCGGCGGCGCTGTCTGCAAGGGTCACGGCCCCTGTATGGTGCTGCAGCTCGACTGCAAGGGCAAATACGTTGACGGCACTGATTCCTCCGGCACCGTCTATGGCAAGTGCTACCAGACCACTCAGGTCGGCACGAAGGGCAAGATCAGGCTCGCGCGCTGATCGACTGTCGTCGACAAAAATGGCGGCCGTCCGCGGACGGCCGCCATTTTCTTTTGTCTCAACGTGCCGATCTCGATGTCGCTCGCGACGTTTTCTGCTGCCGGCTGAGGAACAGGCTGGCGACGAGCCCGACCACAACCAGCCCGACAGCAGCCGCTGTCGCCGGATGATCGCGCGCCGTCTTCTCGATCGCTCTGCCTTGCTTCCTGATCGCGGGCAGAGCGTCGCTGAAGCGCTCGGCAATATCCGAATAATAGCCCGATGCGGCGTCACGCCCATCCTCGTAGTAGGAGCCGCCCCGCCTGGACACGGCTTTCCTCAACGCCGCCAGTTCCCTGGAAAGGGCCGCGACCTGCTTTTCAAGATCGATGTCGGAGAGGGTGGAAAATAATGTCATGATGTACGTCCTTCCTTTGCGGAAGGAACGCATGATTCCGGAAGCAGTTCCGGTTTCTGCCCGCGATCGATCGGCTCTTAAAGCGCGTCGCGTCAGCGCACCTGATCGAGCAGGCGCTTGCACTCCAGAAGGTCGAACAGCGCCTCCTGCAGCAAAGCGCGATTGTCACGCGAGAGTTTCGACGTGCCCGGTTGCACCGGGCCTTCGTCGTCGGTCTTGCCAATGCCGAAAAAGCGCCGGCTGGGTTTCACCTTGGGCTCGCCAACCAGCATCTCGTCATCCGCGCCGCGCGGCTGGGCAGCCGGCGTCAGCGGCACCGCATCGGCCTGCCGGCGCTGCGCGATCGCCTCGACCGCTGCCATGTCGCCATTGCCGATGGCGACCAGGAAATGGTTGCCGTTCTCGCGCAGCAGCTTCTGCACGCCCTTGATCGTGTAGCCCTGGTCGTAGAGCATGTGGCGGATGCCTTTGATCAGTTCGACATCCTGCGGCCGGTAGTAGCGGCGGCCACCGCCGCGCTTCATCGGCTTGATCTGATTGAAACGCGTTTCCCAGAAACGCAGCACGTGCTGCGGCAGGTCGAGATCTTCTGCGACCTCACTGATGGTGCGGAAAGCATCGGGGCTCTTGTCCATGGGCGAAATCCTCACGCTGGAGCATGATCCCGAAAAGTGGGAATCGGTTTTCGGACAAGATCATGCTCAACAAAGAGTCATTCCGATCCGGCCTGTCCTGCCGAATCAGGCTTTATTTCAGCGGTTTATGAAACAATATTCAAGCCTGGCGTCAAAGGGAGCGGCTGTTTTCAACCGAAGCCTTGAAGCAGGCGCTACTTACCGCCCTTGGCCTTGCTGTTCTGATGGGCGCGCAGGATGCGGTTCTTCAGTACATTCGACGACTTGAAGGTCATCACGCGGCGCGGCAGGATCGGCACTTCTTCGCCGGTTTTGGGATTGCGCCCGATGCGCTCGTTCTTGGAGCGGACATGGAACGTTGCGAACGACGACAATTTCACCGTCTCGCCGCGAACGATCGCTTCGCAAATCTCGTCCAGAACCGCCTCGACCAGTTCGGCCGATTCAGTACGCGACAGGCCAACCTTGCGGTAAACGGCTTCGGCAAGGTCGGCGCGCGTAAGTGTCTTTCCCCCCATGCGAACCGTCCCATCAGCTCAAAAACATAAATCGATACAAGCAACGGCAGAACCTAAGTAATTGATCCGTCAAGGTCAAGGACCGAACCTGTCAGTTCGGCACTTACCAGCGAACCAAAACCGCGCCCCAGGTGAAGCCCCCGCCCATCGCCTCGAGCAGCACCAGGTCACCCTTCTTGATGCGGCCGTCGGCGACGGCCACCGACAGAGCCAGCGGCACGGAAGCAGCCGAGGTGTTGCCGTGCAAATCGACCGTAACCACAACCTTTTGCTCTGCTATTTCGAGCTTTTTGGCGGAAGCGTCGATAATTCGTTTGTTGGCCTGATGCGGCACGAACCAGTCGAGATCCTCAGCGGTGATGCCGGCAGCCGAGAATGTCGCCTCGATGACGTCGGTGATCATGCCGACCGCGTGCTTGAACACTTCGCGGCCTTCCATCCTGAGATAGCCCACCGTTCCGGTGGTCGATGGTCCGCCATCGACGAACAGCTTGTCCTTGTGGGTCCCGTCGGAGCGCAGGCTGGCCGCCAGCACGCCGCGGTCGACAATGCTGCCCGTCCCCTCTCCTGCCTCCAGCACCATCGCGCCGGCGCCGTCGCCAAACAGGACGCAGGTCGAGCGGTCGCTCCAGTCGAGGATGCGCGAGAAGGTTTCCGAGCCGATCACCAGCACGCGTTTGGCCAGGCCGCCACGGATATAGAGGTCGGCGGTCGTCACCGCGTAGACGAAGCCCGAGCACACCGCCTGCAGGTCGAAGGCGAAGCCGTGATGCATGCCGAGCCGGTTCTGGATGTCGACGGCGGTGGCCGGAAACGTGTTGTTGGGCGTCGAGGTCGCCAGCACGATCAGATCGATGTCATCAGGCGTCAGCCCGGCATTGTCGAGGGCCGCGCGCGCCGCCGCCTCGCCGAGCGAAGCCGTTGTCTCGTCGTCGGCCGCGATATGGCGCTGGCGGATGCCGGTGCGCTGGGCGATCCACTCGTCGGAGGTCTCGACCATGCCTTCGAAATCGGCATTCTTCATGATGCGGCGGGGCAGCGCGGCGCCTGTGCCGCGCACGACTGATCTGATCAAGGCTCTTTCCTATTCCTTTGCGTCGGCAACGACGTCGGATTTCCTGGATGTCTGGGCATGCGGATTGCGCGCATGGAACAGGTCGAGATCGGCTTCGATGCGATCGAGCAGATTGTTACGCACCATGTCGTAGCCAAGCTCGATCGCTGCCGCGAAGCCATCCGAATCAGCCCCGCCGTGGCTTTTCACCACGATGCCGTTCAGCCCCAGGAAAACACCGCCGTTGGAGCGGCCGACATCCATCTTCTCGCGCAGGCGATCGAAGGCGCCCTTGGCGAATATATAGCCGATCCTGGCCATCAGCGTCCGGTTCATCGCGGCGCGCAGGTAACCGGCGATCTGCCTCACCGTGCCTTCCGCCGTCTTCAGCGCGATGTTGCCGGCAAATCCTTCGGTGACGACCACGTCGACAGCGCCCTTGCCGATGTCGTCGCCCTCGACGAAACCGTGGTAGTTCATCGAGGCCATGTTGGCCTCGCGCAACATGCGGCCCGCCTCCTTGACCTCTTCCTGGCCCTTGATCTCCTCGACGCCGACATTGAGCAGGCCGACACTCGGCCGTTCGATGCCGAAAACCGAGCGCGCCATGCCGGTGCCCAGAATGGCGAAATCAATCAGCTGATGCGCATCCGCGCCGATGGTGGCGCCGACGTCCAGCACCACGCTTTCGCCGCGCAATGTCGGCCAAAGAGCGGCGATCGCCGGGCGGTCGATGGTCGCCATGGTGCGAAGGCAGAATTTCGACATCGCCATCAAAGCACCGGTGTTGCCGGCAGAGACGCAGGCATCGGCAGTGCCTGCCTTGACTGCCTCGACCGCTTTCCACATCGACGACTTCCAGCGGCCATGGCGCAGCGCCTGGCTCGGCTTGTCGTCCATGCTGACCGCTATCTCGCAGTGGATGAACTCGCTCACTGCCGCCAGCTTGGGGAGTTTTGCGAGCTCGGGGCGCACCGCCTCCTCGCGGCCATAGATGACGAAGCGGATGTCGGGGCGCCGGGTCGCGACCGTCATGAGCGCCGGGATGACCACGCTTGGTCCGTGATCGCCGCCCATGGCATCGATGGAAATCCTGATCACGCGGTAATCATCTCACAGTTTGCTTGAGCGAGCGCCTGGCGCTTGCGACGGTTCGGGGCTCGCGAAGGTTCGGCGAAAATAGCGGTTTTGGGCCGCCGCACAACCGGCTTTTCTCCGATTGGGTCGGGTTTCAGGATTTTCCCAGCAGGGAACGCAGCTTTTGCTGGAATTCGCTTTCCGCAGTCCCGGCATCGTCGGCAGCCTCCATCGAAACGCCTTGCTTGCGCGGATAGGGATCGATCGCCAGTCCAAAGAACTGTTCGGCGAGCGCCCCGACATCGATCGTATTGCCGGAAAAGGTTTCCGGGCTGTCCGGCCCTTCGGCATCGAGCAGAATCTCGCCGCCGCCCTCGAAACCCTGCCGCCCGAGCTTGGACTGCTCCGGCAGGAACAGTGCGTCGACCGCCTCGTCGATATGCGCCTCGACCGGATCGAGGGTGACGATGCAGGCCTGGGTGATGTCGGCTTCGACGCGGCCGCTGACCTGGACGCCGTTGCGCTTCCATGGCGCCACCAGCAGTTCGGCGCGGTAGTTCTCGACCGAAAGCAACTCGTGCTCGGCGGCCAGCGCGGCACGCTGCGCGGCGTCGGCCTCGACCACCACCTGCAGCCCCTTTTGCGGCAGCCGGGCGACGTTGGCCACGAAGGACACGGGGCTCTTGGGATCGGCGTGTTTCATCTTTTCCTTAGATAGCCTTGTTTCCTTAAATAGTCTTGGCGACGGGGAATGCCACTGTGCCGGAAACAATCGATTCGGTCGGCTGTTCCGCGAGTTGCCTGGAGGCGCCGGCGACGTAGCCGGCCAGATGCGCTGCCTGCGGCCAGGCGCCGGCATCGGGCCTGACATTGCGGGCAAGAGCGGCGGCGAGTGCATCGTGGTCATTTCGTTCCAGCGCATCGTCATAGGCGGCGGTGCGGCCATAGAACATCTTCGCCAGTTTCTTCATGCGCTTGGGCACACCGACGTCGCCGATGCCCAGTTCCCGCAGCGAATGCTCGACATCCATGAAGAACTCGTCGATCAGCACCTGCGCGACCTCGCCTGCAACACCGCCCTCCCCGCGCAGCCGGTGCTGGAACAGGAACATGTGCAGCGACAGCATCTCGAAGCGGCCAAGCGGGGTGTCCGGTACATTCCAGCCGGAATAAAATACGGTTTGCCGCGCCGCTGCCACGATTTGTACGTAAAGCGCCTCGGTGATAGCGCGGTTGGCATGACGTTCGCGGCCGAAAAGGCGCTGGAACATTGAGGGTGGTCTCCCGGGGACCGTTTGTTGAATTGGCCTTGTTGCATCGGCGAGCAAGCTGGTTTACCGGTTTTGCGGCCCAGCGCAAGTTGCGGCCAGCTAATGGAGTTGTAGTTGCGCGCGCTGAAATTCAAATCGACTTTTCTGCCCAGGTCCGCCGGCGCGATCTCGCTGCTGGCGGTTGCTTCGGCGCTTTCCGCCTGCAACTCGTCGAAGATGATCGGCGATCTCAATCCGAGCGAGACGCTGACGCAGGGCTATGTCATCGACCAGCAGGCGATCGACCTGGTGCCGGTCGGCTCGAGCCGCGAACAGGTGCTTCTGGCGCTCGGCACCCCGTCGACGAAGGCGACGTTCGACAATGAGGCCTTCTATTACATATCGCAGACGCGCAAGCGTTACGTAGCCTTCGACAAGCCGAGGCTGGTCGACCAGAAGGTGCTGGCCGTCTATTTCGGCGAGGACGGGCGTGTTACCCAGATCGCCAATTACGGCTTGAAGGACGGCAAGGTGTTCGACTTCATCTCACGGACCACGCCGACCGGCGGCAAGGACCAGAACTTCCTCAGCCAGATCATCAACGGCGCCAGCAAGCTGGCGCCTGGCCTCCCCGGCGGCGGCGGCAGCACGCCCGGTAGCTGATTTTTCTTTGCTTCCCGAAAGCAGCAACATCTCAGGCGACCGAAAACCCGCGGGAGCGATCCTGCGGGTTTTTGTTTCGAGACAGCGGCATTGCCGCAAGCTTCGGACCACGGACGCTTGAATGCAGCCTGGACCCGTCACAGCATCCAAAACCAAACCCGCGGGATCGCTCCCGCGGGTTTGGTTGTAGATTTGACTCTGGAAAGGCCGAGCGGCCTCAGCCGTGCGCGAGCACGGCCAGCAGCAGCAGGGCGACGATGTTGGTGATCTTGATCGCCGGGTTGACTGCCGGACCGGCGGTGTCCTTGTAGGGATCGCCGACCGTGTCGCCGGTCACCGAGGCCTTGTGCGCTTCGGAACCCTTGAGGTGCTTGACGCCGTCCTTGCCGGTGAAGCCGTCCTCGAACGATTTTTTCGCGTTGTCCCAGGCGCCGCCGCCAGAGGTCATCGAGATCGCGACGAACAGGCCGTTGACGATGACGCCGAGCAGCGAGGCTCCAAGTGCTGCAAAGGCGGACGCCTTCGAGCCCGAAATCAGCAGCACGCCGAAATAGACGACCAGCGGCGCCAGCACCGGCAGCAGCGACGGAATGATCATTTCCCGGATCGCCGCCTTGGTCAGAAGGTCGACCGCACGCGCATAGTTCGGCTTCGACGTGCCGGCCATGATGCCCGGATCCTCGCGGAACTGCTTGCGCACCTCCTCGACAATGGCGCCCGCCGCGCGGCCGACGGCCGTCATGGCGATGCCACCGAACAAATACGGAATCAGGCCGCCGAAGATGAGACCGGCGACAACGTAAGGGTTGGAGAGGTCGAAGGAGACTTCGCCCATGCCCTGGAAGTAAGGATATCTGTCGCCATTGGCGGCAAAGAACTTCAGGTCGTTGGAGTAGGCCGCGAACAGCACCAGCGCGCCGAGACCGGCCGAACCGATGGCGTAACCTTTTGTCACCGCCTTGGTGGTGTTGCCGACGGCGTCGAGCGCATCGGTGGATTGGCGCACTTCCTTGGGCAAGCCAGCCATTTCGGCAATGCCGCCGGCATTGTCGGTGACAGGGCCGAAGGCGTCGAGCGCAACGATCATGCCGGCGAGGCCGAGCATAGTGGTTACCGCGATCGCCGTGCCGTAGAGGCCGGCGAGCTGGTAGGTCGAGATGATGCCGCCGACGATGACGATCGCCGGAAGTGCTGTCGATTCCAGCGAGACCGCAAGGCCCTGGATAACGTTGGTGCCGTGACCGGTGACCGATGCCTGGGCGATGGAGTTCACCGGGCGCTTGTCGGTGCCGGTATAGTATTCGGTGATCACCACGATGAGGCCCGTCACCAGAAGGCCGATCAGGCCGCAGATGAACAGGTTCGTGCCGGTGATGACCATGCCGGCGACCGTGCCGATCTCGCCCCAGCCCAGCGTTAACGAGGTGGCGGCCGAGAGCCCGACGATCGACAACAGGCCGGTGACGATCAGGCCCTTGTAGAGTGCGCCCATGATCGAGCCGTTGGAGCCGAGCTTGACGAAGAACGTGCCGACGATGGAGGTCAGGATGCAGGCGCCACAGATGGCCAGCGGATAGAGCATCGTGGCGCCGAGAACGGCGGTGCCGCCGAAGAAGATGGCGGCGAGGACCATGGTGGCGACCACGGTCACTGCGTAGGTCTCGAACAGGTCGGCGGCCATGCCGGCGCAGTCGCCGACATTGTCGCCGACATTGTCGGCGATGGTGGCCGGATTGCGCGGATCGTCTTCGGGAATGCCGGCTTCGACCTTGCCGACGAGATCGCCGCCGACGTCGGCGCCCTTGGTGAAGATGCCGCCGCCGAGACGCGCGAAGATCGAGATCAGCGAAGCGCCGAAGCCGAGCGAAACCAGCGCGTCGATGACGATACGGTCGTCGGGCTGAAGGCCCATGAACTGGGTGAGGATCGTGTAGTAGATCGAGACGCCGAGCAGGGCCAGGCCAGCGACCAGCATGCCGGTGATGGCGCCCGATTTGAAGGCGATCTCGAGGCCGGCTGCGAGGCTGTTGGAAGCCGCCTGCGCGGTGCGCACATTGGCGCGCACCGAGACGTGCATGCCGATGAAGCCGGCGGCGCCCGACAAAACGGCGCCGATCAGGAAGCCTATGGCGGCGGTGATCGAAAGCAGCCACCACGCGAGCAGCAGCACCACGACCCCGACGATGGCGATGGTCGTGTACTGGCGCGCCAGATAGGCCTGCGCGCCTTCGCGGATGGCCGCGGAGATTTCCTGCATACGCTGATTGCCCTGATCGGCCGCAAGGACCGAACGTGTCGCCCAGATGGCGTAAAGGACTGAAAGCAGGCCGCAGGCGATGACAGCGGAAATTATGGTCATTGCCGAATTTTCCTCGATTGATGGCCCAAAAGAACCCCTCCCTGGGCCGTTGAGACGGGGAGCGGATTCCGCGCGCGGAATCCGCTCCCTTCGCACCGGCTTATGCGAAACAGGGTTGCGAACGTCAAGATATTGTTCGGTTTTTGCCCGGCTTTCGCCCAAAAGCGCCCGCTTTCGGCCAAAAGTTATGGGCGGCATCACGCTCGCCAGCGCCGCCGCCGGTTTAGATCGATTGAAATCGGCTGGTGGTCGTCAGCCTTTGCGCAGGTCGCCGTCAGGCTGGACAACGAAGATCAGCACCGCCAGCATGGTCATGTAGAATTTGAACGCCGCCTCCTGGCCGTTCCATGTCGAAGACTGCCACATGGCAAACCACTCGCCGCCGACGACCATGAAGCCGAAATACCAAACGAGGAAACCCATGGTGGCGGCGATCACCACGAATTTCTTGGCGTCGTTGAAAGCCTGCCCGCTGGCATTGCGCGCCTGCCACAAATTCCAGGCCGCGATCAGATAGAGCAGGCAGGTCAATGCCTCGCCCAGGATGATCAACCAGTAGCCGGCCGTCCACAATGACGGGTTGGTGATCGAGCGATACATCAGCGCGTTGCCGGGAAAGGTCGTGTCCATGCTCAGCACATGCTGGACAAAGGCGAAGTTTGAGCCGTAATCGGTGATGTTGCCGAAAGCAACGAGGAAGGCGAAAACCGCCAGACACAGACACATGACGATCTTGGAGAAACGCAAGGTCATGGCAAGAACTCCTGCTGAAAGATCGGGGCATCGGACAGATCAATCGCCGAGTCCCGAAGATCGCGCAACCGGCGCTCCAGTGATCATCATGCTCACCACCATCGCGAGACATTATGCCGACCAGCAAGGCATTGCGGAGACTGTCGAAGCCCTCGATCTCGACAGTGGTTGCGCCGTGGGTGATCTGATTTCTTTTGTGAAAGCCGGAAGACCGTATGATTTTGCAGTCATCCGCCGCCGTTGGATCGCCGGCGAGACGGGCATCACGCTCGAACTGACGCTCGATCACCCGGCCCGTTCGAGCGGAGACTGAAACCAGAGAGCTTCGCCCGAGACGCTACGCCGCCTCCCGCCCCATGCGCCGCGCGGTATAGCGCTCGATCGCCGACAGCCCGTCATAGATCAGCACGGCAAGGGCCGCGACGATCAGGCCGCCCTGCAGGACGAAGGCGAGGTTGTTCGACAGCAGACCGGCGATGATCACTTCGCCCAGCGTCTTGGCCGCCACGGTCGAGCCGATGGTCGCGGTGGCGAGACTGATGACCACCGACAGCCGGATGCCGGCGAGAATGATCGGCGCGCTGAGCGGCAGCTCGACCTTGATCAGCCTTTGCCAGCCGGTCATGCCGGCGCCGCGCGCCGCCTCGACCACATTGACCGGCAGCGTCGTCAACCCGGTCAGCGCATTCTCGAAGATCGGCAGCAGGCCGTAGAGAAACAGCGCGATCAGCGTCGGCTTTTCGCCGAAGCCGACGGCCGGCACGGCAAGCGCCAGCACCGCCACCGGCGGAAAGGTCTGGCCGATATTGACCAGGCTGCGCGACAGCGGCAGGAATTCGACGCCGGCCGGCCTGGTGACCAGGATGGCGAGCGCCACGGCAACGATGACCGCGGCCATGGTAGCGATCAGCACGGTCCTCAGATGCAGCAGCGTCAGCGTCAGCAGGCTACCCTGATTGTAGATCGCCGGCGCGTTGTTCTCGGTCAGCGGCTTCAGCAGCGGTTCGAACCAACCGGGATTGGTCACGAAGGCCGCCAGCAGCAGCACCAGAACAAGCCTGAGCAGCGAGGGAAGGCAGGCTTTCATGCCGGCCTCGCCGCGCGTTTCACCAGCCCGTCCACCGTGACGCGGCCGAGCGGCTTGCCGTCGGCGTCTTTCACCGGCAGCGCCGGCCGGCCCGACCAGAGGAGTTCGGCCAGCGCATCGCGCTGGCTGGCGTCGCCGGGGATCGCCTCGCCTTCGGCGATCCCCTTCTCCACCGCGTCGCGCACGCGGCCGAGCGACAGCAGCCTGAACGGTTTTTCGCTGGCGCCGACCAGGGTTTCGACGAAGGCGCTGGCCGGCTTCGCCAGGATCTGGGCAGGTTTGGCATACTGCACCAGCTTGCCGGCATCCATCACCGCGATCTTGTCGCCCATATGCACGGCCTCTTCCATATCGTGGGTGACCAGGATGATGGTGGTGCCGAAGCGCTTCTGGATCGCCAAAAGATCCTCTTGCGCCTTGTTGCGGATGATCGGGTCCAGTGCGCCGAACGGCTCGTCCATCAACAGCACGTTCGGCTCCGCAGCCAGCGCGCGGGCGACGCCGACGCGCTGCTGCTGTCCGCCGGAGAGCTCGTGCGGATAGCGTGGCCCGAATGCCTGAGGATCTAGCTGGTAGAGCGTCATCAACTCGTCGACACGGCGCTTGATGCGGGCCGCATCCCAGCCAAGCAGCACCGGCACGGTAGCTATGTTCTGCGCCACCGTGCGATGCGGAAACAGCCCATGACCCTGGATGGCGTAGCCGATGCTGCGGCGCAGCTCGTAGCCGGGCAGCGAGCGGTTGTCGGCGCCGTCGAGCTTGATCACGCCCGAGGTCGGCTCGACCAGCCGGTTGATCATGCGAAGCAGCGTCGTCTTGCCGGAGCCGGAGGTGCCGACGATGACGGTGATGGTGCGCGGCTCGATCACCATCGACACGTCGTCGACCACCGCTGTCGCGTCGTAGCGCTTGGTAATGCCCTCGATCTCGATCATGCGGGTTGTGCCTCGCGTCTCTTGGTGGAGGTCATTTCGATGACCGCGTCGAGGATGATGGCGGCGGCAAAGGCCAGCGCCACCGTCGGCACGGCGCCGAGCAGCACCAGGTCCATCGCCGTCTGGCCGACGCCCTGGAACACGAACACGCCGAAGCCGCCGCCGCCGATCAGCGCGGCAATGGTGGCAAGGCCGATGTTCTGGACCAGCACGATGCGGATGCCGGTGAGGATCACCGGGAAGGCCAGCGGGAATTCGACGCCGAACAGGCGCTGGCGATCGGTCATGCCCATGCCGCGCGCGGCGTCGTTGGCGGCGCGCGGCACGCCGGCAAGACCGACCACGGTGTTGGCCACCACCGGCAGCAGCGAATAGAGGAACAGGGCGACGAAGGCGGGCGCGGTGCCGATGCCGCGAATGCCGAGGGAGGCTGCGCCGGGCACATGCGTTGCGACCCAGCCGAGCGGCGCGATCAACAGGCCGAACAGCGCGATCGAGGGAACGGTCTGGATGATGTTCAGCACGTTCAGCACGCCGGCCCGCAATTTTTCGACGCGATGGCAGAGGACGCCGAGCGGCAGGCCGACGACTACCGCCGCCGCCAGCGAACCCAGCGCCAGCGTCACATGTTTGGAGCCTTCGGCCCAGAAGCTGCCGGCACGATTGGCGTATTCCTTGAGGATCGACAGATTGTCCCAGCTTCCCGAGACCAACAGCAGGCCAACCGATGCTGCCGCGACGACAAGCACGCCGACCCGCGCCCAGGGCGACAGGTTCAACCTTGTCAGCACATCGGCGAGCAAAAGCGTAAAGGCGAAGATGAGCAGCCAGAAGCCCGACGCGGGCGAGACGCGGGCAAAGGTATTGCCCTCAGGCGTCAGGAAGCTGCCGGCGACGCCGATCAGCAGCGCCAGTGCTGCAAGCGCGACCAAACTGGCGGCAAGGCGCAGGATCAGCGGCGTCTTCAACAGCGCGATGAGCGCCGCGGCGACGACGATCGCCAGCAGCAGCGAGCCTATCGCTGGCGGCAACGCCTCCAGAATCGGCCGCGCTTCGCCGGGCACGATGCGGTTGGCGCGGAAGGTGGCGAAGGGGGCGAGGAAAGCCGCATAGGCAACGATCGCGGCGATGACCACGCCGAGCTTGTCGAAGCGGATGGTCATTGAAAACCCTTCGGATAAGCGAGCGAAGGCCTCGCGGGCGTGGCGGCAACTTTGGAGATTGGCGAAAGCCGAGGCGACATCCAATCTCCCCCCTTGCGGGGGAGATGTCCGGCAGGACAGAGGGGGGTGTGAAGGATCGCGACCGTCGGATTAAGGGCCTGCTGGAAATGAAACCTGCCAGATGCCGTTGTTACAATTGGTTGGCAGGTCGGCGGGACAGCACCCCCCTCTGTCCTGCCGGACATCTCCCCCGCAAGGGGGAGATCGGCAGTTCCGCCAACCGCGCCTTTCCCACTCGCACCGGTGTCACGTTCCCAACTGCGTGCCGACTACTTCAAAAAGCCATTCTTCTTCAAAAAGTCTTCGGCGACGCCCTTGACCGGCTCGCCGCCGACCTGCACGCGCCCGTTCAATTCCTGCAGGGTGACGAGGTCGAGCTTGGCGAAGACCGGCTTCAGCAGCGTCTCGATTTCGGGGTGCTCCTTCAGCACCGCCTCGCGGATGATCGGCGCGGGCTGATAGACCGGCTGTACGCCCTTGTCGTCGTCGAGCACGACCAGGCCGGACGGCGCGATGCCGCCGTCGGTGCCGTAGACCATGGCGGCGTTGGCGCCATTGGTTTGGTTCGCCGCAGCGGCGATGGTCGCCGCCGTATCGCCGCCGGACAGCGTGATCAGCTGGTCCGGCTTCAGCGTGAAGCCATAGGTGGTCTGGAAGGCCGGAAGCGCTGCCGCCGAATTGACGAACTCGGCCGAGGCCGCCAGCACCACCTGGCCGCCGCCCGAGACGTATTTGCCGAAGTCGGACAGCGTCGCCAGCTTGTTGGTCTCGGCGACCTCCTTGCGCAGCGCGATCGCCCAGGTGTTGCTGGCCGGCGACGGCGACAGCCAGACGATCTTGTTGGCGTCGTAATCGAGTTTTTTGGCCGTCTCATAGGCCTTGGCGGCATCCTTCCACACGGGGTCGTCGGCCTTTTCGAAGAAGAAGGCGGCATTGCCGGTGTATTCCGGATAGATGTCGATCTCGCCGGCGGTGATCGCCTTGCGCACCACCGGAGTGCCGCCGAGCTGGATGCGGTCGGTGGTTTGGATGTTGTTGGCGTTCAGCATCAGCTGGATGATGTTGCCGAGCACGCCGCCTTCGGTGTCGATCTTCGACGACACCACCACCTGGGCGCTCGCAGAGGCCGCGGCGATGCCGAGCGCCAGAGCCGCGCCGGCCAGAACCTTGACTGAAAACATTTCACAAATCCCTTGCTGAGAACCGGACTACGGCTGCCGCATATGAGCATGGCTTCAATGCCCCGTCGGGGTACACGGTTTCATAACGACGGGGACGGGCGCAATAATTTTGTTCCTACGTGGCAAATTCGGCGCGCCTCGTCCCGACAGCGTTGTGTCAGGTGGACCGGCGCGCGCTCGTCGCCTTCAAAACGCCCAGTGCCACGAAGCACAGCACCGTCACAGGGAAGATGATCCAGTTCAGCATGTCCCAGCCCCAGGCATTGTAGACGGCGCCCGACATCAGCGAGGCGAAGGCTACGGAGCCGAACAGGACGAAATCGTGAAAACCCTGGACCTTGCCCTTTTCGGATGGCCGGTAGCTGTCGGCGACCATGGCGGTGGCGCCGATAAAGCCGAAATTCCAGCCGAGCCCGAGCAGGATCAGCGCCGTCCAGAATTGCCACAACGCCAGGCCCGAGAGCGCCACCAAGGCGCAGCCGATTAGCAACACAAGGCCGGTGGCGACGATCCGTTCGGCGCCGAAGCGATGGATCAGCGAGCCGGTGAAGAAGCTCGGCGCGAACATCGCCATGACATGCCAGGAAATGCCAAGCGTGGCATCGTCTGTCGACAGGCCGCAGCCGACCATGGCCAGCGGTGCGCCAGTCATGACGAAGCTCATCAGCGCGTAGCTGCCGACGGCGCAAAACAGCGCCGCCACGAAGCGCGGCCTTGTCACGATCTCGGAGAGCGGCCGCGCATCGCCGTCGGTGACTTCCACTTTGCCCGTTGACTTGGCCGGGATGCGCAGGAACGACAGGATGACAGTGCCGACCGCCGCCAGAACCAGGATGGCCGCGAACGAGCCGGCAAACATCACCGGCGCAAACAATTCGCGGGTGAAGATGACGATCTGCGGCCCAAGGATGGCGGTGACGATGCCGCCGGCCAGCACGAAGGAGATCGCGCGCGCCTTGAATTCAGACGGCGCGTTATCGGCGGCGGCGAAACGGAATTGCTGGACGAAGGCACCGCCGATGCCGATCACCAACAGGCCGAAGGCGAACAGCCAGAAGCTGGCGTGGAACAGCGCCAGCGTGGCGACCAGGCCACCGAGCGCGGTGACGATCGTGCCGGTCATGAAGCCGTCGCGCTGGCCGAGCCGGCGGATGATGGCGGCGGCCGGCAATGCGCCGAGCGCCACGCCGACGTTGAAGCCGGTGATTGGCGCCGTCGCCAGCGACTTGTCGGCGGCAAGCAGATAGTGCCCGGCCAACCCACCCATGGAAATGGCGATGGGTGCGGCCGAACCGATGATTGCCTGCGAAGCGGCAAGGATGAGCGCCGTGCGGCGCGCGTCCCTGCCGGCCTCGGTAATAACGATGGCCGTCATGAAGCGTCCTTGCCGCGCCCCTCGCCGCGCACCCGGCGCGACACGCGATCGAGCACCGCATTGACCAGCTTCGGCTCGTCTTCTTCGTAAAACGCCTTGGCGATATCGACATATTCCGAAACGATGACGGCCACCGGCACGTCCTCTCGCTTCATCAGTTCGTAGACGCCGGCGCGCAGGATGGCGCGCAGCGTCGAATCGAGCCTGGACAACGGCCAGTCCTCGGTCAGCGCCTGGCGGATGATCGGATCGATGGTCTTCTGGTTCTCGACCACGCCGGCGAGGATGGCGCGAAACCATTGCGCGTCCGCCTCGCGATAGAGCGCGCCGTCGACTTCCTTGCCAAGCCTGAACGCCTCGTATTCGGCGGTGATCTCGAAGATGCCGCTGCCGGCCACATCCATCTGATAGAGCGCCTGCACGGCGGCCAGACGGGCAGCGCCGCGCTTGTTGGCGTGGCGTGCCGCGGGTTGGCCGGGTGATGCGGGTTCGCTCACGATCGCTCTCCCAGCTGTTGCTTCAGGGCTATCATAGTCAGCGCCGCACGCGCGGCAAAGCCGCCCTTGTCGCCCTCCGAACGTCTGGCCCGCGTCCAGGCCTGCTCGTCATTTTCGGTGGTCAGGATGCCGTTGCCGATGCAGACCGCTTCCTGCACGGAGAGGTCCATCAGGGCACGGCTGGATTCATTGGCGACGATGTCGAAATGATAGGTGTCACCGCGCACGATGGTGCCGAGGGCGACAAAACCGTCATAGCTCGGCCCGCCTTCGGCGGCGCCGTCGAGCGCGAAGGAAATCACAGCGGGAATTTCGAGCGAACCCGGAACGGTGACGACATCGTATGTCGCGCCCGCTTCCTCGAGCGCGCTTGTCGCGCCTTCGAGCAGCGCGTCGGCAAGATCGTCGTGGAAGCGCGCCTCGATGACAAGAAGGTGGGCCTTCTTCTTCGGGCGGATGAACGCTTTGCCGTGTTGGGATGTGCCAGCCATTGATGTCTCCGGGGAACGCGGTGACTTAGGCCGAAGCCGGTTTGATCGCAAGCAGAAGATTGTTGGCGCGGCGGCAGTGCCTATCGATCTTCTCGCGTGTGCCACAGGCGGAGCACATAGATGGTCGATTGCTGGATCTCGTAACGCATTTCGTAGTGCCCACCAAAAATGCGGCGGACTTCGCGCGATTCGAACTCTTCCACTCTTTCACGAATGCGCGGATGTTCAGCCAGCCCAAGCGGGCGCGGCAGCCAGAGGCTGCATCACGGGTGCGACCGCTTGGCTATTTATCGGCGCAAGAAAACCATGGAGCCACGCCCACCAGGCCGCAAGCTCACGACGCGAATGTCAAATTCAAAACTCTACTAGAAACATATATTTGCTAGTGGTTCTTTTGATTCTGACGTTCGCAGCGAGACCGTCGAAAGGATGCGAATGTTAGAATCAGACCGCTAGGTGTAAGCGAACTGTCTGGCGGTGCTGTTTAGAATCTCACCGAGCGGCACCGATTTCGCGACCTCCTCCGGTCATGCGACATGCAACTCGGCAAGATACCAGCCGGTCTCCTCCGCGCCAGTGGCATCGACGCCCGCCCTGCGAAGGTTGTCGAGCACATGCTGCCGTTCCTCGGCGGAAGCAAAGCGCCGCTGCCGAAACAGCCCCTCCAGCTTTTCCGTGACATAGCCATGCCGGCTCAGCATTTCTTCCGAGGCCCCGAAATCGAACATGCGAAGCACGAAATGCGCCATCCATGGGCGGCTGTCCAGGCTCGTTTCCAGAAGCCGTTCCAGCGAGGTCTCCGTGACGTAGCCGACGCAGCCGGTCGAAATGATGAGGTCGGCGTTTTCGATCGCTGCCGTGTCTTGCGGCGTGGGATCGTCTTTCTCGAGATCGGTCGCAACACCTGCATCGAGCATACCCGCATCGACAGCGTAAGATAGCGCGCGATGCGCCGGATCGACACCGACCATTTCGAGCGCAGCATCCGCCGGCTCGGCGTAGAGATCGCGGTCTCGCTGGAGGAGCTTCCCGGGGTCGCCGGCCTCCGCCGCTTCGTAGAGCCGGTAGAGTTCGTCCATCGAAAGTCCGTGCTTGAGAAGCGCGCCATTGACACCATAAGAGCAGCCAATGTCGATCACCTTGGCCGGTTCGGATTCGGTGGCGCTCCGCCGCGCTTCGATCAATCGTTGAAATCTAGGTTTCGCCTCCTGGGGAATTCGATAGCCGAGGCGAGACAAAGTTGAAAAATAAGCTGTCGGTTCCGGATTGTTATAAATATTGTTCAAGTTTATCTTACCAGTTGCGTCGTAGCTAATATTTTCCAATATAACGGCTCCGTTTTTCATAATGCGAATACCCGTTTCGCCTTCACAAAATTCGTGAAGCGTACACAGGGCGCGTGAGGGCGATTATTTTCCGTTTGGAGTTTTTATTATAGCGCGTACGATCGAGAATAGAACCCGCAACGGGAACAAAAATCTCACCGCCGTGCAAAATAGCGGCATTGCCGCAAGCCACGCAGCAGCGGATCAAGCTCGACCCGCACTCCTCGCGCCTACCCTTGCGGCCGTTTCGAGTGGCTGTACGCGCGCGAAGACTCTAAAAGCGCGTCGCGTCTCAAGGGATTCGCGCGACGCGCTTCAAGTTCTTGTTTTTATGCATGTCGTTATCCCAAAACCGCTGCGCACTCTTGGGCGACATGCATTAGCGGCTCGACCGCTTCGTAAGCCAATCCGCAAGCGTCTTCTTCGTCGGACTATCGCAAAGTCGGCAAGACGGCTTGCACGACAGGCATTCAAAGCCCCTCTTTCGCCGCCTCCGCCAAGCGCGCCGCGTAACGGGCCATGGTGTCGATTTCCAGATTGACCCGGTCGCCGACCTGGCGTTCGCCCCAGGTGGTCACCGTCAGCGAGTGATGGATCAAAAGCACGTCGAAGCGGGTGCCTTCGACCTTGTTGACGGTGAGCGAGGTGCCGTCGAGCGCGACAGAGCCCTTGGGTGCGATGAATTTGGCCAGTTCGCGCGGTGCGTCCAGCGTGAAGCGCACGGCGTCGCCCTCCTCCTCGCGCGCCACGATCTCTGCCCTGCCGTCGACATGGCCCGATACGATGTGGCCGCCGAGTTCGTCGCCGATCTTCAGCGCCCGCTCCAGGTTGATCCTCGTGCCGGATTTCCAGCCCATGGCTGTCGTCAGCCTGAGCGCTTCTTCCCAGGCCTCGACCTCGAACCAGCGCGCATTGGCGCCGCTTTCCGGCAGCGCCGTCACCGTCAGGCAGACGCCGCCGCAGGAAATCGAGGCACCGATGGCGATGGTCTGCGGGTCATAGGCGGTATCGATGCGCAGGCCGACGCCCTCTCGCAGCGGCTTCACGGCAGCAACGGTGCCGACATCGGTGACAATCCCGGTAAACATCAGGCTCTATCTTTCAGTTTGACCTTGATCTTGTCCAAAACCGGTTCCCACCTTTTGGGATCATGGTCTTATCCACTCGGCGTAATGATCTTCGCCAAAGCGCATCTCGCGCAATTTGCGGAACCCCGCCGGGATATGGTCGGCGTCGATGGGCGATGCAATGCCGCCCTCGCCGATCGGTTCCTGCCCCTGGAACAGCATGATGCGGTCGACCAGCCCTTCGGCGAGGAAGGCCTTGGCCACCTTGGCGCCGCCCTCGACCAGCACGCTCGCCATGCCGAGCGCGGCCAGATCCTCGAGCAGTTCCGGCAGCGCAATATCGCCTTCATACGTCTCGGTGCCGATGAAGCGCACGCCGGCGCGTTCGAGCGCGGCCCGCCGGTGCGGGTCGGCTTCGGCGCAGGCGGCGACGTAGAGCGGAACCCGGTCGACGCCGGCGACCAGTTTCGACGTTTCCGGCAGCCTGATCTGGCGGTCGAGCACAATGCGCGCCGGCGAACGGTTCTCCAGCCCCGGCAACCGCACCGTCAG